>NZ_LABY01000001.1 GCF_001043975.1 Methylobacterium variabile
CGATGCCAAGGCGTCCGGCGCATCAGCACCGGCGCCCGTTCGGGCTTGCCTTGCGCCTCCGAACGGGTCCGTTCGAAGGCGCGGCGGTATCAGATGTGCAGCGCCTCGCCGAGCGCCCGCAGGTTCGCCTCGTGGAAGGCCTCGCCGAGGGTCGGGTGGGCGTGGATCGTGCCGGCGATGTCCTCGAGCCGGGCGCCCATCTCGAGGGCGAGGCCGAACCCCGCCGCCAGCTCCGAGACGCCGGCGCCGACCGCCTGGATGCCGAGCACCAAGTGGTTGTCGGCCCGCGCCGTCACCCGCACGAAGCCGTCCTCGGCCCCGAGCGTCATGGCGCGGCCGTTGGCGGCGAAGGGAAACAGGCCGGTGCGGATCTCGTGGCCCGCAGTGCGGGCCTCCTCGGGCGAGAGGCCGGCCGAGACGACCTCCGGATCGGTGAAGCAGACGGCGGGGATCGCGACCTTGTGGAAGGCGCGGCGGCGCCCCGCCACGAGGTCGGCCACCATCTCGCCCTGAGCCATCGCCCGGTGGGCCAGCATCGGCTCGCCGGTGACGTCGCCGACCGCCCAAACGTTGCGCATCGAGGTCGCGCAGCGCTCGTCGATGCGGATGAACGGCCCGCTCATGTCGAGGTCGAGGCGGTCGAGGCCGAGATCCCCGGTGCGCGGCCGTCGCCCGACCGCGACCAGGATCACCTCGGCCGGGATTTCTCGCGCATCGCCGCCGACCTCGACGGCGAGCGCGTCGCCTCCCGCCGTCAGCCCGGTCGCCTTCGCGCCGAGCAGCACCTCGATCCCCAAGCTGCCGAGGCGCCGCGCCACCGGCCGGGTCAGCTCGGCATCGTAGGTCGGCAGGATCCGCTCGGCCATCTCGACCACCGTGACCTTGGCGCCGAGCTTGGCGAAGGCGGTGCCGAGCTCGAGGCCGATATAGCCCGCGCCGACCACCGCCATCGTGGCCGGGACTTGTCGCAGCGACAGGGCCTCGGTCGAGGAGATGACGCGGCCGCCGAAGGGAATATGCGGCAGCGCCGCCGGGACCGAGCCGGTCGCCAGGATCACGTGCTCGGCCCGCACCCGCTCGGGGCCGGTATCGGTCTCGACGAGGCAGGTCTTGCCGTCGACCATGGTGCCGCGCCCGCGCAGAATCTTGACCCCGCCGCGCTTCAGGAGCGACGCGACCCCGGTGTTGAGGCGCCCGACGATGCCGTCCTTCCAGGCGATCGTGCGGGTGAAGTCGAGCCGCGGCGGCCCGGCGGACAGGCCGAAGGGCGAGCCGTCCTCGGCCTGCAGCACGGCCGCGTGGAAGGCTTCCGCCGCGTGGATCAGCGCCTTCGAGGGGATGCAGCCGACGTTGAGGCAGGTGCCGCCGAGGCGGTTCTCCTCGACCAGCACGGTGTCGATGCCGTGCTGGCCGGCCCGGATCGCCGCGACGTAGCCGCCCGGCCCGCCGCCGAGCACCAGGAGCTTGGTGGTGATCTCGCCCACGTCAGGCCTCCATGAACAGCATCGCGGGCGTCTCCAGCAGGGCCTTGAGCGCCTGCACGAACAGGGCGGCGTCGTAGCCGTCGACCACCCGGTGGTCGAACGAGGCCGAGAGGTTCATCGTCAGGCGCGGCACGAAGGCGCCGTCGCGCCAGACCGGGCGCATCACCTGCTTGTTGACGCCGATGATCGCGACCTCCGGCCGGTTGATCACCGGCGTCGTCACGATGCCGCCGAGCGCGCCGAGCGACGTGATGGTGATGGTCGAGCCCGAGAGCTCGTCGCGGGCAGCCAACCCGTTGCGGGCGGCCTCCGCCAGGCGCCGCACCTCGGCCGCCGAGTTCCACACGTCCCGGGTCTCGGCGTGGCGCAGCACCGGCACCATCAGACCCGACGGGGTCTGGGTGGCGATGCCGACATGGATCCCGGCGTGGCGGTGGATCACCTCCCCCTCGTCGTCGTAGTGCGCGTTCATCTGCGGGAAGTCCGGCAGGGCGCGCACCAGGGCCTGGACCAGGAACGGGATCAGGGTCAGCTTCGGGCGGCTCGCACCGTGGCGCTGGTTGAGGCTCGCGCGCAGCTCCTCCACGGCCGTGACGTCCACCTCCTCGACGTAGGAGAAGTGGGCGACGCGCCGCTTGGCGTCGGCCATGCGCTGGGCGATGCGCCGGCGCAGGCCGATGACCTTGATCTCCTCGACCGCCGTCCGCGGCAGCCGCCCGGCGGGAACGGGCGCCGCCTCCTCGGGCGGGGTGTTCAGGAAGGCGTCGAGGTCGTCGTGGCCGATGCGCCCGGCCGGCCCGGTGCCGCGCACCTGCCGCAGGTCGATCCCGGCTTCGAGCGCCCGCTTCCGCACCGCCGGGGAGGCGACGGGCTTCTCGCCGGGCGGCCGCGGCGGGCCGGAGGAGGGTGCCGCCGCGGCGGGGCGCGAGGCCGGGGGAGCGGGCTTCGGTGCCGGAGGCTTTGGTGCTTCGACCGGCTTCGCCTGAGGGGCAGGCTTCGCCTGAGGGGCGGGCTCGGCTCGCGCCACCGGCGGAGGCGGCGGCTCCAGCCCGTCCGCCGCGGGCGTGAGGGCGGAGGCCGGCTGGCCCGCCGCCTCGTCCTGCGCCGCCTGGACCGCCGGGGCGACCGCGATTCCGGCCTCGGGCGTCGCCGCGGCGCCGGCTGTGGGCGCGGCGGCCCCGCCCTCGATCTCGAGCCGCACCAGCTCGGCGCCGACCGCCAGCATCTGGCCGGCCTCGGCCCCCAATGCCGCGACGGTGCCGCTCACCGGCGAGGGGATCTCCACCGTCGCCTTGTCGGTCATCACGTCGGCGAGCGGCTGGTCCTCGCGCACGACGTCGCCGACCTTGACGTGCCAGGCCGAGACCTCGGCCTCGGCCACGCCCTCGCCGATATCGGGAAGCTTGACGATGCGAAAGCCCATGGCCTCAGCCCTCCATCGCGGCGCGAAGGGCCCGGCCGACTCGCTCGGGGCCCGGGAAGTAGGCCCATTCCTGGGCGTGCGGGTAGGGCGTGTCCCAGCCCGCCACCCGGACGATCGGCGCCTCGAGGTGGTAGAAGCAGGATTCCTGCACCAAAGCCGCGAGCTCGGCGCCGAAGCCCGAGGTCAGGGTCGCCTCGTGGGCGATGACACAGCGCCCGGTCTTGCGCACCGAGGCCTCGATCGTCTCCGTGTCGAGGGGGAGCAGCGTGCGCAGGTCGATGATCTCGGCATCAATCCCCGTCTCGGCGGCCGCGGCCTCTGCGACGTGCACGATGGTGCCGTAGGCGAGCACCGTGACGGCTGACCCCTCGCGCCGGATCGCCGCCTTGCCCAGCGGCACGGTGTAGTGCCCGTCCGGCACCTCGCCGAGGTCGTGGCGGGCCCAAGGCGTCACCGGCCGGTCGTGGTGGCCGTCGAACGGTCCGTTGTAGAGCCGCTTGGGCTCCAGGAAGATCACCGGGTCGGGATCCTCGATCGCGGCGATCAGCAGGCCCTTGGCGTCGTAGGGGTTCGACGGCACCACGGTCTTGAGGCCCGCCACGTGGGTGAACAGGGCTTCCGGGCTCTGGCTGTGGGTCTGGCCGCCGAAGATGCCGCCGCCGGTCGGCATCCGCACCACCATCGGGGCCGTGAACTGGCCGCCCGAGCGGTAGCGCAGGCGCGCCGCCTCCGACACGATCTGGTCGTAGGCCGGGTACATGTAGTCGGCGAACTGGATCTCGACGCAGGGCTTCAACCCGTAGGCCGCCATGCCGACCGCGACGCCGACGATGCCGAGCTCGCTGATCGGCGCGTCGAAGCAGCGGCTCTTGCCGAAGCGCGCCTGCAGGCCCTGCGTGCAGCGGAAGACGCCGCCGAAATAGCCGACGTCCTCCCCGAACACGACCACGTCGTCGTCGCGCTCCATCGCCACGGCCATCGCGTCGCGAATGGCCTCGATCATCGTGCGGCGCGGCATGTCAGTACCCCGCCTGCTGGCGCTGGCGGCGCAGGTGGGGGGGCATCTCGGAAAAGACTCCTTCGAACATGTCGCGCGGGGACGGCTTGCCGCCGGCATGCAGCGTGCCGTGGGTCTCGGCCTCGCGCTGGGCCGCCACGACCTCGTCGAGGATCTCGGCCTCGCCCTGGCGGTGGCGCTCCTCCGACCAGGCCCCGCGGGCGATCAGGTGATCTTTGAGCCGCGCCACGGGATCGCCGAGGGGCCAAGCGTCGAACTCGGTCTTCGGCCGGTAGGCGGAGGGGTCGTCGGAGGTCGAGTGCGCGCCGGCGCGGTAGGTCACGTACTCGACGATCGTGGGTCCCAGGTTGCGCCGCGCCCGCTCCACCGCCCATTTCGCCACCGCGTGGACGGCGAGGTAGTCGTTGCCGTCGACGCGGAGCGCCGGAATGCCGAAGCCGTGGCCCCGCGCCGCGAAGGTCGAGGAGCCGCCGCGGGCGAAGCCCTGGAAGGTCGAGATCGCCCACTGGTTGTTGACGACGTTGAGCACCACCGGCGCCCGGTAGGTCGAGGCGAAGACGAGCGCGGCGTGGAAGTCGGATTCGGCGGTCGAGCCGTCGCCGATCCAGGCCGCGGCGATCCTGGTGTCGTTCTTGATCGCCGAGGCCATCGCCCAGCCGACCGCCTGGACGTACTGCGTCGCGAGGTTGCCGGAGATCGAGAAGAAGCCGTGATCCTTGGCCGAGTACATCACCGGCAATTGCCGGCCGTGCAGCGGATCGGCCTCGTTCGAGTAGATCTGGCACATCATGTCGACGAGCGGGTAGCCGCCGGCGATGAGCAGCCCCGCCTGCCGGTAGGTCGGGAAGTTCATGTCGCCGGGCGCGAGCGCCCGGCGGAAGGCGGTGCTCACCGCCTCCTCGCCGAGATGCTGCATGTAGAACGAGGTCTTGCCCTGGCGCTGGGCCATCAGCATGCGGGCGTCGAAGGCGCGCAACTTCATCATGTCGCGCAGGCCCGCGAGCAGCTCCTCGTCGGTCAAGCTGCCGGCCCAGGGGCCGACCGCCTTGCCGTCGGCGTCGAGCACCCGGATCAGCGTGTAGGCGAGGTCGCGGATGTCGGCCGCCGCGACGTCGACCGCCGGCCGGCGGACCGCGCCGGCCTCGGGGATGTCGAGGTCGGAGAAACTCGGGTTGCCGCCGGGGCGGACCGCCGGCTCGGGCACGTGAAGGCTCAGGGGAGCTTGGAGGCTCGGGGCGTCTGGCGGCATCGGCGGGGGCCTTGCGGGGGATGGGACGCGGACGATCGGTCTGGTCGGGAGCCCGGGGGCGGCCGGCGCCTCAGGCGGGCGTCGCGCTGCCGGGAGCGCCCACCCGCGCCTCGACGACCGCCGGGTGGCGCGCCAGGCGGGCGGCGAGGAAGGTCAGGTCGGTGCCGTCCGGGACCAGGATGGAGAGGGTGACGGCGGACGGCGCGCTGCCGGCGTCGAGGGCGAGGTTGCGCACCGGATAGCCGGCCCGCTCGACCTCGCCGAGCAGCCGCGTCACGCCGTCGAAGACGTGGGCGATCCGGGCCCGGATCTCGACGGGGTGCCCTTGGTCTCGAGCCATGCGCGTCCTCCCGCGACGCTTGATTTGCCCCCTTTGTATCCCGGTCCGGCCGGATGGTCCTCGCCGATTTTCGCCGCTAAAGCGGGTTTTTGGAGAACACGCGATGGCCTCTGAGGGCGCTGCGCCGAACAGGCGTTCCGGGCGGACGCAGCCCGCCACCAGGGGCGCGGAGCCTCACCGGCTCGACGACGTCGACCGGAGGATCCTGGGCGCGCTGCGGGCGGACGGCCGGCTGACCATCGCGGCGCTCGCCGAGCGGGTTGGCCTGTCGCAATCGCCGTGCTGGACGCGCCTGCGGCGCCTCGAGGAGGCGGGGCTGATCCGCGACTACGTCGCCCTCCTCGATCACCGGGCCCTCGGCATCCCGGACGTGGTCTTCGTCGAGGTGACCCTCGACAAGCACGACGACTCGGTGCTGGAGGCCTTCGGCACCGAGATCCTGCGCATCCCGGAGGTGCTGGAAGCGCATCTGGTGACCGGCGACTACGACTACATGATCAAGGTCGCGGTCAGCGGTACCGCGCATTACGAGCGCTTCCTGCGCGAGAAGCTCTACCGGATCCGCGGCATCCGCCAGTCGCGCTCGGTCTTCGCCCTGCGCACGCTCAAGCAGGAGGTCTCGGTCGATCCGGTCGCCATCGCCCGGCAGGCGCAGTGACGGCGCTGGCCCCGAGACCGGTTCCCCCTCGACCTGGCGGCAGGCGCGGCGGTTGTCCGCCGGCACGCAGGCGTTAAGCTGCCCGCAAAATATCGGGAGGGAATGCCATGAACCGCCGCGGGACGCTGGTCTCTGCTCTGCTGCTGTCGTTGGGCCTGGCCCACGGGTCCGCCCTCGCGGCCGATCCGGTGCGGATCGGGGTCGCCGCGGCGATCACCGGGCCCGGCGCCGAATCCGGCAAGTACCTCGTCCAGGGGGCGAAGCTCGCCGCCGAGGAGGTCAACAAGGCCGGCGGCGTGCTCGGCCGCCCGCTCGAGTTCGTGATCCAGGACGACCAGAGCACCAACCCGGGCGCCATCCTGGCCTTCAGCAAGCTCGCCGCCGACCCCGCCATCCCGGCCTTCATCGCGCCGGTGCGCAGCACCCAGGTCCAGGCCATCGCGCCGGACGTCGCCAAGACGGGCAAGCCGGCGATGATCGGCGGCACCGATCCGCAGCTCACCGCCGCCGGCAACCCCTGGCTCTTCCGCTTCCGCCCGAACGACCGCTACTCCGCCCGCGTCATCGCCGAGTTCGGCGTGAAGACGCTGAACCGGCGTAAATGGGCGCTGGTGCATTCCAGCGACACGTTCGGCACCAGCGGCATGCGCAACCTCGCCGCCGCCCTGAAGGAGCAGGGGATCGAGCCCGTGGTGGTGCAGGCCTTCCCCAACAACTCGCAGGACTTCACCGCGGTCGCGCTCGCGGTGAAGCAGTCCGGCGCCGACGTGCTCGGCACCTACATCCCGTTCGAGACCGACCAGGGCATCTTCGCCCGGCAGCTGCGCCAGCTCGGCGTCGCCATCGACTGGGTCGGCTCCTCCACCACCGCCAGCGCCACGGCCCTGAAGCTCGCCGGAGCGGCGCTGGAGGGCGCCTACGCGGCCTCCGACTTCCACCGCGACGCCAACCCGGTCGCCAAGGCCTACGCGGAGAGGTACGAAGCCGCCTACAAGGCTGCGCCCGACTTCTTCTCGGCCTGGGCCTACGACGCCGTGACGATCCTGTCGCGGGCGATCAACGCGGCCGGCAGCCTCGAGCCGGGCAGGATCCGCGACGCGCTCCTCGCGACCAAGGGGATCCAGGGAGCGGAGGGGATGTACAACTTCGACCAGAACGGCGACGGGCTGCACGGCTACAACGTGGTGCGCAACGAGCGCGGGGCGGTGACGTTCATCAAGCGGGTGGAGTTCGAGAAGTAGAGGGCCGGCGCATACATCGGATCTCTGGCGTCGATGTTGTCGCCCGCCATCGTCATCCTGGGTTCCGCTGCGCGGCCCCGGGATGACGTCCAGGGGGGCGGAACGCGTCCCGCCCTTTCGCCGTCACCGCCCGCCGCCCTTGCGCTCCCGGACATGGTCGCGGGTGATGTCGGCGAGCGTCGGCGTGCCGAGCAGCGTCATCGCGTTGTCGAGCTCACTGCGAAAGATCTCGATCGCCCGGGAGACGCCCTCGGTCCCGCCCGCCGACAGGCCCCAGAGGAACGGCCGCCCCATGCTGCAGGCGGTGGCGCCCAGCGCCAGCGCCTTCACCACGTCGGTGCCGCGGCGGACGCCGCCGTCGAGGATGATCTCGGCCCGGCCCGCGACGGCCGCGGCCACGTCCGGCAGGGCCTCGATCGCCGCCGGGACGTCGTCGAGCTGGCGGCCGCCGTGGTTGGAGACGATCACCGCCTCGATCCCGAGCGCCACCGCCTTCTCGGCATCGGCCGGGTGCAGGATGCCCTTCAGCGCCATCGGCCCGCGCCAGTGCTCGCGGATGCGGGCGATGTCGTCCCAGTTCGCCGAAGGGTCGAACAGCGAGGCGACGTGCTGGGCGACGCTGGTGAAGCCGCCTCCCGCCGCCTCGAAGTTGCCGAAGCCCAGCCGCGAGCGCGCGACGCCGGCGAGCCAGCCCGGCCGGCGGGCGAGGTCGAAGGCGGTTGCGAGGCGCGGCCGCAGCGGCATCGTGAAGGCGTTGCGCAGGTCGCGCTCGCGCCGTCCCTGCACCGCGAGGTCGACCGTGAGGCAGAGCACCCGGTAGTGCGCCGCCGCGGCGCGGGCGAGGAGCGCCTGCATCCAGTCCCGGTCGCGCAGGAAGTAGAGCTGGAACCAGCGCTCCCCGTCGGGCGCGCCCGCGGCGACGTGCTCGATCGAGGCGACGGAGTTCGTCGACAGGCAGTAGGGGATGCCGGCGCGCGCTGCCGCCCGGGCCCCCGCGACCTCGCCGTCGGGCCAGAAGAAGCCGGCGAGCCCGGTCGGCGCCATCATCAGCGGCAGGGACGAGGTCGCGCCGAGGATGGGCCGGGTCAGGTCGCGGCGCGCGACGTCGACCCCGACCCGCGGCATCAGCATCCAGCCGTCGAACGCCTCGACGTTGTCGCGCAGCGTCCGCTCGTCCTCGGCGCCGCCGTCGATGAAGTCGAACACCGCCCGCGGCAGCCGCCGGGCGGCGAGGGACCGCAGGTCGGCGATCGCGTGGGCCTGCCGCAGCCTGGCGCTCAGCCGGGTCGAGGCGACGGGCTGCGCCGGCATGGCCGGGACCGGCGCGGCCGGGGACGCCGTCAGCGCCGATGACGACCGATGGGCGACCGCCCGCCCCGTGTGGCGCTCGTCTCCCTCCACGCTTGCCTCCCCGGCATCCTGTTCTCGTTCATCATCGCGCCCCGCCGGCTCCGGCGCCGGGAGAGCCCGATCCTCGCAACCGGTAGCACCCGCGCCGATCGACCGGCAACCGCCGGCCCCGGGCCGCTCCCCGGGGACGAGACGCGGACGGGGCGCGTTGGGGCCGGGGTGGAACGACATAAGATGCCGTGCGTCGACCTCGCTCCAGCCCGTGGCGGGCGGCGCAGCGGCAGGACCATGGCGGATCGGGATTCGGCTGAGCGGGGCGAGATCGAGGATCGCTCGGCGCCGCGCGCCACGGTCGTCCACGAGGCGGTCCGCAAGCAGGGGAAGGAGGAGCTGTCGCGCCCCGCCGGCTCCCTGTTCTGGTCCGGCGTCGCGGCCGGCATCGCCATCACGGCCTCGATCATCGCCCAGGGCGCGCTGCACCACAAGCTGCCGGCCGAGATGGCGTCCCGGACGCTCGTCTCGCAGCTCGGCTATCCCCTCGGCTTCCTGATCGTGATCCTGGGGCGGCTCCAGCTCTTCACCGAGCAGACGATCGTGACCGTCCTGCCTCTCGTCACCCGGCCGAGCGGGCGCGCCCTCGCGGCGACGGCCCGGCTCTGGGGAATCGTGCTCCTCGGCAACTTGGTCGGCACCGGCGCGGCGGCGGCCATCAACACCTACGGCCACCTGGTGAGCGGGGAGCTGCTGTCCGCCATGGTGGCGGTGTCGCGCGAGAGCCTGCTGTACCGGACGCCGTCGGAGGTCCTGCTCCAGGGTATCCCGGCCGGGTTCCTGATCGCGACCGTCGCGTGGCTCCGGGCGGCGTCCAGCGGGGGCGAGTTCTGGATCGTCCTCACCCTCACCTTCGCGATCGTGCTCGGCGACTTCACCCACGTGGTGGCCGGTGCGGCGGAGGCGTTCCTGCTGCTCTGCGTCGGCGAGGCCGGCCCCGGTCAGGTGATCGGCGGGATGATCCTGCCGGCGCTCGTCGGCAACGTGATCGGCGGCACCGGCCTGTTCGCGCTCCTCGCCCACGCCCAGGTCCGCCAGGAGCTGTGACGGGTGCCCCCGCCTTCCGATTTTCGTCCCGCACCGTACTTGATAAGCAGGGCCTGCCCGATTCGCGCAAAGGGAGACCCATGAGCTTCGTCCAGTCGGCCTTCGGCCGGTTCAAGCAGACGGTGACGGCCTATGCGGGCGACACCCCCCTGATGCGGGCGGCGGTGTCGGCCAGCGCCAACGTGATCGTGGCGGACGGCGAGGTCGCGGGCGCGGAGTTCGAGGCCGCCCTGAAGGGCATGCTGGCCGACCCGATCCTGGAGAAGGGCTACGACAGCCTGATGCTGGAGGAGGAACTCTACGACGCGATCGGCCGGGCCCGGACCCGGGCCGGCCGGATGCAGAACATGCACTTCATCCAGGCCATCGCCGAGCGGCCGCCGGAGCAGCGCCAGGGCGTGTTCCTGATCGCCGCGGACGTGGCCGATTTCGAGGGCATCAGCCCGCCCGAGCACCGCGCGCTGACCGAGGTGGCCGCGGCGCTCGGGCTCGACCGGGACGCGCTCCTGGGCTGAGCCCTTCAGCGCACGTCCCGCAGGGCGCTCGGCGGGCCGTCGTGCAGCCGCGCCCAGGCCCGGCGGAGCTGGCGCGGCGAGGCGAAGCCCGCCCGCTCGGCCACCCGCTCCATGTCGAGGCGGGTCTGGGCCAGCAGGTCGCGGGCGAGCGCCACCCTCAAGGCGTTGACGTAGGCCGGCAGGCTCATCCCGGCATGGCGGTTGAACAGCCGCGACAGGTGGCGCGGGCTGGTGGCGGCGATCGCCGAGAGGGCCTCCAGGCTCCAGGCCCGGGCCGGGTCGGCGCTCACCGCGTCCTGCACCCGGTGGATCGCCGGGTGCAGGTGGTTGCGCCCGTCGAGCCAGGGTGAGAGCTGCGGGTCGCTGCCGGCCCGCCGCAGGTAGACGACGAGGTAGCGGGCCACCGCGGCGGCGCAGGCCGGGTCGACGAGGCGCGCCACGACGTGGAGCATCAGGTCGATGCCGGCGGTGATGCCGGCGCTGGTGAGGCGCTCGCGATCCTCGACGTAGAGCCGGTCCTCCAGCACCCGGGCCGCGGGGGCGAGGGCCGCGAGCTCGGCGCAGGCGGCGTGGTGGGTGGTGCAGGCGTGCCCGTCGAGGAGCCCGGCCCGGGCCGCCAGCAGGGCGCCGGAGCAGATCGAGACCAGGCGGTGCCCGGGCCGCACGGTCCGCCGCAGCCAGGCGACGATCGCGTCCTCCGCCGCCCGCTCGGCCTCGCCCGGGGGCGAGGGATCGCCCAGGACCAGCTCCGCCGTGCCGGCGAGCACCACGATGGCGCCCTCCGGCAGCGGCTCAGGGAGCGGCGCGAGGCCCGTGAGCCCGAGGCCGATCGAGCTCGTCACCTGCGGCAGCGGCCCCGCATGGGTGACGCGGAACCCGACCCGGTCCTGGATCAGGTTGGCCTTGCGCAGCACCTCGACGGGACCGGCCACGTCGAGGAGCAGGGTGCGCGGCGGGCACACCACGACGACAGGGATGTCGCGCGGGGCGCTCACGCGGCGCGGCGGGCCGGCGGGCCGGCGAGCGCCTGGTCGACGGTGGCGATGCGGGCGAAGCGTCCGGCCAGGACCAGCTCGGTGCGGGCCCGGATCTCGTCGGCGCTCCAGCGCCGGCCGGCGGCGTCGGTCATCGCGAAGGTCAGGGTCGCCTCCGCCACGTAGTCGACCGCGTAGCCGAGGTCGGAGGCGTGCCGGGTCGTGGTCTCGCAGCACTGCTCGGTGCGGATGCCGGAGACGAGGAGCCGGGTGATGCCGTGCTGGTTGAGCCAGACCTCGAGCCCGCTGCCGACGAGCGCGCTGTGGCGCCGCTTGTGGAAGACCGCGTCCGGGGCGAGGCGCAGCGGCTCCAGGGTGCGGACATGCCCGGACGCGACGGCGAAGGGGCCCGC
The DNA here is from genome assembly GCF_001043975.1 of Methylobacterium variabile. Classification (GTDB taxonomy): domain Bacteria; phylum Pseudomonadota; class Alphaproteobacteria; order Rhizobiales; family Beijerinckiaceae; genus Methylobacterium; species Methylobacterium variabile. Next base: position 11,764 of record NZ_LABY01000001.1, read on the forward strand.
ATCCTCGACGTGGAACACCTGCACGACGGGGACATTTCGCGCCACCGCGCCGTCGATGAGGGCCTGGAGCCGGTTGCGGAAGCGCGGCAGGTCGGCCTCGTCCCAGTAGGGGCGGTGGCGGAAGGATTCCTGCACGTCGATGACGAGGAGGGCGGTGTCCGGCATGGTCTCGATCCTTAGCGGGTGGGACGGCGCCAGGATAGGCGCCGCCCGGGAACCCGAAAGGCCGCGAGCGGACCGCGAGCGGACGAAAAAGGACAAGGGCTCCTGCGCGCCCGCGCCCTCAGCCCGGCCCCGCCTCCTCCCGCATCGCCGCGAGCCCGAGGCGGACGTGGTCGCGAAACAGGCGGACCCGGGCCGGCAGCTCGCGGCCAGCGAGGCTGACGGCCCGCAGCACGCCGCCGCGGCTCGCCCAGTCGGGCAGCACCGGCACCAGGGCGCCCTCCTGCAGCGCCCGGGCCGCCACCAGGCTCGGGATGTGGCCGATGCCGCCGCCGGCCCGGGTCAGCCGCAGGACGGTGGCGTAGTCGGTGGCGCGGATCGCCGGCCGGGCGGTGACGTGGCCCTCGCGGCCCTGCCCGTCCGAGAGCCGCACCGGGGTCGACCCCAGGCGCTCGCGCGACAGGATCAGGTCGTGGGCCGCGAGGTCGTCGAGGGTCGCGGGCGCCCCCCGGGCTGCCAGGTAGGACGGGGCGGCGTAGAGGCCGATCATCAGGTTCGCCAGCACCGGGGCGCGGTAGCCGCCGTCCTGCCCCTCGTCGCTGCCGAGGCGCAAGGCGAGGTCGATGCGGTTGGCCGCGAGGTCGAGCCGCGTGTCGGTGATGAGCAGGTCGATGGAGATCTGCGGGTAGCGCGCCCGAAAAGCCGTCACGAGGTCGGGGATCACCTCGATGCCGAAATCGATCGAGGTGGTGACCCGCAGGTGGCCCCGCGGCAGGGTGCGGGCATCCCGGGCGGTCTCGAGGGCCCCGTCGAGGAGGGCGAGGCTCTCCTGCGCCTTGGCGTGGAAGGCCAGTCCCTCGACGGTCGGCGAGACCGCCCGCGGGGTGCGCGCGAGCAGGGTGACGCCGAGTTCCTGCTCCAGCCGCGAGACCCGGCGGCTGATGCTTCCCTTGGTTTCCCCCAGCACCTCCGCCGCCTGGGTCACGGTTCCGTGATCGACGACGGCGCAGAACGCCCGCACATCCGAGAGGGCACCACGGAAGGTTTCCGAACCAGCAACCATGTGTCCCGCTTTAGCTGTCTTACGCCCGCGACGGAACCGGCTTAAGCGAGAGGCCGCACGAAGGGTGCGGTGCGGAAAGACCTGAGCTCAGGCCCGCCCGGCCCCCAAGGTCCGCTCGGCCCTTACGACACGGAGTGATCTCGTGAAGCTGTCCGTCCTCGCCCTCGGCCTCGCCGCCGGTCTCGCCCTCGCCGCCCCGGCCGGGGCTCAAGGGGCCGCGACCCGCGACCCCGCCCAGATCCAGGCGGGCACCTACGCGGTCGACCCCAGCCACACCCAGGCGATCTTCACGGTCAATCATTTCGGCTTCTCGCCGTATACGGGCATCTTCTCGGACGTCTCCGGCACCCTGGAGCTGCAGCCGGCCAAGCCCGCCGAGAGCCGCCTGAAGGTCACCATCCCGGTGAAGTCGCTCTATACGCCGAGCCAGCACATGATGGACTCGCTGAAGAGCGACAAGTGGCTCGACGTCGCCCAGTTCCCGGAGATGACCTTTACCTCCACGAAGGTCACCCCTGAGGGCAAGGACAAGGCCAAGGTCACCGGCGACCTGACCCTGCATGGCGTGACCAAGCCCGTGACCCTCGACGTGACGCTGGTCGGCGCTGGCGCCAACCCGATCAACAAGAAGGTCACGGTCGGCTTCGAGGCCAAGGGCACGATCAAGCGCTCGGACTTCGGCGTGAAGACCTTCGTGCCGGCGATCAGCGACGAGGTCCACCTGGTCCTCAACGGCGCCTTCGAGCGCAAGGACTAGTCGTTCAGAGCCGAAGGTCTCAGATCATGCGCACGGTCGCGACGCCCCGTCGCTACACACTCGTCGCGATCGGGCTGCACTGGCTGATCGCCCTCGGCATCCTGGCCCTGCTGGGCATCGGCCTCGCGATGACGCGGGGCTCCCTGCCGCCGATGGAACGCTTCGCGCTCTACCAGTGGCACAAGTCCGTCGGCCTCACGGTGCTGGTGCTGATGGCCATTCGCCTAGCCTGGCGCCTGTTCCACCGGCCGCCGCCGCTCCCTGAGACGATGCCGAAGGCCGAGCGGCGGGCGGCGGGCGCGGCGCACCTGGCGCTCTACGGCCTGCTCGTCGCCATGCCGCTCGTCGGCTGGGCGATGGTCTCGGCCTCGCCCTACAACATCCCGACGGTGCTCTACGGGGTGATCCCGTGGCCGCACCTGCCGGTCCTGCCCGAATTGCCGAACAAGGCGGCGGTCGAGGGTGCGCTGAAGCTCGCGCACAGCTACGGCGCCTGGCTGCTGATCGCCCTGCTTCTCCTGCACATCGGCGCGGCCCTGCGCCACCACCTCGTGCTGCGCGACGACACCCTGTGGCGGATGCTGCCCGTGGTGCCGCGGCCCGGCGCCAAATCCGAGGCTTCCTCGCGATGACCACACTCCGCCTCGCCCTCGCCCTCGGCCTCCTCGTCGCGCCGGTCGCCGCCCGGGCGGCCGACTGGGTCGTCGACCCTGCCAAGAGCCGCATCGGCTTCTCGGGCACCCAGGTCGGCGCCCCCTTCAAGGGCCGCTTCACCCGCTACGACGCGCAGATCAGCTTCGATCCGGCCAAGCCCGAGGCCGGCAAGGCGGTGGTGCTGATCGACCTCACCAGCGCCGAGACCGGCGACAAGCAGCGCGACGAGGCCCTGCCGCAAGCCGACTGGTTCAACGCCTCCAAGGACAAGCAGGCCCGCTTCGAGGCGACCCGCTTCGTCGCGAAGGGCGGCGACGCCTACGACGCGGTCGGCACCCTGACGATCCGCGGGATGCGCAAGGACGTCACCCTGCCGTTCCGCCTCACGATCAGTGGCGGCACCGCCCACGCCGTCGGTCACCTCGACCTCGTGCGCACCGATTACGGCGTCGGCCAGGGCTCCTGGTCGAACGGCTCGATGGTCGCCCTCGAGGTCGGCGTCGACATCGACGTGACGGCGACCGCCAAGTCGGGCGGCTGAGAGCTGGATCGATCGACGGAGCGAGCGTCTTCGTCGCCAGCTCCCTGCGTCGTCCCGGGGATCGCCGAAGGCGGGAACCCGGGATGACCCGGAAGGGTGTCGGCCCGGCGCAGAGTGGATCGGCTCGGGAACCGGCGATCACCGCGCCTCGACCCATGACGACCCGTCGGCCGGGGTCTGTCCGGCCCTCGCTTGACGGCGGGCACGCGGGGGGCGGATGACCGCGCCCCGTCCCCCGGCCAGCGTGCGTCTCCATGATCGTCCGTCCCCGACCCGGCGCCCTCGCGATCCTGTTCGCGCTGCGCGGGTCGATCCTGCCGCAGATCGCCCCGCAGGTGATCAGCCTCACGGCCGTCGCCTGCCTGGTCGTGGCGACGGAGCAGGGCTGGGCCCACGCGATCCCGCTCAGTGCCGGGATCGGGCCCTTCACCCTGATCGGCCTCGCCCTGTCGATCTTCCTCAGCTTCCGCAACAACGCCTGCTACGACCGCTGGTGGGAGGCCCGGAAGGTCTGGGGTGCCCTGATCGTCGAGGCGCGGGGCCTCGCCCGCCTGCTCGGGGCGCTCCTGCCGGAGGCCGAGAACGAGGCGCTGCGCCGGCGCTGCCTGAACCGCCTCATGGGCTTCGCCCACGCGCTCCACGCCCGCCTGCGCGGGCAGGACGCCGCGGCGGCGGCCGCTCCCTTCCTGCCGGAGGCCGAGCGCCAGCGCCTGCCGGCCTGCGCCAGCCCGGCCGACGCGGCCCTCTCGGGCCTCGCCGCCGATCTCGGGGCGGCCCTGCGGCAGGGCCTCGTGAGCGACGTGTCGTTCGGGCTGGTCGAGCAGAAGCTCGCCGGGCTGTCGGGGGTTCAGGCGTCCTGCGAGCGCATCCAGGGCACGCCCCTGCCGTTCGCCTACACGCTGCTCCTCTACCGCACCGCCTGGCTGTACTGCCTGCTCCTGCCCTTCGGCCTCGCCGCCTCCCTCGGCTGGGGCACGCCGGTGGCGACGGCGCTCGTCGCCTACACGTTCTTCGGGCTCGACGCGCTGGGCGACGAACTGGAGGAGCCGTTCGGCTCGGCCGCCAACGACCTGCCCCTCGACGCGCTCCTGCGCACCGTTGACGGCATCGTGCAGGATGCCCTCGGCGAGCCGGTGGCGCCGCCGCTGACCCCCGAGCGCTACCTGCTGCGCTGACGGCGCGCCGCTGCTGACAGCACGGTGGCAGCAGCACCCCTCTAACCGAGAGGGCCTCGGCAGCTCCGCCGCGCGGGAAACAGGCCCCATGACCGACGCCCTCTCCACCGTGAACTGGCTCGCCGTCCTCCTCGCCAGCCTCGCCCATGCCGTCCTCGGCAGCGCCTGGTTCGGCGGGATCGTCGGCAGGCGCTACGCCGCCGTCCTCGGCCTCGCCGATCGGTCGCCGCCGAAGCCCGGGCCGCTGTTCCTCGCCGGCCCGCTCGTGTGCGGGGCGATCACCGTCGCGACCACCGCCATCCTGCTTCGCCTGCTCGGCATCGCCACTACCGGCGACGCGCTCGCGCTCGGGGCGCTCGTCGCCTTGGGCTACCTCGTCCCGATGACCGTCACCATCGCGATCAACCCGCTCTTCCCGCGGCCCTTCGCCTACGCGCTCCTCAACGCACCCTTCTTCCTCCTCGGCAGCCTGGCGGCGTGCGCGATCCTGGTGGCGCTGCCGTAGGTCCGCGCGCTATCGGATCCCGGGCCATGCGCCGCGCCGACCGCCTCTTCGAGATCATCCAGGTGCTCCGCCGCGCCTCCGGCCCGCTGACCGCCGAGCGGATCGCCGCGGAGCTGGAGACGAGCAAGCGGACGATCTACCGCGACATCGACGCGCTGGTCGCCCAGCGCGTGCCGATCCGGGGCGAGGCGGGGGTCGGCTACGTGCTCGAGCGCGGCTTCGACCTGCCGCCGCTGATGCTCTCGGTCGACGAGGCGGAGGCGGTCGCCCTCGGCGCGCAGTGGGTGGTCGCTCATGCCGAGCCGGCGCTGGCGCGCGCCGCCGTCGCCGTGCTCGCCAAGCTGGCGGCGGTGGTGCCCGAGGACCTGCGCCCGGTGCTCGACGATCCGGCGGTCGGCACCCCGCCGGGGCCGGGGCGCGAGGACGCGCGAGTGGCGGGAGACCTGGACGTGGCGCGGCTCCGGCGGTGGTGCCGCGAGGGGCGCAGGCTCGCCATCGGCTACGTCGACGAGACCGGCGCCGCCAGCGAGCGCCTCGTGCGCTCGTTCCTGGTCGGCTACGTCGCGACCGTCCGCATCGTCGCGGCCTGGTGCGAGCTGCGGCAGGATTTCCGGGTCTTCCGCACCGATCGGCTGACCGCGGTCACGTTCCTCGACGAGCGCTATCCCGAGCGCTCCGCCGCCCTGCGTCGCCGCTGGCTGGCGCTGATGCGCGAGCGGCGCGCCGCCCCGGTGACGGCGGAGCCGGTGACGTCCCCTACTGGCTCGGCATCGTGAGGACGAGCGGCCCGTTGCGCGTCGCGACGACGGTGTGCTCGTACTGGACCGTGAGGGCGCGGGGCTGGCTGTAGAGCGTCCAGGGATCCTCCCCGTTCTCGGCGAAGGTGGCGCCGAGGGACAGGAACGGCTCGACGGTGAAGACCAGCCCGTCCGCCATGATCCGGCGCTCGGAGGCGTCGGGCCAGGTCGCGATCTCGGTCGGCTCCTCGTGCAGCGAGGCGCCGACGCCGTGGCTGGCGAGGTTGCGCACCAGGGTGTAGCCGTTCTTCTTCGCGAAGGCGCCGACCGCCTGGCCGATGCCGGAGAGCGGCTTGCCGGCCCCGACCTGGCGCAGGCCGGTCCACATCGCCCGGCGCCCGTCCCGGCACAGCCGCTCGACCGCGCGGGTCACCGGCGGCACCGCGAAGGACGCGCCCGTGTCGGAGAAGTAGCCGTCCTTCTCGGCGGAGACGTCGATGTTGACGAGGTCGCCCGGCGCGATCCGGCGCTCCCCCGGGATGCCGTGCGCGATCTCCTCGTTGACGCTGATGCAGGTCGCCCCTGGAAAGGCGTAGACCATCTCCGGCGCCGGGCGGGCGCCGGCCCGCTCCAGGCAGTCCCGGCCGATGCGGTCGAGCTCGCGGGTGGTCATGCCGGGCTCGATCGCCCTGCCCATCGCCTCCAGCGCGTCGGCGACGATGCGCCCGATCCGCCTCAGGCCTTCCAGCTCGTCGTCGCTCGACACGGTCATGGCGTCATCCCTCGCGCGGCTCAAAGCAGGCCCTGACAGAACCCGCTTGTGCCACCGTCGCGGGACGCCCGCCAAGCCGGCACGCGGGGCATAGACCAGGGGTCAGCCGCCCGCCAGCGCCCGCGTCAGGGCACTCTCCGGGTCGGCCAGGCCCTGGATGACGCTGAAATGGTGAGTTCCTGCGATCTCGAACGCCGCCGTCTCGGCCCTGAGCCCGTGCCAGACCGTCGGCAGCAGGAGGTTCTGGCGGCGGAACTCGGGGAGTTCGTCGCCCCCGGCCACGGCGATCAGCCGGGCGCCCGGGCGCGGCTCGCGCAGGGCCGGGCTCTCGGCTCGCGCCTCGTCGGCATCGAGGCGAAGGATCTCGTTCATCCCCGTGCCGAGGAGGGGGCGCAGGTCGTGGACGCCGCTGATCGAGACGACCTGCGCGATCCGACCGGCGCAGGCGAGGGACAGGTCGGTGCACAGCATCCGGGTCACGAGGTGGCCGCCGGCGGAGTGGCCGGCGAGGTGGATCGGACCCGGCACCTCGGCGGCCGCCCGATCGAGGAAGGCGGCGATCTCCGCCGTGATCGCACCGATGCGCGCCTCCGGGCAGAGGGTGTAGCTCGGCAGCGCGACCGCGAGGCCGCGGGCGAGCGGTCCCGCGGCGAGATGGGACCAGACCGAGCGGTCGAACGCCTTCCAGTAGCCGCCGTGGACGAAGACCGCGAGGCCAATGGGCGTGCCCGCCGGCAGGAACAGGTCGTAGGCGTGGCGCGGGCCCGCCCCGTAGGGCAGCCCGAGGCGGGCGCGACCCTCGGCCGCGAGGCGGTCCCGGAAGACGGCGGCGGCCTCGCTCCAGCGCGCCGGGTAGGCCCTGGCGTCCGGGATCGCCCCGACATTGTCGTAGGCGCGGCCGATGTCACCGAGCGCGCCGCCGGTGGTCCAGGACACGGCCTGCATCGCGGCGGCCCGCATCAGGCGGCGTCCGGCACGATCGCGGTCGCCTCGATCTCGACCAGTGCGCCCGGCTCGACCAGGTCGGCGACGCCGACGAGGGCCATGGCCGGGAAGTGCCGGCCCATCACCCGGCGGTAGACCGGCCCCAGCTCGGCCAGCGACGCGCGGTAGGTGTCCACGCTGCGCACGTACCAGGTCAGGCGGGCGACGTGCTCCGGCCCGGCGCCGGCCTCGCCCAGCACCGCCAGGATGTTGCGCAGGATCTGCTCGACCTGGGGCACGAAGCCCTCGGCCAGGACCTCGTTCTCGTCCCAGCCGATCAGGCCGCCGGTCATCACCACGGTGCCGCGGCCGGCCATGCCGTTGGCGTAGCCCTTCGGCTTCTTCCAGCCCGGGGGCTGGAGGGTGGTCAGCGCGGGCGCCTCCGTCTCGGGGCGGAGTGGAATCGGGCTGGCGGTCATGCGCGGTCTCCCTGGGTGGCAATGGCCTCCGCCTCGGCCTGCCGGCGCAGGGCGAAGCGTTGCAGCTTGCCGGACTCGGTCTTGGGCAGGGCGGCCACGTAGTGCACCGCCCGCGGGTACTTGTAGGGCGCGAGGTCCTGCTTGACGTGCTCCTGCAGCGCCTGGGTCAGGGCGTCGCCGCCGGTATAGCCGGGGTTCAGCACCACGTAGGCCGCCACGATGCGGCCGCGCTCCGGGCAGGGTGCCGCGACGACGCCGCACTCCGCCACCGCCGGGTGGGCGAGCAGGCTCGCCTCCACCTCCGGCCCGGCGATGTTGTAGCCGGCGGAGACGATCATGTCGTCGTTGCGGGCCTGGAACCAGAAGTAGCCGTCCTCGTCCTGAACGTAGGTGTCGCCGGTGACGTTCCAGCCGTCCTGGACGTAGACGGTCTGGCGCTCGTCGGCGAGGTAGCGGCAGCCGATCGGCCCGCGCACCGCGAGGCGTCCGGGCACCCCGGGCGGGCAGGGCTTGCCGTCCGGATCGATCACCCGGGCCTCGTAGCCGGGCACCGGCCTGCCGGTGGCGCCGGGCCGGATCTCGTCCTCCGGTGAGGCGATGAAGATGTGCAGCATCTCGGTGGCGCCGATGCCGTCCATCAGCTTGAGGCCCGTCGCCTTCAGCCAGGCATGGTACGTCGGCGCCGGCAGGGTCTCGCCGGCCGAGACGCACTTGCGCAAGCTCGACAGGTCGGCCTGCCCGACGAGCCCCAGCATCGCCCGGTAGGCGGTGGGCGCCGTGAACAGCACCGTGGCGCGGTGGCGGGCGATCGCGGCGGCCAGGTCCGCCGGCCCCGCCTTCTCGAGCAGCACCGCCCGGGCGCCGACCCGGAACGGAAACAGCACCAGCCCGCCGAGGCCGAAGGTGAAGGCCAGCGGCGGCGAGCCGATGAACACGTCGTCCTCATTCGCCCGCAGCACCTCGCGGGCGTAGGCGTCGCAGATCACCAGGAGGTCGCGCTGGTAGTGGATCGTCGCCTTCGGCAGGCCGGTGGTGCCGGAGGTGAAGCCGAGCAGGCACGGATCGTCGGCCCGGGTCGGCGGTGCCTCGAAATGGTCGGAGACGCCGGCCAGCAGGTCGCCGAGCTCGCCCCCGGCGGTGCCGCGCCAAGTGACGACCCGCACCGGCTCCGTCCGCCCTTCCGCGGCCTTCGTCATCTCGTCGATCAGCCCGGCGTCGCAGAGGGCCAGCGGGATGCGGGCCTTGTCGAGGATCTGGGTCAGCTCACGCGCCCGCAGCAGCGGCATCGTCGCCACCACGATGCCGCCCGCCTTGATGACCGCGAGGTAGAGCGCGACCTTGGTCGGGTTGTTGGCCGAGCGCAGCAGCACCCGCCCGCCCGGCACCAGCCCGAGCTTGTCGACGAGGACGTTCGCCATCCGGTCGATCTGGCGCTTCAGCTCGGCGTAGGTCCAGGTCACATCTTGGCCGGTGACACCCTGCCCGACCAGGGCCACCCGCTCGCCGTGCCCGGCCTCGACGTGCCGGTCGACCAGCTCGACGGTGGCGTTCAGCTGCTCCGGGTAGCCGAGCCGGTCGAGGTTGATGAAGTCCGGCATCCGGTGCGGCGGCGGGAGGTTGTCGCGCACGAAGGTGTCGACGTGGCAGGTCCGGGCCGGGCCGCCCCCGCCGGGGCGGGGCTCGGCGGCGGCCTCGGGATACGCGATCGCAAGGGTCTCCGGCACGGCAGCCTCCATGGGACGGTCCTCCTCAGGCGAGGATCTGGCGGGCGATGACGAGCTTCTGGACCTCGGTGGCGCCCTCGTAGATCCGGAGCGCCCGGATCTCGCGGTAGAGCGTCTCCGGCACCGAGCCGGAGCGGACGCCCTCGCCGCCGTGGAGCTGCACCGCCCGGTCGATCACCTCTTGCGCGGCTTCCGTCGCCACCATCTTGGCCATCGCGGCCTCGCGGGTGATGCGGGGCGCGCCGGAATCGCGGGTCCAGGCGGCGCGGTAGACGTGGAGCGCCGCGGTATCGATCGCTGTCGCCATCTCGGCGAGGCTGGTCTGGGTCAGCTGCATCGCCGCGAGGGGCGCCCCGAACAGGTGCCGGGATTGCGCGCGCTCCAGGGCCGCGTCGAGAGCGCGGCGGGCAAAACCCAGGGCCGCGGCGCCGACGGTCGCGCGAAAGACGTCGAGCGTCGCCATCGCGACCTTGAACCCGGCCCCGGCCGCGCCGATGCGGTTCTCCGCCGGCACGCGGCAATCGTCGAAGCGCAGCCGCGCCAGCGGGTGGGGGGCGATGGTGTCGAGGCGCTCCGCAATCGTCAGGCCGGGCGTGTCCGCCGGCACCAGGTAGGCCGAGAGGCCCCGCGCGCCCGGCGCCTCGCCGCTGCGGGTGAAGACGACGTAGTGGTCGGCAATGCCGCCGTTCGAGATCCAGGTCTTCTCGCCATCGAGCCGCACGGTTCCGTCGCCCATCGGCGTCGCCGAAAGCGCGATCTGGGCGACGTCGGAGCCCGCCTCCGGCTCGGTCAGCGCGAAGGCGGCGATGCGGCGCCCGGCCCGCACCCCGGGCAGCACCGCGTCGCGCTGCGCCGGCGTGCCGGCGAGCGTCACCGCCCCGGTGCCGAGGCCCTGCATGGCGAAGGCGAAGTCGGCGAGCCCGTCGTGGCGGGCGAAGGTCTCGCGCAGCAGGCAGAGCGCCCGCACGTCGAACACCCCGTCCTCGGGCGCGGCGAAGCGGAGGAAACCCGCGTCGCCCAGGGCCGCGACGAGGCGACGGCACGAGCCGTCGACGTCGTGATGGTCGACGAGGTCCGGCACCGTGCGGGCGGCCCAGGCGTCGGCCCGCGCCGCGAGGTCGCGGTGGCGGGGCTCGAAGAACGGCCAGTCGAGGAAGCTGCGGTCGGGCATCTCAGTTGCCCTCGAAGACCGGCTTGGTCTTGCCGGCGAAGGCCTCGAAGGCGCGGCGGAAATCCTGGGTCTTCATGCAGAGCGCCTGGGCCATCGCCTCGGCGTCGATGGCGGCATCCACCCCCATCGCCCATTCCATGTGCAGCATCCGCTTGGTCAGGCCGTTGGCGTAGGCCGGGCCCTGGACCAGGGCGCCGGCGGTCTCGCGGGCGGCACTCAGCGCCTCGCCGGCCGGCACCAGCCGGTTGAAGAAGCCCCAGCGCTCGCCCTCCTCGGCGCTCATGAAGCGGCCGGTGTAGAGCAGCTCCGAGGCCCGGCCCTGGCCGATGATCCGGGGCAGGATCGCGCAGGCCCCCATGTCGCAGCCGGCGAGCCCGACGCGGTTGAACAGGAACGCCACCTTGGCGCCGGCGGCCGCCACCCGCAGGTCGGAGGCCATGGCGATGATCGCGCCGGCCCCGGCGCAGACCCCCTCAACCGCCGCCACGACCGGCTGCGGGCAGGCCCGCATCTCCTTGACGAGGTCGCCGGTCATCGTCGTGAAGGCGTGGAGGTCGGCAGCCCCCATGGTGGTCAGCGGCTCGATGATCTCGAACACGTCGCCGCCGCTGGAGAAGTTGCCGCCGGCGCCGGTGACGACCACCGCGGTCACGCTCTCCTCGAAGCGCAGGGCCCGGAAGGTGTCGCGCAGCTCGGCGTAGCTCTCGAAGGTGAGCGGGTTCTTCTTCTCCGGCCGGTTCAAGGTCACGGTCGCGATGCCGTCCTCGATCGCGAAGCCGAAATGCTGCGGCGTGAAGCGGTCAAGCGGGGCCGCGATGGCATTCTGGCGCCTCATGGTGCCTCCCTGGCGTTTAGGCTTTGGCTTTGCGGTGGTGCCGCCCGGCCGCACCGAGGCCTTGAGGGCGGAGAGCTGCGCCGACAGCGCCTCCTGCTCGGCGGGATCGAGGGCGCCGACGAGCTCGGCGATCCAGTCGGCGTGAGCCCGGGCCATCTCGGCAAAGACCGTGCGCCCCTGCGCGGTCAGGCGCACCTGCACCGCCCGCCGGTCGGATTCCGAGACCTGGCGGTCGATCAGCTCCTCCTGCGCCAGCCGCTCGACGAGGCCGGTGACGTTGCCGTTCGAGACCATCATCCGGCGCGACAGCTCGCCGAGCTGGATGCCGTCCGGCGCGCGCTCGAGCTGCGCCATCAGGTCGAAGCGCGGCAGGGTGGTGTTGAAGCGGTCGCGCAGGCGCCGGCGGATCTCCGCCTCGATGGTGTTGGCGGTGGTGAGCAGGCGCAGCCACAGCCGCAGCTCGCTGCGGTGACCGGGGATCTCGGCAGGAATCTCGGCCTTCGCGTTCACAGCTCGCCTCCCGCCACCGCGATCGCCTGGCCGGTGACGGCGCCGGCCCCTGCACCCGCGAGCCACAAGACGGCGTCGGCCACCTCCTCGGGGCGGATCAGGCGGCCCATCGGGTTGTGGCGGGTGAATTCGGCGAGGAGGTCATCGCGGTCCCGGCCGGTCTTCGCCTCGAGCCCGTCGATGGCGTGGCCGACGAGGTCGGTGTCTGTGAAGCCGGGGCAGACCGCATTGACGGTAATGCCGGTGCCGGCCAGTTCCAGGGCGAGCGCCCGGGTCAGGCCGACGACGGCGTGCTTGGCGGCGCAGTAGGCGCTCACGTAGCCGTAGCCCTTGAGGCCGGCGGTGGAGGCGACAGTGACGATCCGCCCGGCCCCACTGGCCTTCATGGCCGGTGCGACGGCGCGGGCCGCCACCAGAACCGGCTCGAGGTTGAGGGCCATCATCCGGCGCAGGGTGTCGACGTCGCTGCGGGCGAGCGGCGCGGTCTCGGCCCCGCCGGCATTGTTGACCAGCACGTCGACCGGGCCGCCCGCCGCGGCGGCGTCCTTCAGGGCTCGCTCCAGCGCCGCCGCGTCGGAGACGTCCGCCGCCACCGCGTGGGCGGCGCCGAGTTCGCTCCGGGCGCGCTCGGAACTCTCCGGCTTGCGGCCCAGCACCGTCACCCGCTCCCCCGCCGCCACGAAACCTGCCGCGATCGCCCGCCCGATGCCGCGGGCGGCGCCGGTGACGAGGACGTGGCGGGGAGGGGAAGGGGCGTCGGCCATGGATATTTCAACCTTAAAGGATTTGGGCGCAGTACCCCTCTCCCCACAGGCGGGGAGAGGGCTTGAGGATCGAAGATCCCACCTCCCGTTCAGGGAGCGCAGCGAGCAGCGAACCGCGGGTTCGCCGCGAGGGTGAGGGGTGTTTCCGGACGAGTCTCACTCGTCGGGATCCCCTCACCCTCGCTCCGGCTGCGCCTACGCTTGCTTTGCCCCGGCAGAGGGGCAAAGCCCTCTCCCCGCGGGCGGGGAGAGGAGAATGGCTCACAACGCGGTGTGCCTCACACCGCCACCCGGAGCGGGCTCACCTTGCCCGCCACCGCGAACCCCGCCTTGCCGGCATAGCCGCTGACGATCGCCTGGCGCTCGGCGTGGCTCAGCACGTCCTCGATCCGCGAGAACCCCGCCGGGGCCCGCTTCTCGACCTCGTCGATCACCCGCTCCGGCCCGCCCTTGCGGTTGAGGAGCACGATCTCGGCGGTCTTCGGCCGGCGCTCCGCCTCGTAGGCGTGGAGCGCCTGCATCGGGTGCTCGGCCCGGGCCAGCGCGTCGCCGAGCGCCCGCGCGTCGAGGATTGCCTGCGAGGCGCCGTTGGAGCCGACCGGGTACATCGGGTGGGCGGCGTCTCCCAGGAGCGTCACCCGCCCGTGGGTCCAGCGCGGCAGCGGATCGCGGTCGCACATCGGGTATTCGAAGATCTGCGGCGTCGCCTCGACCAGCGCCGCGAGGTCGAAATCCGGCAGGGCGAAGCGCTTCGCGTAGGGCAGCACCTGCGAGCGGTGGGCGGGGCGCGACCAGCTCTCCTTCGGCGGCGGCGAGACCTTGCCATCCGCCATCTTCACGAACACCACCCAGTTCATCAGCTGGCGGCCGCCCTCGGCCTCGGCGATGGGGTAGAGCACGCATTTCGCGCCCATGCCGCCGCCGATCGCCATGGTGCGGCCGTCGCCCCAAGGCCCCCATTCGGTGGCGCCGCGCCACATCAGCACCCCGTCCCAGCGCGGCGGGCCCTCGTCGGGGAAGAAGCGGCGGCGCACCACCGAGTGGATGCCGTCGCAGGCGACCAGCACGTCGCCCCGCACGGTGCGGCCGGCGTCACCCTTGAGCGCATCGGTGAAATGGGCCGTGACCCCGGCCTCGTCCTGCAGGAAGCCGGCGAGCGACAGCCCGGTCCTCACCGCGTCCGGCCCGAGGCGCTCGCGCACCGCGTCGTACAGCACCGCCTGGAGGCGCCCGCGATGGATCGAGAATTGCGGCACCGGGTGGCCGGCGTCGATCCCGCGCGGCTCGCGCCACACCTCCTGGCCCTGGCGGTTGAAGTAGGCCAGTTCCTTCGTGCGGATCGCCACCCGGTCGAGGGCCGGCAGCAGGTCGAGCTCGGCGAGCTCGCGGATCGCGTGCGGCAGGGTGTTGATCCCGACCCCGACCTCGCGCACTTCCGCGGCCTGCTCGTAGATCTCGGCGCGGATGCCGCGCCGATGGAGCATCAGGGCGGTGGCGAGCCCACCGATGCCGGCGCCGACGATGATGACGCGCATCGCCTCACTCCGCGTCCGGGGGCGGCAGGAAGTCGACCTCGTGCTTGGCCGAGATGGCCACCACGTCGGCCGGATTGGCCTGCGGCCCGAGGTTGTGCAGGGCCCAGAACAGGTCGTAGAGGCGGCGCGCCGGCGAGACCCAGAAGAAGCACTTCACGTCCGCGTCCGAGCGGTTGAACAGCCCGTGCGGCTGGCCCCGCGGCAGCCGGATCGTGTCGCCGGGCTCGGCGACACTCTCCTGCCCGTCGAGCACCGCGGTGAGCCGCCCTTGCAGGATGTACAGGAACTCGTCCTGCGTCGGGTGGATGTGCGGCGGCACGAAGGTGCCCGGCGGGAAGGTGGCGTGCCAGGACAGCGAGCTCTCGGAGAGCTGCTTCGGCACGTAGATCTGCCCGAGGATGTTCCAGCGGACGCCCTCGATGCCCTCACCGGCGCGGGTGATGCCTGCGGTCATGGGGGTCATGCGGTCACTCCTTCGAGACAAGATGTTTTACACATGAAGGAACCGATCCTTCACCTCCGGCGCCTCGCGGAGCGCCGCGCTGGTGCCGGTCCAGACCACGCGGCCCTTCTCGATCACCACGTGGCGGTCGGCGAAGCGGGCGAGCGCGTCGACGTTCTTGTCGATCACCAGGATCGCCTCGCCCTCGTCCTTGATCGCCCGCAGGCAGGCCCAGATCTCCTCGCGGATCAGCGGCGCCAGCCCCTCCGTGGCCTCGTCGAGGACGATGAGGCGCGGGTTGGTCATCAGCGCCCGGCCGATCGCCAGCATCTGCTGCTCGCCGCCGGAGAGCTGGTCGCCGCCGTTGCGCCGCCGCTCCTTGAGCCGCGGGAACAGGCGGTAGACGGCGTCGAGATTCCACTTGGCGCCGCGCCCGCCGCGATGGGTGGCGACCAGGTTCTCCTCGACCGAGAGGGTCGGGAAGACTTGGCGGCCCTCCGGCACCAGCCCGAGGCCCCGGCGGGCGACGAGGTGGGACGGACGCCCGGCCATGTCCTCGCCGTCGATCAGGATGCGGCCGGCCCGGGGCTTGAGGAGGCCGAAGATCGACTTCACGGTCGTGGTCTTGCCCATGCCGTTGCGGCCGAGCAGCGTCACCACCTCGCCCTTGGCGACCGACAGGTCGATCCCGAACAGGATGCGGGAATCGCCGTAGGCGCTCTCCAGTCCCTCGACGGTGAGCATCAGGCCGCCTCCTCCTCGCCCAGATAGGCGGCGCGCACCGCCGGGTCGGAGCGGACCGCGTCGGGCGCCCCGCTGGCGATGACCCGGCCGTAGACCAGCACGCTCATCCGGTCGGCGAGGGCGAACACCGCCTCCATGTCGTGCTCGATGAGCACGATGGTGTGGGTGGCCTTCAGCTCGCGCATCAGCCCGACCAGGATCGCCGATTCCTCCGGGCCGGTCCCGGCCAGCGGCTCGTCGAGGAGGAGCAGGCTGGCACCGGTGGCGAGCGCCACCGCGAGTTCGAGCTGGCGCTTCTCGCCGTGCGACAGGCTGCCGGCCCGCCGGCCGGCCCGGTCGGCAAGGCCGACGCGGGCGAGCGCGGCCAGCGCCTCGTCGTTGAGCCGTGCCTCGCTGGCGGCGGGGCGGAAGAACCGGAAGCTCGAGCCGGAGCGGGCCTGCACGGCGAGCGCCACGTTCTCCAGCACCGAGAACCCGTCGAGGATCGAGGTGATCTGGAACGAGCGGGCGAGCCCCCGGCGCACCCGCGCCATCATCGGCAGGGCCGTGACGTCCTCGCCCGCGAGGTGCACCGTGCCGGAATCGCTGGGAAGGCTGCCGGAGAGCTGGTGGATCAGCGTGGTCTTGCCGGCGCCGTTCGGGCCGATGATGGCGTGCAGCTCGCCCGCCGCCACGTCGAGGCTGACGTCGTCGGTGACCTTGAGCGCGCCATAGGACTTGCGCAGGTTCCGAACGGAGAGGAGCGGGGTCACGCGCGCCTCCCCGCGAGCCGGGCCGCGAGGCCGGCGAGGCCGCCGCGGGAGAGGAGCACGACGGCGACCAGCATCAGCCCGAGGCCGAGGCGCCAGTGGTCGGAATAGTGCGCCAGCACCTCTTCCAGCGCGATGAGCGCCGCCGCTCCGGCTACCGGGCCGACGAGCGTGCCCATGCCGCCGAGCACCACCATGACGATCAGCTCGCCCGAGCGCTGCCAGCTCATGTAGGCCGGCGAGACGAACTCCGCCTGGTTGGCGAGGAGCACCCCGGCGAGGCCGGCGATCGCGCCGGCGATGACGTAGGCGGTGAGCCGGTAGGGCAGGGGGGAGAAGCCGATCGCCTGCATCCGCACCGCGTTGTCGCGGCTGCCGCGCAGGACCCGGCCGAAGCGCGAGGCGACGACGCGGCGAAGCGCCAGGAGCGCGACCGCGAGCACCGCCAGCACGAGATAGAACAGGGCCGGATCGCCCTCGACCAGCCGCATCCCGAACAGGGTCGAGCGGCCCGACAGCGGCAACCCGTCGTCGCCGCCGTAAGCGGCGAGCGAGACCATGAAGAAGTACGCCATCTGCCCGAAGGCGAGCGTGATCATGATGAAGTAGACGCCGCGGGTGCGCAGGGAGATCGCCCCGGTGACGAGGGCGAAGAGCGCGCACACGCCCGCCGCGACGGGCGCCTGGATCGCGAGGTCGCGGACGCCGTGGGCATCCAGGATGCCGACCGCGTAGGCGCCGAGGCCGATGAAGGCGGCGTGGCCGAACGAGACCATCGCGCCGTAGCCGAGGATCAGGTCGAGGGAGAGGGCGGCGAGGCCGAAGATCATCATCCGGGTCGCGGTGACGACCAGGAAGGGCAGGCCCGCGGCCTCGGCGGCGAGCGGCAGGCAGGCCAGCGCCGCCAGCACCAGCCCCGCCAGGGCGGCGCCGGGAAGCGCGGCGCGGCGCCGGGGCGGCTCGGCGGCGATGCGGGCGGCGAGCATCGGGGCGCTGCTCATCGGCTGCCCCGCGCCGGGAAGAGGCCGGAGGGCCGGAAGAACAGCACCATGGCCATCAGGATGTAGATCAGCATCGGGGCGAGCGTCCGCCCGGTCTGCGAGGCGGCCGACGCGTCCATCACGCTGCGCAGCAGGATCGGCCCGAAGGTGCGCCCGAGCTGGTCGGCGAGGCCGACGAGGAGGCCGGCCACGAAGGCGCCGCGCACCGAGCCGACGCCGCCGATGACGATGACCACGAAGGTCAGGATCAGCACCGAGTCGCCCATGCCGGGATCGACCGACAGGATCGGCGCCACCATCGCGCCGGCGAAGCCCGCCAGCATCGCGCCGAGCCCGAACACCACCAGGAACAGCCGGCGGATGTCGACGCCGAGCGCGGCCACCATCGGGCCGTTGCTGGCCCCGGCGCGCAGGCGCATGCCGAGGCGGGTGTGGTTGACGAGGAGGTGGAGCCCTAAGCCCGTGGCGAGGCCGGCCGCGATGATGGCGACCCGGTAGAGGGGATAGTGCAGGGTGCCGACGAGGCGCACCGAGCCCGACAGGGCGTCGGGCACCGGCACGCTCATCGGCGCGGCGCCCCAGACGATGCGCACGCCCTCGTTGAGGATCAGGATCAGCCCGAAGGTGGCGAGCACCTGGTCGAGGTGGTCGCGGCCGTAGAGGTGGCGCACCACCAGGAACTCGAGGGCGAGGCCGAAGGCGAGGGTCGCCGGCAGCGCCAGGACGAGGCCGAGGAGGAAGCTGCCGGTAGCGGCGGTGAGCGTCGCGGCCAGATACGCGCCGATCATGTAGAGGGCGCCGTGGGCGAGGTTAATGAGGTCCATCACCCCGAAGATCAGCGTCAGCCCCGCCGCCACCAGGAACAGCAGGATGCCGAGCTGGACGCCGTTCAGCGCCTGGATCAGGAACAGGTTGAGCATCACACGACCCGATCGTGCGGGGTTTGCCCGCCGGTTGCCGACACCCTCCGGGTCATCCCGGGGCCGCGCAGCGGAGCCCGGGATCCAGACGCGCAGGTGGTGCAGGCAACGATGCAACGGCTCCGCTTCATCCGGCACTCCCGGCGGTTCTGGATTCCGGGCTCCGCTTGCGCGGCCCCGGAATGACGAGGAGCTTCACGATCGAGGCTTACTTCATCTTGCACTCGGCGGCGTAATTATCCTGATAGTTCGAGAAGATCTTTTCCGCGATCTGGGTCTCGTACTTGCCGTCCGGGCGCTTGGCGGCCTTGACGAGGTAGAAATCCTGGATCGGGTAGTTGTTGTTGCCGATCTTGAAGTTGCCGCGCAAGGACTGGAACTCGGCGGCCTTGAGGCCGGCCCGCAGGGCGTCCTTGTCCTTGAGGTCACCCTTGGCGCGCTTGACCGCGGCGTCGATCATCAGGGCGGCGTCGTAGGCCTGCATGGCGTAGGTGCCCGGCACGCTGCCGTACTTCTTCTCGTAAGCCGCCACGAAGGCCTTGGATTGCGGGTTGTCGAGGTTCGGCGCCCAGTTGGCGCCGCCGAAGTAGCCCACCGCCGCGTCCTTCTGGGCCGGCAGGGTGCTCTCGTCCACCGTGAAGGCGGAGAGGAACGGGATGGTGCTGAGGCCCGCCTGGCGGTACTGGCGCACCAGGTTGACGCCCATGCCGCCCGGCATGAAGGCGAACACCGCGTCGGGCTGGGCCGCCGAGATCTGGGCGAGCTCGGCCGAGAAGTCGAGCTGGCCTAATGGCGTGAACATCTCGTTCACCACCTCGCCCTTGTAGGAATGCTTGAAGCCGGCGAGCGAGTCCTTGCCCGCCTGGTAGTTCGGCGCCAGCAGGACGAGGCGCTTGTAGCCCTTGTTCTGCGCGTACTTGCCCAGCACCTCGTGGACCTGATCGTTCTGGTAGGAGGAGACGAACAGGTTCGGGTTGCACTCCGCCCCGGCATAGTTCGAGGTGCCGGCGTTGGGCGAGATCAGGAAGGCGCCGCCGTCGGTCACCGGCCGCACCACCGCGCGCAGCACGTTGGAGAAGGTCGGCCCGACCACGAAGTCGACCCGGTCGCGCTTCACCAGCTCCCGCGCCTTGTTGGTGGCCACATCCGGCTTCAGCTCGTCGTCGACCGTCACCACCTCGGCGTCGAGGCCGCCGAGCTTCTTGCCCAGTGTGTCGAGGGCGAGCAGGAACCCGTCGCGGCCCTGCTCGCCGAGGACGGCGGAGGGGCCCGACAGGGTGAACATCAGCCCGACCCGGACCTTCTCGGCGCCTTGCGCGGCGGCGGGGCCGGCCAGCAGCGTGGCGCCAAGAAGCGCGGTCGCGAGGCGGCTGGCGTTCCGGATCGGCGTCATCCCGTGTGTCCCCTTCGTGTCGAGAGCATCGTCGGCACTTGTCCGGTGCGCCGCGGCCGAAGTCGAGTCGGCGCGGGATGCGAGGCGGCGCTCTTTCGTCTGAGCCCAGCCGGTCTCGCGAGGAATACTTTACGCATGAAATATCGTCTGGCAACCGCCCGTGATGATTTTTCCGCCCTGCCGCATCCGTGTGCAATGCAGCGTGCACGATGCTGAAAAACAAGCCGTTTCTTCTGCTGCACTGCACCATGGCGGTGCCTTGCCTGGGGCGCCGCAATCGGTATCCTGCGGCGAATCGGCGATCCGTCACGGCCGCCCTTGCGCCGAGATAGTTCAAGTATAAATTTTCTGCCGCGGCGCGTTCGCCGCCTCAGGAGGAGCCCCATGCGCGTCACGGTGATCGGCGGCGGACCCGGTGGGCTCTACTGCGCGCTCCTGACCAAGAAGCGCCGCCCCGGCTGGCAGGTCGAGGTCTACGAGCAGAACCGGGCCGACGACACGTTCGGCTTCGGCGTCGTGTTCTCCGACGAGACCCTGCACGAGTTCCTGTCGCGCGATCCCCGCTCCTTCGACCGCATCCGCGACGCGTTCTCGTACTGGGACGACGTCGCGATCCACAAGCAGGGCCGGGTCATGCGCTGCGGCGGCAACGGCTTTGCCGGGGTGAGCCGGATGCGGCTCCTCCAGATCCTGCAGGAGCGCTGCCGCGAGGAGGGGGTGGAGCTCCACTTCGGCGAGAGCATCCCGCCGGACCAGCTCAGTGTCCGCTTCCCCGATTCCGACGTGATCGTCGCCTGCGACGGCATCAACTCGCGCATCCGCGAGCATTTTCGCGAAGCGTTCCTCCCCGAGGTCGAGATCAAGTCCAACCGCTTCTGCTGGATGGGCTCGACCCGGCCGATGGACGAGTTCAACTACTTCTTCCGCGAGACGCCGCACGGCATCGTCTGCGCCCACACCTACCAGTACGAGCCCGGCCGCTCGACCTGGGTGTTCGAGATGGACGAGGCCTGCTGGCAGGGCCACGGCTTCACCGAGACCGACGAGGAGGGCGCGCGCCGGGTCCTGGAAGGCCTCTACGCCGAGGAATTGCAGGGCCACGGCCTGCTCCTCAACCGCTCGACCTGGCGCCGCTTCCCGCGGATCTTCTGCCATCGCTGGTCGCACGGCAACATCGTGCTCCTGGGCGACGCCAAGGCCTCGGCCCATTTCTCGATCGGCTCGGGCACCAAGCTCGCGATGGAATGCGCCATCGCCCTCTCGGACGCGCTCGTCGAGAAGGGCGAGGAGGACGTCCAGGCGGCGTTCGCGGCCTACGACCGGGCCCGGCGCACGCCGTGCCAGGTGGTGCAGCACAATGCCGACGTGTCGCTGGCCTGGTTCGAGCACATGAGCCGCTCCTGGGACATGGACGCGGAGCAGTTCTCGATGGTGGTGATGTGCCGGGCGAAGTCCATCACCTACGACAACCTGGTGGTGCGCGACCCGGCCTACGTGGCGGCGGTGGACGACGCGTTCTACGCCCGCCTCCACGCCGAGACCGGCGAGGATTACCGCGAGAGCCGGCCGACGCCGATGTTCACGCGGCTGCGCTTGCGCGAGATGACGATCCCGAACCGGGTCGCGATGGCGCCGATGGCGCAGTACTCGGCCGACGCGGGCGGCAACCTCACCGACTGGCACTTCGTGCACTACACCTCGCACGCGCTCGGCGGCCCGGGCCTCTTGTTCACCGAGATGACCTGCCCGTCGGCGGAGGCCCGCATCACCCCGGGCTGCCCCGGCCTGTGGACCGACGCGCACGAGGCCCAGTGGCGCCGCATCGTCGACTTCGTCCACGCTCACACCGACACGAAGATCGTGATGCAGCTGGGGCATGCCGGGCGAAAGGGCTCGACGCAGGTCGGCTGGGAGCGGATGGACCGGCCGCTGCCTGACGGAAACTGGCCGATCGTCTCGGCCTCCGCCATCCCCTACCTCGATGGCGTGAGCCAGGTCCCGGACGCCCTCGACCGGGCCGGCATGGACCGGGTGCGCGACGACTTCGTGCAAGCCGCCGAGCGGGCGGCGCGCGCCGGCTTCGACATGCTGGAGCTGCACTGCGCCCACGGCTACCTGCTCGCCTCCTTCCTGTCGCCGCTCACCAACACCCGCACCGACGAGTACGGCGGGTCGATCGCGAACCGCCTGCGCTTCCCGCTCGAGGTCTTCTCCGCCATGCGGGCGGCCTGGCCGGCGGAGCGGCCGATGTCGGTGCGCATCTCCGCCACCGACTGGGCCGAGGGCGGCATGACCGAGGCCGACACGGTGGCGGTGGCCGAGGCCCTGCAGGAGGCCGGCTGCGACCTCGTCGACGTCTCGGCCGGCCAGACCGTCGCCGACCAGCGCCCGGTCTACGGAAGGATGTTCCAGGTCCAGTTCGCCGACGCGATCCGCAACCGCGCCCGCATGGCCGTAATGGCGGTGGGAGCGATCACGGAAGCGGGTCAGGTCAACACCATCCTGCATACCCGCCGGGCCGACATCGTGGCGCTCGGCCGGCCGCACCTGTGGAACCCCAACTTCTGCCGCCAGGCCTCTGCCTGGTACGATGCCCGCACGCAGGTCTGGCCAAAGCCCTACCTGCCGGGCCGCGACCAGGCCCACCGCGAGCTGCCGAAGCTGCGCGAGCAGGAGATCGCCCTGCGCCGCAAGGCCCGGCCGCGGCCGCACCAGGCCGGGCGCGAGGCGGCGGAGTAGAGCGGCGCGCCCCGAGGACCCAGCCGGGCAAGGTGCGCAGGGCGCAGCGTCCTGCCCGGTTGATAGGCTTGCCTGCGGATTTTGTCGTCGTTCAGGTGCTTCGTGCTCCAGGAACGCTGCCCTTCACTAAGGACTAACAAAGATGGTCTAATGCATGGACACGCCTCAGATCCGGGGTGGTTGTGTCGATGCTGGGCAGTCTCAGGATGAAGTTGTCAATCAAGCATGTCCTGATCGGGACGATCATGACGTTGATGCTGTTCAGCGTGGCCCAGGGCGGCAACGGGATCTTGCGGCTGATGACGCTGCGGGACGACATCGTCGAGATCGCCCGCACCCGGATCCCGGCCTCGAACCTGATCAGCCAGATCTATGCCGAAACTCAGTCCTACCGGATCCATCTCTATCGCTTCGTCGTGACCTCGACCGACGATGCCGCCTACGACCGCAACGAGCAGAGCCTGACCGACAGCCGCAAGGCGCTGATCGACCTGCAGGCGCGGTACGAGCCGTTGATTTCCGGGGCCGAGGAGCGGGCCGCGTTCGGGCGGTTCGTCACCCACTGGAACCACTATCTCGAGGGCCAGAAGCTGGTGACCGGTGCGATGGCGGCCGGTGACCAGGCCTCGGCGCTCGCGACGCTCACCAGCCCTGAGATGACCGGCACCAACGCCGAGGCCACCGGCGCACTGAAGGCGATCGTCGCGATGAATGCCGGCGCCGCCCTGGCGAGCGCCGAGCGCAGCAGCGACAGCGCGAGCGGCGGCATCCTGGCGGCGATGGTGATGACGGCGCTCGCGCTCGCGGCGGCGACCGGCGCGATCGTCTTCAGCCTCCTGGGCGTCGCCCGCCCGATCGCCCGCATGACCGCCGCGATGGGCCGTCTCGCCCACCACGACCTGACGGTGGAGATTCCCGGTACCGGCCGGCGCGACGAGATCGGCGCGATGGCGAGCGCCGTCCAGGTGTTCAAGGAGAGCATGGTGCGCGCCCGCGCTCTGGAGGAGGAGACGGTGCTCGCCCGCGCCTCGGCCGAGGAGCAGCGCCGCGCCGGCATGCGCCAGATGGCCGACGCCTTCGAGCGGGCGGTCGGCGGCATCGTCGGTCAGGTCTCCGCCTCGGCCACCGAGCTGCAGGCCACCGCCCAGACCATGACTGCCACCGCGACCCAGACCGCCGCCCAGTCGACCGCCGTGGCCGCCGCTGCCGAGGAGGCGTCCTCGAACGTCGGCACCGTCGCCGCCGCGGCGGAAGAGCTGGGTGCGTCCGTCCAGGAGATCGGCCGCCAGGTCGACGGCTCGGCGCGCCTGGCCCGGAGCGCCGTGGCCGAGGCCGGGCAGACCGCGCATCAGGTCCGCGCACTGACCGAGGCCACCGCCCGCATCGGCGACGTGGTCGGGCTGATCTCCTCGATCGCAGCCCAGACCAACCTGCTGGCCCTCAACGCCACCATCGAGGCAGCGCGCGCCGGCGCGGCGGGACGGGGCTTCGCGGTGGTCGCAGCCGAGGTCAAGGAGCTGGCCGGCCAGACCGCGAAGGCGACCGAGGAGATCACGAGCCAGATCGCGGCGATCCAGGCCTCGACCGGCCAGGCGGCGGGCGCGATCGGCCAGATCACGGCGCGGATCGAGGAGATCTCGGGCGTGGCAACGAGCATCGCGGCGGCGGTGGAGCAGCAGGGGGCGGCCACCCCCGAGATCGTGCGCAACGTGTCTCAGGCCGCGGCCGGGACTGGCGATGTGACGGCCAACATCGCCGGGGTGGCCGGTGCCGCCGAGGAGACCGGTGCGGCCGCATCGCAGGTGCTCGCCTCGGCCTCTGAATTGTCGCGCCAGTCGGAGCACCTCTCGGCCGAGGTCGCCCGCTTCCTCGACACCGTACGGGCGGCTTGAAAGCCGCACCGGCCTGACAGCCGCTCTTCGGGCGGCCTGAGGTCCACCCGCGGGAGGCCCGACAGGATCGTCCCCGGTGGCGCCGACGGCAGTCGGCCGGTCCGGTCGGCGCTTCACGATCCTGGCAATCATCGCCTCTCCCCGCCCGCGGGGAGAGGCTGAGATCGTCTGCGGTGGAGTTCCCCGGAACCCGCCTTCGTCAGGGCCAGACGGGGACGCCCTCCAGTCCCGCGGTCTCCGGCAGGCCGCAGATCAGGTTCGCGTTCTGCACCGCTTGGCCGGCCGCTCCCTTGCCGAGATTGTCGACAGCGCCCATCGCGATCACCAGATCGCGCTCCGGATCGGCCGCGTAGCTGACGAATGCGAGGTTCGAGCCGCTCGCCCATTTGGTCTGCGGCGGCGTGTCGGTCACGCGGACGAAGGCCCGCCCGGCGTAGAAGCGCCGGGCCGCGTCCAGGCACTCGGCCGTGGTGACGCGGCCGCGGCAATAGATCGTGGCGAGGAGACCACGGGTCATCGGCACCAGATGCGGCGTGAACACCAGCCCGGCCGCGCTGCCGCCGCTCAGCTGCTCGATCGTCCTGGCCATCTCGGGCATGTGGACGTGCTTGAGCAGGCCGTAGGGCACCAGGTTCTCGTTGCTCTCGGCGTAGCCGAACCGGCTGTCGGCGCCGCCGCGGCCGGCACCGGAGATGCCGGTCTTGGCGTCGATCACGATGTTGCCGGGCTCGATCAGCCTGTCGGCCAAGAGCGGCGCCAGCGCGGTCAGCGTCGCCGCGGGAAAGCAGCCGGGATTGGCGACGCGGCTCCGGCCCTCGATCCGGTCTGGCCAGACGTCGGCCAGGCCGTACGCCCAGCCCTCGACGTAGCGATGGTCGCCGCCGATATCGACGATCTTCACGTCCTTGGACACGCGCGCCAGCGCCTCGGCCGAGGTGCCGGTGGGCAGGGACGCGAACAGCACGTCGAGCTTCGGCAGGGTCGCAGGATCCCACTTCTCGATCACCATGTCGGCCAGCTTGGCCGGCACGCCGGGAAAGCGGTCCACCAGACGGCGGCCGGCGCTGCCCTCGCCCGCGGCGTAGACGAGCTCGAAGGACGGGTGGCCGGCGATCAGGCGCATCGTCTCGCCGCCGCCGAAGCCGCTGATCCCGATAATGCCGACGCGAATGCTCATGGGGGTGTCCTTCCGTGGTTCGGGCAAAAGAAAACCCCCGAAGCCGAGGGCTGCGGGGGTTTCGAGAACGCGGGCCGGGGCCGCCTCCGGCGAGTGGGACTACGGTAAGGCAGCCATCACGCGGAAGGGCGCTGATCGACGCGCAGCCGAGACGCCGCCGCTCGGGTGAAGCGGCGTCGGCGTCGATCGCAAAGGGTCCGGTTCTCGATCATGTCCCCGCGACACTGTTCCCGCCCTGATTCCTCGTCAAGCGGAATGTCCGCCGGCCATCCTGACAGCTCTCTGCACGGTCCCCCGGACCTGCCCGATGACCGTGCGGCGCCTGCGTCGATCCCGGCCTGCCCAGGGCGAGATCCGGTTCGGTGAACCGGGAGAAGACCCGCACAGGTGCTGTCCGCTCCCACGCGACCCTGCGCAGCACCGGCGACTGAACGCGAATGTTCTGATTGGGGCCGATACGAGGTCAGCATGCCCGGTCGGGAGGCGGAAGCCAGGCCGTCAGGGCGTCCAGCACCATCGCCGCCGTGTCCGGATGGTCCATCAGCCAAGTGTGATGGGCCGGCACCGCGCGCCATCGCTCGCCGGCGCCGAGCTGGGCGCGCTCCAGGCTGACCAAGCCGTCGTGCGGCCTCGGGATCCTGCGGCGGAAGAACGGGATGAGGACCTGTGTGCCGGCCACGACCGCCATCGGGCAAGCCGGCACCGGGATCGCCCCGGAGGCGTCGACGCGCAGGTCGTGGATCGCCGGACCGAACACCGCCCGCCCGAGCCGCGATGCCGACACGATGTCGGCCGCCTCGCTGCCGCGGTTGGGCGTGCCCAGCATCACGATGCCGGCCGCCAAGTCCGGGTCCGGTGTGGCGAGGTGACGAGCGACGAGGCCGCCCATGGAATGCCCGACGAGGACGATCGGGCCCCCGGCCCGGTGCCGTATCGCCGTTATGGCCGGCCGGAGGTGCTCGGCGCAGGCGGCGATGCCGAGGCGGCGGGACGGGTAGCCGAGAGTCTCCACGCGATAGCCGGCGGCGGCGATGCGGGCCGCGAGCCTCGCCATGCTGCGCCGCGTGCGCCCCAACCCGTGCAGCAGCACCACCGTCATGCTCGCCCCTGGGCGGGACCACTTCGCGTCGTCATCCGACTCAGCCGAAATCCACGGCGTGCGACCGGCCGCTCGTGTGGGGGAGCAGATGCCCCGTCCGGACCACCGCACGACCGCTTCGATCCGTAACTTAAATTGGAAGGGAGTGGTGGGCGCACTAGGGCTCGAACCTAGGACCCGCTGATTAAGAGTCAGCTGCTCTACCAACTGAGCTATGCGCCCGTCGCTCGCGAGAGCGAAAGGGGAACGGCCACCAACCGTTCCTATGGTGCCGGCCACCCGAAGGTCAGCCGATGGCAGTTACCGCGAGAGTAACTTGAATGGTGGGCGCACTAGGGCTCGAACCTAGGACCCGCTGATTAAGAGTCAGCTGCTCTACCAACTGAGCTATGCGCCCGTCGCTCACAGGAGCGAACCCGGGGAAGCCACCAACCGCCCCGGCGGTGAGGGTCGTTTAATGGGCCGGCGGGGGGCTGTCCAGTCCCGATCCCGCCGGCCGGTTGATTTTTTGCCGGTTCACTCGCCCCGGCCGACGCGGCCCGCTCCGTGGCGGCTCACTCGGCCGCGGCGTGCTGGGCGTGCAGGCGGCTGGCGCCGGCCATCAGCTTGTTGAGGGCGGCGAGGTAGGCCTTGGCGGAGGCGACCAGGGTGTCCGGGTCGGCGCCGCGGGCGGTGACGATGCGGTCGTCCTGGCGCAGGCGCACCGAGACCTCGGCCTGGGCGTCGCTGCCCCCGGTGACCGCGTGGACGTCGTAGAGCTCCAGCGAGGCCTCGTGCGGCACCAGGGCCTGGATGGCGTTGAACACCGCGTCGACCGGGCCGTTGCCGTCGACCTCCTCGGTGACGACGCGGTCCTCAATGGCGAGCTTCATCGTCGCTCGCTGCGGGCCGCGGGTGCCGGCGACCACCGTCAGGGAGACGAGGCGGATGCGGTTCTGGGCGGTGGCCAGGTTCTCGTCGACCAGCGCCTCGATGTCCTCGTCGTAGACGTGCTTCTTGCGGTCGGCCAGAGCCTTGAAGCGCTCGAAGGCGTCCTGGAACTGGTTGTCGGACAACTTGTAGCCCATGTCGTCGAGCTTCGAGCGGAAGGCGGCCCGGCCCGAATGCTTGCCCATCACCAGGGAGGTCTTGTGCACGCCGACCGATTCCGGCGTCATGATCTCGTAGGTGGTCTGGTTCTTCAGCATCCCGTCCTGGTGGATGCCGCTCTCGTGCGCGAAGGCGTTCCGGCCGACGATCGCCTTGTTGTACTGCACCGGGAAGTGGGTGGCGCCGGCCACCATCTTCGAGGCGCGGACCAGCTGGGTGGTGTCGATGCCGGTCTCGTAGGGCAATACGTCGGCGCGGGTCTTGATCGCCATCACGATCTCCTCCAGCGCCGCGTTGCCGGCCCGCTCGCCGATGCCGTTGATGGTGCACTCGATCTGGCGCGCGCCGCCCTCGATGCCGGCGAGCGAGTTCGCTACCGCCAACCCTAAGTCGTTGTGGCAGTGAACCGAGAACACCGCCTTGTCGGCGTTCGGCACACGCTCGCGCACGGCGCGGAACATCGCCCGGTACTCCTCGGGCGTGGCGTAGCCGACCGTGTCGGGCAGGTTGATGGTGGTGGCGCCCATCCGGATCGCCGCCTCGACGCAGCGGCACAGGTAGTCGATCGGCGTGCGGGTCGCGTCCATCGCCGACCACTCGACGTCCTCGACGAGGTCGCGGGCCTGGGCCACCGTCTTGACGATGATCTCCAGCACCTCGTCCTCGGTCTTGCGCATCTGGTGGGCGAGGTGGATCGGCGAGGTCGACACGAAGGTGTGGATGCGCCCGCGACGCGCGAAGCGCACCGCCTCGCCGGCCCGCGCGATGTCGGCCGGGATCGCCCGGGCGAGGCCGGCGATCACCGCCGACTTCGATCGCCGGGCGATCTCCGCCACCGCCTCGAAGTCGCCGTTGGAGGCGATCGGGAAGCCGGCCTCGATGATGTCGACGCCCATCGCGTCGAGCATCTCGGCCACCGCCAGCTTCTCCTCCAGCGTCATGGTGGCGCCGGGGCACTGCTCGCCGTCGCGCAGGGTGGTGTCGAAGATCAGCACGCGCTCGGGGGAGGAGGGGCGGGCAGCGAAGTCGGTCATGGTTCGGAATCCTGGTTCGCCCGGGAAGCAGGTCGCGCGGGCGCGGCGTTCAAGAAGGTGTCTCGGTCCTCAGATCCCCCAAGGGCCCAGGCGCGCGCCCGGACGGCCCTCAGGGGCTGGTAAGGAGAAGAAGGCCGCCGAGGAGGAGCGCGCGCGACCGCGCCGCCGAGAGGGCGGTCGTCGGAAGCGTCAGCGGGGAGCCGGCATGAGCCACGGCTCGCGTCTCCTGAGGGGTGATGAGCCCGGTGCGAGGGGGCCTCGTGTACAGGGCCCGGGGAACGATGACAAGGGCGCGATGACAAGCCGCGGCCCAAGTCTTCAGGTCCGGGCAAGTCGTCGGCCCGTGCAGGTCGTCGACGCGTGCAGGCCGCATCGGCCCGCGATTGACCACCCCGGCCGTGCTTGCCACAAGCTTGGCCGCACGTGCTCACTTCCCAAGCTGGAGCCTTCCCGTGTCGCACCTGAAGCCCGGGCTCGCCCTCGTGGCCCTCCTCGCTCTCGCCGCCTGCCAGTCGAAGCCGGCCGCCCCGCCCGCCGCCGCGATCGGCCCGGTCGCGGGCCTGCCGGCCGCGGTGCCCCCCGGCGGCGCCGGCTGCGGCCCGGCCATCGCCCGCACCCAGGCGGTGGTCGACAGCGACGTTGCCACCGGCAACCTCAACGCCCCGGTCGGGAAGCGCTTCTCGGCCGATCTCGCCAACGCCTCCGCGGCCTGCGAGGCCGGCCGGGACGGCGAGGCGCTGCGCCTCCTCGCGGCGGCGAAGGCCCGCTACGGCTACCCGTAATACCGCCGCGCCTTCGAACGGACCCGTTCGGAGGCGCAAGGCAAGCCCGAACGGGCGCCGGCGCTGATGCGCCGGACGCCTTCGCATCGACGTGTCGATGCGAAGGCGCGAGGGTATAAGAGGACATCGATCGGGCCCGAGGCCGCGATCCAGCACATGGAGGGCCCGGCCGAAGCCGAGCCCTCCAGAGAGCCGCCTTCGCAGGTCAGGCCGCGCGCACGCTGGCCAGGAACCGCTTCACCTCGGCGTCGAGGTGCTCGGACTGGCGCGACAGTTCGGAGGCCGATGCCAGCACCTGGCTCGCCGCCGCCCCCGTCTCCTCGGCGGCGCCCGCCACGGTGACCACGCTCGTCGTCACCTCGCCGGTACCGGCCGCCGCCTGGGCGACGTTGCGCACGATCTCCTGCGTCGCCGCACCCTGCTGCTCCACCGTGGCCGCGACCGAGGCGGCGACGCCCGCGATCTCCCGGATGCGGGTGCTGATCCCGCCGATCGCGCCGACCGCCTCGCCCGTCGAGCCCTGGATCAGGCCGATCTGACGGCCGATCTCGTCGGTCGCTCGCGCGGTCTGGCCCGCCAGCTCCTTCACCTCGGCGGCGACCACCGCGAAGCCGCGTCCCGCCGTGCCGGCGCGCGCCGCCTCGATGGTGGCGTTCAGGGCCAGAAGGTTGGTCTGGGCGGCGATCTGCGAGATCAGCGCCACCACATCGCCGATGCGGCTCGCCGCCTGCGACAGGTCCTGCACCAGCCCCGCCGTGGCGTTCGCCTCGGCGACCGCATTCCGCGCGAGGTCGGCCGAGTCCGTGACCTGCCGGCCGATCTCGGCCACCGACGCGCCGAGTTCTTCGGCAGCCGCCGCCACCGTGCCGACGTTGGTGGCCGCCTGGTTGGCGGCGGCGGCGGCGCTGGTCGACTGGGCCGCGGTCGCGCCGGCGGTCGCGCTCATGCTGCGGGCGGTCGCCTGCAGCTCGCTCGCGGCGGAGGAGACCATGCCGACGATGCCGCCGACCGCCGCCTCGAACCCGTCGGCCATCTGGCGCATGCCGGCCTTGCGCTGTTCCTCCGCCGAGGCGCGGGCGAGCGCCGTCTCCTCCTCCAGCCGGCGGGTGCGGATCAGGTTCTCGCGAAAGACCTCCAGGGCTCCCGCCATCGCGCCGATCTCGTCGCGGCGCCCGCCACAGGGGATCGCGGATGCCGTGTCCCCGCCGGCCAGCCGGCGCATGGCGCCGGTCATGGTCGCGAGCGGACCGGTCACCCCGTGGGAGACCCAGACCATCCCCCCGAGGCTGAGCACCAGGACGAGCACCAGCAGCGATCCCTGGATGGCGAGCTCGGTCCGGGCGGCATCGGCCGTCGCGCCCGCGACACGTTCGAGTTCGACGACCGAGGCGAGCGCGACGGCGGCGATGGTGTCGAGCGCGGGTGTCGACTGGGCGCGCGACTCGGCCAGCGTCGGACGCGGCAGCGAGGGGTCGATCAGGGCGGGCAGGAGGGCCCTGGTCCGTTCCGCGAAAGGACCCTCGAAGTAGCCGATCCATGCCCGATCGACGGTGGCCTTCAGCTCGGGCGCGCCGTTCAGGGCGTCGGAAATGCCGCGGGCGATGGTGAAGGCGAACAGCGCCTCGCGGCCGAACACGGCGAAGTCGAACTGCTCCTTGGCGGTCATCGCGCGATTCTTCGCCAGGACGTCGTTGACCATCAGGTGGGCGTTGCCGGCGAGCGATCGGGCCGACCAGCTCATCTCCCGCAGGCGCAGGAGGTTGGACAGGCCCGAATCCTTCAGGCGCAGCCGCGTCTCTGTCGCGCGGATCAGGGCGTCCACGGCGCCGTTGAGGCCCAGGTGAGCCTCGTTGATGCGCTTCGCGAGGCCGGGATCGCGGGTGGTCAAGGGCTTGCCCAGGCTGGCGTCGAGCTCCGCCCGGATCCGCTTCCAGACGTCGTAGGTCTCGACCACCGGGCGGGGATCGAGGCGCTCGTCGGCTGCGTCGGAGGACAGCACCGCGAGGGCGCCGGACAGCGCCTCGTCGGAGAGTTTGCGGCGCTTCGCCAGATCCGCGAGGTTGGCGTCGAGCTTGGAAGCCTCGAGCATCAGGCCCGAGACGGCACTGCCGCGCTCGAAGCGCAGTTCCGAGAGGCCGTGGGTGAGAAGACGGTCCACCTTGGCCAGGTGCGCGGCCTCCACGGATCGGGTCCATCGCTCGTAGGCGCCGTGAAGGTCCCGACTGACCGTAAGCGTCGCGAAGATGGTTAATAACGAAAGCATGCCGATCAGACGTGTCTTCACCGACATTCCCGTGGCCTATCTATCTTACGGTGGGGATCGGAGGGCGCACCGCATCGATAAGGTGACGTTCATTAAGAAAATGACCCTGAGGCACGGAACCACCCCGATCGGAGCGAGGTTTTCTCCGGTTCGAGCTGGATACAGGTCCGGTGCGGCCCGTGCGCGGCCTGCCTCGCACAGTTTTGGCGTCATCGGCGTGGCCTGACGCCTGTCTCTCCTGTTCACGATCCGGGAACGCGGGGCCTGCGGCTCAGGCCAGCGAGACGTGCGGCCCGCCTCGGCGTTGCGAGAGGCCGACACGGCCATCCGTCACCGCACCAGCGTCGCCGAGGTCAGTACACGTCCCCCTCCGCCGGGGTGGCGGGGGTAGGCCGGCTCACGCCCGGGGTCTGCGGGCGCG
>NZ_LABY01000010.1 GCF_001043975.1 Methylobacterium variabile
CGCATCAGCGCCGGCGCCCGTTCAAGCTTGCCTTGCGCCGCCGAACGAAGCCGTTCGACCGCGCAGCGGACTCAGAGGTGGCTCAGGGCGAGCGAGCGGACCGGCTTCGCGAACCGGTCGGCCAGGTGCCAGTGCAGCTCCCGCACCGAGTGGTACCGGTAGGTCCGGTCGATCAGATGGCTGACGTCGTGCTGCTGGTTCTCGACCCGCTGCCAGATCTGCCGCACCTGGAAGGTGGCCGGCTCCATGGCGGTGTGATGCGATGTTGAAGTAGAAGAAAAAATAAAATTCACTCAAAAACCTTCTTGGAGTTTTGTTTCGCCCATCGACTGCAGGGCGAGGGAGGCGAATGACATCATCCGCATCCCTGTATGCTGGTTACGCGGCCCGAAGATTACCGGCGGACTGCTTGCCGCTGCGGCGGTCGGTCTCCAGCTCGTAGGAGATCTTCTGGCCCTCGGAGAGGGTCTGCATGCCCGACCGTTCCACGGCGGAGATGTGGACGAACACGTCCTTGCCGCCGTCATCCGGTTGGATGAAGCCGAAACCCTTCTGGCCGTTGAACCACTTCACAGTGCCGGTGCTCATCGTCGTATCCATATCTGCAAGTACAATCGTGAGCTTGGCGCGCGATCGGCGGTGCCAAGGCTCGTATCAATCGACAGGTTTGGAGAGAGTGGCAGAGCGTGCGTCCGCGAGAGCGCGGCGACGAGGCTCGGTGATCCGGCCAAAAATCGATACACTGAACATAAGCCCCGAAATCTCCCATGGCAATACGTGCGGAGAAAATGATTGTCCGGGCCGAATTTTTTATCTTAGGACGCTCAAGCCGTACTTCGAAGAAAAACGCTCTTGGCTGCTGAGGAAAATACCATCAAGCCGTTGTTCGCATGCCGGAAATCACGATCGGACGCGGCAGGGCCGTCCCCCCTCGCATCAACCTGGAGATCGTGCCTGCCCGGGCGGCCCGGGACCTCGGGTCCGCCGCCCCGAGCCGTCGACCGCCGGATGGCTTCGGGGGGCCGGCCCTTGCCCCTTCGGGCTCAGCGCCGCTGCTCGCACAGCGTCTTCACGTAGGTCCCGGCCTCGGTTCCGCGGCCCGAGCCGGCGGCGATGGTGGGGCCGAGCAGCATGCATTCCTGCGGCGAATGGGCCGGATGGGTGATCACGTCCTGGGCGGTCTCGCGGGTGCAATCCTGCGCCGCGAGGGAAGAGGCGCAGATCAGCGTGACGACGAGGATGGTGGGCACGGCGAGCCTCCCTGGCGCGGGAGGCGAGTCCCCGTCGGGGGGCGACCTCCCCATTGGGGAGGCGGAAAGATAATGCAGGAGACCCGGCCGCCAACCGCCCGGCCGGCGATATCTTGCCTCAGGGGGTGGCTGTCATCTCGGCCAGGCGCGCGACGAGGCGGCGCGCCACCGCGTCCTTGGCCAGGGTCGGCCAGGTCTCGAGGCTGCCGTCGCGCCCGATCAGGTGGACGGTGTTGCGGTCGCCCCCCATCACGCCGCTCGCGGCCGAGACGTCGTTGGCGACGATGAGGTCGCAGCCCTTGCGGGCGATCTTGGCCCGGGCATGGGCGATCACGTCCGTGGTCTCGGCGGCGAAGCCGACCACCAGGGGCGGACGGTCCGCGGTCCGGCGGGCAATGGTCGCCAGGATGTCGGGGTTCTCGGTGAGCGCCAGGGGAGGGGGGCCCTCCGGCCCCTTCTTGATCTTCTCGTCCGTGAGCGTCGCCGGGCGCCAGTCGGCGACGGCGGCGGCGAAGACCGCGATGTCGGCGGGAAGCGCCGCCTCCACCGCCGCCAGCATCTCCCGGGCGGTCTCGATCCGCACCACGGTGACGCCGGGGGGATCGGGCAGGGTCACGGGGCCGGAGACCAGGGTCACCCGGGCGCCCGCGGCGGCGGCC
Organism: Methylobacterium variabile; assembly: GCF_001043975.1. GTDB lineage: Bacteria > Pseudomonadota > Alphaproteobacteria > Rhizobiales > Beijerinckiaceae > Methylobacterium > Methylobacterium variabile. The sequence goes on from NZ_LABY01000010.1 coordinate 1,910, forward strand.
GCCGCCGCGATGGCGTGGCCCTGCTTGCCCGAGGAGCGGTTGGCGAGGTAGCGCACCGGGTCGATCGGCTCGTGGGTCGGCCCCGAGGTGACGAGGAGGTGGCGGCCGGCGAGGGGCTTTCCCCCGTCCCGCCCCGCCAGCAACGCCTCGAGGGCGTCGGCGATCTCGTCGGGTTCGGTCATCCGGCCCGGCCCGGTCTCGGCCTCCGCCATCCGGCCCACGCCCGGCCCGACCACCGCGACGCCGTCGCTTTTGAGAAGCGTCAAGCTGCGCTGCGTCGCCGGGTGCAGCCACATCCGCACGTTCATCGCCGGGGCGATCAGGATCGGCAGGGTGGTGGCGAGCAGCACCGTCGAGGCGAGGTCCGGCGCATGGCCGCCGGCCATCCGGGCCATGATGTTGGCGGTGGCGGGCGCCACCACCACGGCGTCGGCGTCGCGCGCCAGCTTGATGTGGCCGATATCGGCCTCGTCCGCTCGATCGAACAGGTCGGTATGGGCCCGCTGACCGCTGAGCGAGGCGGCGGCGAGCGGCGTCACGAATTCCTGCGCGCCTTGCGTCAGCACGCAGCGCACGGAGGCGCCGCGCTCGCGCAGGCGCCGGATCAGGTCCAGCGACTTGTAGGCCGCGATGCCGCCCCCGATGACGAGGAGCACCCGCTTCTCCGCCAGGATGCTCATCCGGGGCTCACACCGTGACCTGGGTGCCGACCTCGACGACGCGGCCGGTCGGGATCTGGAAGAAGTCCGTCGCGTCGTTGGCGTTGCGGGCGAGCGTGATGAACACCCGGTCCTGCCACAGCGGCATGCCGGACTGCGCCGCCGGGCGGATCGAGCGCCGCGACAGGAAGAACGACGTCGCCATGATGTCGAACTTGAAGCCCTGCTTGCGCAGCAGCGCCAGGCCCTTCGGGATGTTCGGCGATTCCATGTAGCCGAACTTCATCACGACCTTCCAGAAATGCGGCCCCATCGGCTCGATCCGGACCCTGTCGGCGTCGTTGAGGCGCGGCAGGTCGATGGTCTTGACGGTGAGCACGACGTTCTTCTCGTGCAGCACCTTGTTGTGCTTCAGGTTGTGCAGCAGCGCCGCCGGGGCGGTCTCCGGATCGCTGGTGAGGAACACCGCCGTGCCGCGGACGTGGTGGGGCGGGCTCTTCTCCAGCATCGCCACCAGCTCGGTGAGCGGCACGTCGGTCTTGCGGGTCTTGTTGAACAGGATGGTGACGCCGCGCACCCAGGTCCACATCAGCAGCACGAGCGCGCCGGCCAGGAGCAGCGGCATGTACCCGCCCTCGAACACCTTCAGCAGGTTCGAGACCAGGAACAGCAGCTCGACGGTGATGAACGGCACCATCACGGCGCCGGCGGCGAGCGGCGACCACTTCCAGACCCGCCACAGCACCAGGAAGGAGAGGCCGGCGGTGATCAGCATCGTGCCGGTCACGGCGATGCCGTAGGCCGAGGCCAGGGCGCTGGAGGAGCGGAACAGCACCACCAGGATCACCACGCCCAGCATCAGGAGGGTGTTGATCTGCGGCAGGTAGATCTGGCCCGAATGCGCCTCCGAGGTGTGGCGGATCTCGAGGCGCGGCAGCAGGCCGAGCTGCACCGCCTGGCGCGACAGCGAGAACGCGCCGGTGATCACCGCCTGGCTGGCGATGACGGTCGCCGCGGTGGCGAGCAGCACCATCGGCAGCAGGCCCCATTCGGGCACCAGCTGGAAGAACGGGTCGGTCGTCTCGGGCTTGGTCAGCACCAGGGCGGCCTGGCCGAGGTAGTTGAGCGCCAGCGCCGGGCCGACGAGGGCGATCCAGGCGGTCTGGATCGGCCGGCGGCCGAAATGGCCGAGATCGGCGAACAGCGCCTCCGCCCCGGTCACCGCCAGGAACACCGCGCCCAGGGCCACGAGGGCGCCGGTGCCGTGGCCGAGCAGGTAGTGCACCGCGTGCCAGGGGTTGAGCGCCCACAGCACCTGCGGCGCGCGCACGATGTGCGGCAGCGCCGCCAGCGCCAGGGCGGCGAACCACACCAGCATGATCGGGCCGAAGAACGTCGCCATCCGGGCGGTGCCCCGGCTCTGCACCAGGAACAGCGGCAGGATGATCGCGATGGTGATCGGCAGCACGTAGTGCTCGAAGGCGGGCGTGACGAGCTTCAGGCCCTCCACCGCCGACAGGACCGAGATCGCCGGGGTGATGATCGCGTCGCCGTAGAACAGGGCGGCGCCGAACAGGCCCAGCATGAACACGATGTGCGAGCCGCCGAGCGCCTTGCGGGCGAGCGCCATCAGCGAGAGGATCCCGCCCTCGCCCTTGTTGTCCATCTGCAGCAGCAGCAGGACGTACTTGATGGTGACGATCAGCACGAGGGCCCAGAGCAGCAGCGAGACGGTGCCGAGCACCTCCTCGCCGGTGAGCAGGCCGTCGGCCCGGCCCGGGGCCAGGGCTTCCCGGAAGGCGTAGAGCGGGCTCGTGCCGATATCGCCGTAGACGACGCCGACGGAGCCGAGGAACAGGGTCCAGAAGCTCGCCTTGGCGTGGCCGTGGCCCTCGGCCTCGTCGACGCTGCCCGCCTTGGTCGGCGGGCCGCCGCTCGGTGGGGTGAGGGTGTCGGGCGGCGCGACGGGTCCGTCCGTGGGTGCGGCTGACTGTGTCATGTCTGATCGGGGATGCGCCCGCGGGCGGCCAGGATTGCCGCCAAGCGCGCTGCTGGGCCGGGTGGCGGGCTCGAATCCGTGTCGGCCCGGCGCGTCCGCCGAGCCTGATTGTGGCAAGATTGTAGCACGGGCCCGGAGGCGCGCAAGGCGGCGCGCGCCTGCCCCAGCGTCGGGCGGCCTTGCCGCGTGACCGGCCTTACTCGGCGGCGCTGCGGCGACCTTGGCCGAAGCGGCGCTCGATGTAGTCGATGACGATGCCCTCGAAGTCCTTGGCCAGCGTCGGGCCGCGCAGGGTCATCGCCTTCTTGCCGTCGATGAAGACCGGAGCGGTCGGGGTCTCGCCGGTGCCGGGGAGCGAGATGCCGATATCGGCGTGCTTCGACTCGCCCGGCCCGTTGACGATGCAGCCCATCACGGCGACGTTCAGGCCCTCGACCCCCGGATAGGTCTTGCGCCACTCCGGCATCGAGGTGGTGATCCAGTTCTGGATGTCGCGGGCGAGCTCCTGGAACACCGTCGAGGTGGTGCGGCCGCAGCCCGGGCAGGCAGCCACCAGCGGCACGAAGGTGCGGAAGCCCATCGTCTGGAGCAGCTCCTGGGCCACCTTCACCTCGACGGTGCGGTCGCCGCCCGGCTCCGGGGTCAGGGAGTAGCGGATCGTGTCGCCGATGCCCTCCTGGAGCAGCACGCCGATCGCCGCGGAGGCCGCCACGATGCCCTTGGTGCCCATGCCGGCCTCGGTCAGGCCGAGATGGATGGCGTAGTCGGAGCGGCGCGCCACCTCGCGGTAGACGGCGATCAGGTCCTGCACCGCCGAGACCTTGGCCGAGAGCACGATGCGGTCCTTCGGCAGGCCGATCTCCACCGCCCGGTCGGCGGAGAGGAGGGCGGACTGCACCATCGCCTCGCGCATCACCGCCCGGGCGTCGCGGGGCCGGGCCGAGCGGGCGTTCTCGTCCATCATGTGGGTGAGGAGCGCCTCGTCGAGGGAGCCCCAGTTGGCGCCGATGCGCACCGCCTTGCCGTAGCGGGCCGCCTGCTCGACGATGGTGCCGAACTGCAGGTCCTTCTTCTCCTTGAAGCCGACATTGCCCGGGTTGATCCGGTACTTGGCCAGCGCCTCGGCGCAGGCCGGGTGGTCGGTCAGGAGCTTGTGGCCGATGTAGTGGAAGTCGCCGACGAGGGGCACGGTGACGCCGATGCGGTCGAGGCGCTCGCGGATCTTCGGCACGCCGATGGCGGCCTCGTCGCGGTCGACCGTGATGCGCACGACCTCGGAGCCGGCACGGGCGAGCGCCGCGACCTGCGCCACGGTGGCGTCGACGTCAGCCGTGTCGGTGTTGGTCATCGACTGCACGACGATCGGGGCGCCGCCGCCCATCACCACCGCGCCCTCGCCCTCGCCGATCCGGACGCCGACGGTGCGGTGCCGGGGGCTCGGGCCGGCGATCTCAGGGGCGGCGTCCGCCTGGGCGGTCGCGGCGAGGGCTTCCATGGCTTCCATCGGTTACCTTCGGGGGTCGTTCGCTAGAGTCTTCGGCGGGTCGCTTCAGTCGCGGCGTGACAACCGTCTAGAGCATTTCCGGGCGCGGTGGAAATCGCTTCGTCCCGCATGAAAGCCCGGTGCGATCAACGGCCTGAGCCGCCCCGTCCCGGGTTGCTGTACGGAATGCCGCGACATCCTTGCCAAACCCCTTCCCGGGCGCCGCCCCGGGCGGCATCGTCCTCGGGAACTCCCGCCCAGCATTTCCGGCCCGGGATGCCGTCTTAGCTGATTGTGACGACGTCCCGCGTCAAGCGCGTGACGCCGCGCCGCCCGGCGCGACGTTGCAGCGCACCATTTGCCTTCGCAGCGCAGCACACCACATCCCCGGACATGACGGACACGACCCTTCCCCAGGATGCCGGCTCCCACGGGGCAAACGTCCCCGACGAGACCCGCGATTTCTCTCTCGAAGCGGCCGGCGGCCCGGTCCAGGCGGCCTCCGGCCCCCTCGGCCGCGGCCTCGTCGGCCCCCGGGCCGAGAAGGCGATCGCCCTGGCGCTCCAGGGCGGCGGCGCCCACGGCGCCTTCACCTGGGGCGTGCTCGACGCCCTGATCGAGGATGGCCGCCTCGCCTTCGAGGCGATCACGGGGGCCAGCGCCGGTGCCATGAACGCCGTGGTCATGGTCGACGGCTGGCTGCGCGGCGGTCCGGACGGCGCCCGCGAGCGCCTGGAGGCGTTCTGGCGCGAGGTCAGCCTCGACGCCGACCTGCCGCAGGCGCAACAGACCTTCGTCGACGGCGTGATGAGCTTCTGGAAGAAGACGCCCGTCGGGGCGTTCTGGAACGCCGTCGCCAGCCCCTATACGTCCAACCCGCTCAACATCAATCCGCTCAAGCGCGCGCTCGCCGACACGGTCGATTTCGAGGCCGTGCGCCGGGACGGGCCGGCCGACCTGTTCATCTCCGCCACCAACGTCTGGACCGGCAAGATGGCGGTGTTCGAGCGGCCGGACCTCACCGTCGACCACCTGATGGCCTCGGCCTGCCTGCCCACGGTGTTCCAGGCGGTGGAGATCGACGGCGTGCCGCACTGGGACGGCGGCTATCTCGGCAACCCGCCGCTCTATCCGCTCTATCACGGCGCCCGGGCCCGGGACATCCTGCTCGTCCAGATCAATCCGGTCGAGCGCCGTGAGACCCCCCGCACCCCCGCCGAGATCCGCGACCGCCTCAACGAGATCACCTTCAACGCCAATCTCCTGCGCGAATTGCGGGCGATCGACTTCGTCGACGACCTGATCACCGACGGGGTGCTCGGCCGCAGCAACGCCTACAAGCAGGTGCTCCTGCACCGCATCGACGGCAGCGGCGGCGCCCTCGACGACGCCTCGGCCTCCTCCCGCCTGCGGGCGCAGTGGCCGTTCTTCCTGCACCTGCGCGATGCCGGCCGCGACTCCGCCAAGGCGTGGCTGGCGCAGCATTACGACGCCGTCGGGCGGGAGAGCAGCCTCGACCTGAAGGCGATGTATACCTGAGGCGCTCCGGACGGATCGCAGGGCCGCGATCCGTTCATACCTGGCCCTCGACAGGCGCCCTGCCCATCCCGCATGGGCACCCGGCACCCCATCTCGGGGGCCCTGCCCGGCGAGACCAGATCCGATGACCGACTCCCCCGGCCACCAAGTTCCCGGCCGCCCCTTGCCGATCCCGCTCACCGTCCTCACCGGCTTCCTCGGGGCCGGCAAGACCACGCTGCTCAACCGGCTGCTGCGCGCGCCCGCGCTCGCCGACACCGTGGTGATCGTCAACGAGTTCGGCGAGGTCGGGCTCGATCACCTGCTGATCGAGACGGTGGACGAGGGGATGATCCTGCTCGGGGCGGGCTGCCTGTGCTGCACCGTGCGGGGTGACCTGATCGCGACCCTCGAGGACCTGCTGCGCAAGCGCGACAACGGGCGGATCCAGCCCTTCCGCCGGGTGGTGATCGAGACCACCGGCCTCGCCGACCCGGCGCCGATCCTGCACGCGCTGCTCTACCACCCCTATGTGGCGATGCGGTACGCGCTCCAGGGCGTGGTCACGGTAGTGGACGCCGTCAACGGCGCTGGCACCCTCGACGCGCATCCGGAGGCCCTGCGCCAGGTCGCGGTGGCGGACCGGCTCGTGGTGACGAAGGCCGACCTCGCCGGGGCGGCGGCGGAGGATCTCCGGGAGCGCCTCGCAGGCATCAACCCGGGGGCGCCGGTGCTGCCGCCGGACGCCCCGGCCGAGGACCTGCTCGGCGGACTGTTCGACCCCGACGGCAAGGTCGCGGACGTGCGGGCCTGGCTCGGGGCGGAAGCCCTGGACCACGACCATCACCACCATCACGGCCATCACCACCACGACGTGAACCGGCACGATGCGGCGATCCGGGCCTTCCACCTGGTGAGCGAGGCCCCGGTGCCGCGGGCGGCCTTCGAGATGTTCCTCGACCTGCTGCGCTCCGCCCACGGCCCGAAGCTGCTGCGCCTGAAGGGGCTGGTGGCGCTCGCCGACGACCCGGCCCGGCCGGTCGTGGTGCACGGGGTGCAGCACGTCGTGCACACGCCCGCTACCCTGCCCGCCTGGCCCGACGGCGACACCCGCTCGCGGCTGGTGCTGATCGTGCGCGACCTCGACCCGGCCTTCGTTCGCCGGCTCTGGGATGCGTTCCTCGGCCACCCGGCGGTCGACGCGCCGGACGCCGCGGCACTGACCGCCAACCCGCTGGCGATCCCGGGGACCTGAACCGGACTCCCGGCGCGGGCCGGCACAGGTCTTGGACTGTTCCGGCCGGCGCGGTCGCTGGGGCCGCACCTTCGTCCCGTTCCGGGACGGATGATCCGGAACGAGGCGCGATGAGCACTCCCTTCACGCTGATCCAGGGCGGCCTGACCGGCGCGGCGACCCTGCGGGCCGAGCTGCGGCATCCCTCGTCCCTGCGGGACCCGGAGGTCGAGGCCTGGCGCAGCCTGATGGGCCGGGCGCTCGAGCCGAGCGTCTACGCCGATCCCGACTTCACCCTGACGATGGCCCAGCACCTGGCGGACGGGCAGACCCTGGCCCTGCTGCTCGTCTGGCAGGACGGCCTGCGCGCCCCGATCCTGCGCGGCGTGCTGCCGCTGCGCCTGCCGACGCGACAGGGGCTGGCCGGCCGGGCCCAGCTCTGGCGCCTGCCGCTCGCCGGCTCCGCCGAGGCGGCGGTCGATGCCGACCACACCGCCGCGGTGCTGCGCACCGCCCTCGACCACCTGCGGCAGTCGCGCCTGCGGCTCGTCGACCTGCTCTGGCCGGACCTGCGGCCGGACGCGGCCCTCGCGGTCGTCCTCGGCGAGGTCGCGGGCAGCACCGGGCGGCGGCTTGCCGTGGTGGCCCAGGCCTCCGCCCCGGCGCCCGCGCTTGCCCCCATGACCCTGCCGGAGGGCCGCACCTCCCTGGAGCGGGTGCGGGATCCGGTGCGCCTGCGCGACGCCGTGGAGCACTTCCTGGTGCTCGACGCCCGGCGCGGCCCCGGGAGCCTGCTCGGCGACCCGGCTACCGCGACGGCGTTCCGGGTGGTGACGCGGCGCTTCGCCCGCCGGCGGCAGGCCTGCGTCGACCTCGTGCGACGGGACGGGGACGTGGTGGCGGCGGCAGTCCACCTGGCGACGGGGCGGCACGACACGATCTGGCGCCAGGCCGGCCTCTGCCTTGCCGAGGCGCCGGCGGCCCCGCCGGCGCCCGCCCGCGTCGAGGCTGTGGTGACGGTGGAGGCGGACGGACGCGCCCGGCCGCCGCGGGAGCGGACCGGATCGGGCCTGCGCCGGCTCATGCGCCTGCGGGCCTGATCACCAGCCCGCGCAGCGGTCGCCGGGAGCAATCATACCGCCGCGCCTTCGAACGGACCCGTTCGGAGGCGCAAGGCAAGCCCGAACGGGCGCTGGCGCTGATGCGCCGGACGCCTTCGCATCGACACGTCGATGCGAAGGCGCGAGGGTATCAAAGGGAAGAGGCCAGCCGGTTTCCCGGCCGGCCTCGCCTCGCTCGCACAGGATGTCGGGTGGATCGCCGCCCGTCAGCTATGCGCCAGGATCGCCAGCAGCAGCAGCGCGATGATGTTGGTGATCTTGATCGCCGGGTTCACCGCCGGGCCAGCGGTGTCCTTG
>NZ_LABY01000100.1 GCF_001043975.1 Methylobacterium variabile
GCCGTCGCCGCGGCGGGAGGGAGTGCCGACGGCGATGAAGACCGCGTCGGCGCCGGCGACGGCCTCGGCGAGGTTGGTGGTGAAGGCGAGGCGCTCCTGGCGGACGTTGTCGGCGACCAGGGCGTCGAGGCCGGGCTCGTAGATCGGGATGCGGCCGTCCTTGAGGGCGGCGATCTTCTCCGGGGCGGTGTCGACGCACACGACGGTGTGGCCGAAATCCGCAAAGCACGCCCCCGACACAAGGCCGACATAGCCAGCCCCCACCATCACGATCTTCATGTGCGCGAATCCTGCCGATCGGGCTGACGTTTCAGGCGCCGCGTTTGATCAGGAAGCCCAGGCGTGTTCAAGGATATTCTGCAGGTCGCGGTACTTGGTTCTGGCGAACGGTCATCGTTTGTAGAAGTAGCGCCGGAAGTGCCTAAAGTTGTCATTTTTGTGACAATGCGGATCTGCGACATCGATCGTAACGCAGTCGATGGCAATATCGGCCCACACGCGGATTGATCGGTAGCGGTTACACCCGCACGCCAACTCTGCTATGCGTTGCCCGCTCCGCAACTGAGGGGATAGCCATGTCAGTAGCAGTCGTTGAAGAGCATCCAGGATATAACGAAATCGATATTTCGAGAGTTTTGATTGAAGCGGGCAATGGTTTAATTGAAATACTCGGTCGCAACAACAAAATATATATCGGAGATACGGACATTTGTGCTCATATTCATTTAAGAGTTAATGGTAGTAACTCCGCTTATATTGGTGATTATTGCGTGTTGAATGGCGTCAACATCCAGCTCGTCGCGCCGGGTTCATTGCGGATCGGGCATCGAACTGGGTTCAACGGCCATTCTCACATCCATATGCATGAGAGCGCAAGGATAGAAATAGGTGAAGATTGCTTGATTGCGGAGAATACAAACCTCTCAACATCGCATGTTCATAAAATCCTTGATCTCGCTACCGGCGAGCGTCTCAACCCACCTGGCGACGTCGTCCTAGAGGATCACGTCTGGAGCGCCGGCAGCGTATCGCTCTGGGGCGGCGCCCATGTTGGCCGGGACAGCATCATCGGCAGAGGCTCGTTCGTCTCCAAACAACGTTTCCCTCCCAACAGCCTGATCGTCGGCGCGCCGGCCAGGGTTGTTCGCGAAGGGGTGACGTGGGAGCATTAACGGCGTTCCCGTCGACCGGTCGCTCCGGTGGCGCGGCTGGATGGATCTATGCGGACACGATGCTCGCAAGGATCTCCGGATCGATCTGAATCGATCGATCCCATGGAAGGCTGCCGATTTGTGGGCCGACCTCGGTGCAGCGGATCTCGTAGTAATTGAGCCGCCGTGCCTGCGCGATCATCCAGAACAGCACCTCGCAGGCCGTGCTCGGCATGAAACAGAAGATTTGCGTTCCGGGTTTGCAGAAGGCGATGTTGGTGAGGGCGGCTCCCATCACGCCCGCGACGCGTTCCGCGCCCTTGAACATTCTGATCTGGGACTGGAAGTCGAGAACTCCGGAGAATGTCTCGGTGTAGCCGGCCTCGGTCAGCTTCCGCGCGACGACGCCCTCGTCGTGAAAATCGCGGGACGATCGCGGCCCGCGGCTGGCATAGATCTTCTTGTTGGGACCCACCGGGAGCGAGTTCGAGATTTCGTCGAAGCACTGCAGGACGAACGGCGAGAGGTATTGCGTGTGAGCCGTCAGTCCGTCCACGACGATGATGTGCTTGACAAAGACCGGATCGTCGCCGCTGACGATGATGTTGCCATCCCCGATGCCGATGGTGTTCAGGGCCTGCGAGGCGACGCGAACGAGGTCGGGCGAGGCGCGGTGGATCAGGACCGGCCAGTCGTCCACATGAAGGTGCTTGCGGGCAATCCAGGCCCGTGGGAGCATCTCGAGAATGAAATGTCCGTAATTGGTCGCGCCGCGGCTCTTCGTCAGGATGCATCGATCAATAGTTTCGGCGGCCTCGACTGACGGCAGGGATTTGATTTTGGTGATCGCCTCGTCGATTTCGCCGTCGCTATGGTATGTGCGCGTCTCCGGAATCAGGTTCAGGTCCCTGTCGAAGGCAAGGCCTTCCTTGGCGATGAAGACATCGAAGAATTCGAGAATCCTGATCTTGCGCCCCTCATGAACGGAGCGTTGCCACAGATTGTCGAGAAGGTTCCTCACCCCGTCCGGCATCGCTTCGATTTCGAGCAAATTCGGATATGCATAATATGAATTCGGACAGCTCAACTCAAAGACGCAGGGCTTGCTGCTGCTATATGATTGCCTGATGATCAAAGAATTTGTCATTAGCTTGCCAAGATTTGCTATATGGCCCCTCCAATATCGTTACGGGATTATGATGTCAATGGTACGCTCACTCAGTCTCGTCCTTGCGGCGGTAAGATTTGCGACAGCTTGCTCACGATGTTCGCAGACGTGATCCCGCAGCTCGGATGGATGGAAAAGTTAGCCGAAAATGGATCCGGGTCGAGGTCGAGGAAGCGGTGCGATGAGGCCCAGGCGACCGGCGGAACGGGCCCTCGCGAGGGCCGGGCTGAGTTTCGCCGGCCGATCCCGCATGACGCCTTCGCATGCCGTGCGCGCGGGACCGCCCCCGCCTCACGGCACCCCGACCCGCTCGCCCACCGTGTTGAACGCCGCCCGCCCCGGCGGCGGGCTCTCGACCGAGCGGAACAGGGTGCCGAGGCCGCCCAGCACCTCGAAGGAGCGCCGCGACAGGGCGCCGGCGGGCGCGCCGGGCGGGGGTGCGGTCGGAGCGGCGGCCTGGGCGCCGCGGGTGCCGGGCTTGTCGGACTCGAAGCCCGGCATGGGCTTGAGCTCGATGCCCTGGTGGGCCGGGGCCATCACCTCGTGGAAGGTCATCGCCGGCAGCGAGCCGCCGGTCATGTTCTTGGTCGAGGAATGGTCGTCGTTGCCGTACCAGACCGCGGTGACGAGGTTGCCGGTATAGCCGACGAACCAGGCATCCCGGTAGGCGTTGGTGGTGCCCGACTTGCCGGCGGTGCGCACGCCCTCGACCGCCGCCTTGCGGCCGGTGCCCTCGTCGACGACCTTGTTGAGCATGTAGTTCATGTCGGCGACGACGCGCGTCGAGAGCACCTGCTCGGGCGGCGCCTCGCTGGTGTCGTGGCGGTAGATCACCTCGCCGGCGCCGGTGCGGATCTCCGAGGCCGCGTAGGGCTTGGCCCGCCTGCCGCCGTTGGCGAACACCGCGTAGCCGGCCGCCTGGTCGATCACCGTCACCTCGGCCGAGCCGATCGGCAGCGAGACCGAATCGACCAGGTTGGTGGTGATGCCCATCTTGTGGGAGAGGTCGATGATCTTGGCCCGGCCGAGCTTGGCCGCGCGGGCATCGTGGGTCTCGCCGAGCTGCTTGCCCATGGCGATCGAGAACTGCACCGGGATGGTGTTGATCGATTTGGCCACCGCGATCCACAGCGGCATCGCGCCGGCGAAGGAACGGCCGTAATTCGCCGGGCACCAGTTGCCGATGCAGACCGGCCGGTCGACCACCCGCGTGTCGGGCCGCCACTGCCCGGTGGCGAGCGCCGCGGCGTAGACGTAGGGCTTGAACGAGGAGCCGGGCTGACGCAGCGCGTCGGTGGCGCGGTTGAACTGGCTCTGGCCGTAATCGGCGCCGCCCACCATCGCCCGCACGGCCCCGTCCGGGTCCATGGTCACCAGCGCCGCCTGCTCGACGTCGAAGGCGTCCCCGAACTGGCGCAGGACGTTCTCCACCGCCTGGTCGGCCCGCTTCTGGATCGCGAGGTCGAGCGGCGTCTTCACCACCAGCACCCGCTCCTTCTTCAGCTTGCCCTCGTCGGCGAGCTTCTTGATCTCGTTGAAGGCCCAGTCGAGGTAGTAGTCGGCGCTGATGTCGCGCGAGCGCGTCACCGGGGTCGCCGGGTTGCGCAGGGCCGACTGGATCTGGCCCTCGGTCAGGTAGCCGGCCTCCACCATGTTGTGCAGCACGTCCGCCGCGCGGGCCCGGGCCGCCGGCAGGTTGACGTGGGGGGCGTACTTCGTCGGCGCCTTGAACAGGCCGGCCAGCATCGCCGCTTCCGGCAGCGTGATGTCCTTCAGGTTCTTGCCGAAATAGTAGTCCGCCGCGGCCGCCGCCCCGAAGGTGCCACCGCCCATGTAGGCCCGGTCGAGGTAGAGCTTCAGGATCTCGTTCTTGGTCAGGTGGAACTCGAGCCAGAGGGCCAGGAACGCCTCGTTGACCTTGCGCTCGAGGGAGCGCTCGTTCGACAGGAACAGGTTCTTGGCGAGCTGCTGGGTGAGCGAGGAGCCGCCCTGGACGTGGCCGCCGCCGCGGGCGTTCACCGTCACGGCGCGGAGCGTCCCGATCGGGTCGATGCCCCAGTGCTCGTAGAAGCGCCGGTCCTCGGTCGAGATCAGGGCCTTGATCAGGATGTCGGGAAACTCGTCGATGCGCAGCGAGTCGTCGTGCTTGATGCCGCGCCGGCCGACCTCGGTGCCGTAGCGGTCGAGGAAGGTCACGGCGAGGTCCGGCGCCTTGAGCCAGTTCTCGCTGGTCTGGTTGAAGGCCGGCTGGGCGAGGGTCAGCATCACGACGCCGCCCGCGAGCCCCAGCGTCACGCCCTCGCTGGCGAGGTCGAGGACGAGGCGCTTGACGCCGCGGGTGCGGAAGCGCCGCTGGATCCGCTCCGAGACGCGCTCATAGGCCTCGCCGAACGAGCGGCCGCCGCTGTAGAGGCCGTCGTTCAGCCAGGCATCGAAGCCGAGCGCCCCTTGCGACAGGCGGGTCCAGAGAGTGGTCAGCCGGTTCAGGGGCACGGCGGCGGGTTCCTCGGGTGGCGCGGGTTCAGGTCTAGCAAGCCTCGCAGCCCAGCGCGAGACGCTAGACGGAGACCTGGGCGGCCGCGAGGCGGGTCGCGGCGCGCCGTGTGCTATATGGGGCGCGCGGGCGCCGACACGACGTCGCAGGAGTGCTGAGCCGCGCCCGGCCGCGCTTGCCCGCGGCCGGCGGGCGCGGCAGAGGAGGGGAGACCTCCCGCCCGTCACATCCGCACCCGCGCCGTCACCCGGCGCCCTCGAGGCCGAGCATCCGTGGCCACAGCCCGCAAGTCCCCGCGCCCGCCCGCCTCCCTCAAGGCCGCGACCCCGTTCTGGCGCGAGAAGAGCCTGGAGGCGATGAGCCCCGAGGAGTGGGAGAGCCTGTGCGACGGCTGCGGCCGCTGCTGCCTCTTGAAGCTCGAGGACGAGGACACGGCGGAGATCCACTACACCGACATCGGCTGCACCCTGCTCGATGCCGGCACCTGCCGCTGCCGCGACTACGCCCGGCGCCAGCGCCGCGTCCCCGACTGCGTGCGGCTGACGCCCGAGGCGGTGCGCACCCTGCCCTGGCTGCCGCCGACCTGCGGCTACCGCTTGGTGCGGGACGGGCACGACTTGCCCTGGTGGCATCCCCTGGTCTCCGGCACCCGCCGCACCGTCCACGAGGCCGGCATCTCGGTCCGCGGCCGGGTCAGCGGCACCGAGGAGGAGTTCGAGACCGACGAGCTGCCGGACCGCATCGTCGCCTGGCCGGGCCAAGATCCTCAAGGCCAAGATCCTCAGGGCCAGGATCCTCTGAGCCAAGACCCTCGGAGCCAAGACCCTCGGAGCCAAGACCCTCAGAGCCGAGATCCTCGACGCCAAAACCCTCGGAGCCGGGACCCGCTGGCCGGAAAGTGATACCCGCCGGGAGTTTTTGAGGAACCGTGCCAGCCGGGCGACGTTCCCCGGCAGTACGGAACGGTGCGGCTCAACCCAGTGCTGTTCGAGACGTGCCGCGCGATGCGTCAGCAACGTCCAAGTGATCGCGCGTGCGAGCGCGCATTCCGAGGAGGACGCCATGGGCCTGTTCTCGAAGCCGATCAAGAGCATGGACGATCTGTTCCATCACATGCTCCAAGACATCTACTACGCCGAGCAGCAGATCACGAAGGCGCTGCCGAAGATGATCGCCAAGGCGAGCGATCCGCAGCTGAAAGCGGGCTTCGAGACGCACCTGCGCGAGACCGAGGGCCAGATCCGGCGGCTCGACCAGGTGTTCCAGACGCTGGGCCAGCCCGCCAAGGGCGTGCGCTGCGCCGCGATGGACGGCATCATCGCCGAGGCCGAGGAGATCATCGGCGACACCGACGACGCCGAAGTGCGCGACGCTGCCATGCTGGCCGCCGCCCAGGCCGTCGAGCACTACGAGATCACCCGCTACGGCACGATCATCGCCTACGCCCAGCAGCTCGGGCGCAAGGACGTGATCGGTCCGCTGCAGCAGACCCTCGAGGAGGAGAAGGCGACCGACAAGAAGCTCACCTCCCTCGCCGAGAGCAAGGTCAACCGCAAGGCCGCCTGATCCCGGGACGGCGCGGATACGAATCGGCCTCGCAGGCCGCGTTGGCACGCGGCTTGCAAGACCTCTCCAGGCCCTCATGGGCGTTTCCTCCCTCGACTTGGGGCCCCGCCGCAACCTCGCGCGCGGGGCCTTCCTTCGTGGGCGGCCGTTGCCATCGGGCGCGGGCCGCCCGATAACCCGGGCGACCGGAGACAACCCCGACATGGCCCTCACCGTCGCGGTCCAGATGGACCCGATCCAGGCGATCCGCATCGCCGGCGACACCACCTTCGCGCTGCTGCTGGAGGCCCAGGCCCGCGGCCACACGCTCCTGCACTACACGCCCGACCGGCTCTCGATGCGCGACGGGCGCGTCACCGCCCGGGTCGAGCCCCTGCGGGTGCAGGACGTCGAGGGCGACCACGCAGCCCTCGGGCCCCAGGAGCGGATCGACTTACGCGAGGTCGACGTGGTGCTGATGCGCCAGGACCCGCCCTTCGACCTCGCCTACATCACGGCGACGCACCTGCTCGAGCGCATCCACCCCGAGACGCTCGTGGTGAACAACCCCTTCGAGGTGCGCAACGCCCCCGAGAAGCTGTTCGTCACCGCCTATCCGGAGCTGATGCCGCCGACCCTGATCACCCGCGACAAGCGCGAGATCGAGGAGTTCCGGGCCGAGCACGGCGCCGTGGTGATGAAGCCGCTGCACGGCCACGGCGGCGCCGCGGTGCTGCGGGTGCTCCCCGACGACCCGAATTTCGGCTCGATGTACGACCTGTTCGCGGTCACCTTCCGCGAGCCCTGGGTGGTGCAGCGCTTCCTGCCGCGCATCACCGAGGGCGACAAGCGCATCATCCTGGTCGACGGCGAGCCCCTCGGCGCGGTCAACCGGGTGCCGGCGGCCAACGACATCCGCTCCAACATGGTGCGGGGCGGCACCGGGGGGGCCACCGCGCTCACCCCGCGCGAGCAGGAGATCTGCGCCGCGATCGGCCCCGAGCTGCGCCGCCGCGGCCTGATCCTGGTCGGCATCGACGTGATCGACGGCAACCTGACCGAGATCAACGTCACCTCGCCGACCGGCATCCGGGCGATCAAGCGCCTCGGCGGCCCCGACCTCGCGGTCGCGGTCTGGGACGCGATCGAGGCCAAGGTGACGAAGCCGCAGGTGGCATAGATCGCCCGCGACGGGCGCTCCCGAATCGGACATTCCCTGGTCGCATCGAACCCAAGGGAAGCTGCCTGATGTCCGAGCCCTACGGCGCTTTCGTGCGGTTGCATGTTGCCCGCGCGGATCTGGTCCACTGGCTGGAGACCTCGCCGCCGGATCCGGCCCGCTGGACGGATTGGCGCGACCTCGGCGGCCGCTGGTGCCTCGACGACGGGGCCGAGGAACTCGCGCAGGCCACGGCCGAGGAGATGGCGACCTACGCCCGGGAGGCCGGGGAGCGGCTCGCGCGCTGGCCGACCGTGCGGGCCGCGTTCCGGGGGCTGTTCGAGCACTGCGAGGCGGCGAATACGCGCCACATCACCTACGATTGCGTGGAGCAGGAGTTCGTCGCCGGCTCGTGGATGTACGACGAGAACCTGATCGCGTTCCTCGCCTTCCTGACCCTGGTCCGCGGGGCCGAGGACGCCCTCGGTCCGGACGGCACCGGCGTCGCGGTGATCCACGACTACGTGTTCTCCCCCGCCGAGGCCGAGGCGACCGCCGCCGCGATGCGTCTCGGCCCGGGCAAAGCGTCGCGCCTGCTGGGGGAGGACGAGCAGGCGAGCGCCGTCGCGGTGTTCCAGGCCATGATGGACGGCATCCTCGCCGACCCGGACGACCCGCTGCCCTTCGTGGATCAGCTCGACGAGATCCGGTAGCGCGGCGGGTCAGCCCGCGTCCTCCCCCAGCGTGTCCTCGATGTAGAGCCGGTCGAGCAGCACCTTGGCGACCGCCATCAGGGGCAGGGCCAGGGCCACCCCCCAGAGGCCGAACAGCACGCCGAGCAGGATCTGCCCGGCGAACAGGGTGGCGGGCGGGATGTCGAGCGCCCGCTTCTGCACGAACGGCGTCAGCACGTAGCTCTCGAGGGTCTGCACCAGCAGGTAGACGGCAAGGCCCGCGATCACCCCCTTGAGGCCCGAGGCGAGGCATGCCAGCACGATGATGATGCCGGCGATCAGCGCCCCGATGGTCGGGATGAAGCAGAGCAGGCCGGCCTGGAGCCCGAGGATCAGGGCGCCGTCGATGCCCACGAGGGTCAGCCCGAGCCAGACGCAGACGAAGATCGCCGCCATCACGACGAGCTGCCCGAACAGCCAGTGGCGCAGGGTGATGCCGATGTCGTCGGCGACGGAGGCCGCGTGGGTGCGGTGGCGCGGGGGCACGAAGCGCAGCAGCCCGTCGCGGTAGGTCCGCGGGTCGGCCGCCACGAACAGGCCGAGCACCACCACGATGAACACGTTGCCGATGGCGCCGAACACCGCCATGGCCACCATCGAGGCTTGGCCGAGCACGCTGCCGGCGCCCGACAGGAGCGTGCCGGGGCTCGGCAGGCCGCCGGCCCGGGGAGCGCTCTTCGCATCGTCGCCCGCCTCGCTGCCCCCTTGCGACGCCGCCTCCTTCAGCTTGCCGAAATCGAGGAAGCGGGTGTCGATCCCGCGGACGTCGAGCCAGGACTTCACGGTGCCGGATTGCTGCCGCAGCGTCTGCCCCAGGCGCTCCGCCTCACCCGCCACGGTGGCGCCGCCGAACCCGACCATGCCGAGCACCAGGGCCGTGAGCAGCACGCTGACGATCGCGAGGCGCCACCCGTGCCCCAGGGGGACGACGCGGCCGAGATAGTGGGTGAGCCCTTCGAGGAAGACCGCGAACAGGATGCCGGCGAAGATCAGGAGCAGCGTGTCGGCCGAGCGCCAGGCCAGCAGCATGAGGGCCGTGAACGCCGCCACTCCGATGCCGGCGAGGACCAGCGGCCGGGTGCTCGCCCAGAGCGGGCTGGTGGTGTCCTGAGGTGGGGAAACGGGCATGTCCGATGATCTCTCCGCCGGCGGAGCGGGCCGCCGCGCTGGACAGATAGCCGCGCGCGGCCGTTCGGCGACCGCGGATGCGCCCCGGTCCCCCGTTATCCTTCCTCGCGCCGGCGCCGGACGCCGGCGAGCACGGCCGGGTGCGGGGCGGTCGACCAGTTCGTCGCCGGCGGGGCCGTGGCGATGGGCTTGGGCAGGGCGAGCGGCGCGGGCGGGCGTCGGGGCGCCCAGTCCGCCACCTCCACGACCTCGATGATCGGCCGCCGCCGGGGCTTCCGGCGCACCGGCTGCGCCCCCCGTCCGCCCAGGAGGCGCAGGAGGGCCCAGCCGGCGAGGCCGCCCCAGGCGAGCAGGACACCCCCGGGCGTCGGCCGGTCGGAGAGCAGGATGGTCCCGAGCCCGACGAGGGCGCAGGCCACCGCGAGGTTGCGCGCGCTGAGCGGGTCGAACGGCAGCTGATCGGGGGATCGGGGATCTGACGGCATGGCCGGATCCTGCCGCAGCTCCGTCAGCGATTCCTCAGCCCGACCGCTCGAATTCTCCGTAATCCCCGGTTCTCACCGTCACCAGCGCGCGGCGGCGGCCGCGTCGTGCTCGGTCGCCTCGACCCAGCCGCCGAGGCTGCCGTCGGCCCGGTGCTCGCGCTTCCAGAACGGCGCCCGGGTCTTGAGGTAGTCCATCAGGAAGCTCGCCGCCTCGAAGGCGGCCGTGCGGTGGGCGGAGGCGGCCAGCACCAGCACGATGCCCTCGCCCGGGCGGATCAGGCCGTGGCGGTGGATCGCCACGGCGCCCTGGAGCGGCCAGCGCCGCGCGGCCTCCTCAAGCACGCGGCCGATCTCGGCCTCGGCCATGCCGGGATAATGCTCGAGCTCGAGGGCGGCGAGGCGCCCGTCCTCGTCGCGGCACAGGCCGGTGAAGCTCACGATGGCGCCCGCCCGCCCGCCGAGCTCCGCCGTGAGGGCGGCGATCTCCGCCGCGACGTCGAAGGGCTCGGGCTGGATCGAGAGGCGAGGGGTCATGGCGGGTCCGGGCGTCACGGGGGTGCCCGCGTCTTATACCAGCGCGCTCCCGCATCGACAGGTCGATGCGGGAGCGTCCGGCGCACGGTCACGACCTGGGCTCCCGCGCCGGCGCCCGGTCGGGTGCCGCTCCGCCACCAGCGATCTGCGCTGCGACCCGGGGCTGTCGGCGGCGGCGGAGTGGCGTAGATGGGAGGCAAGGAACGGCCGGACCGCGCGAGGATCCGGCCGGACGGAGGACCGACCCGTGACCCCAGACCTCCTCCTCCCCTTCGACGACACTGAGCCGACCTTCGCCGCCCGGCCGGTCTGGTGCGGCCGCGGCAGCGCGGTGATCGGGCGGGCCAGCCTCGGAGCCCAGGCCTGGCTCGGCGACGAATCGGTGATCCGGGCCGACGGGCACGACGTCGTCGTGGGCGACCGGTTCTGGCTCGGCGCCCGCTCGACCCTGCACATCGCTGCCGAGGTCTACCCTTGCATCGTCGGCGACCGGGTCACGGTCGGGCGCGATGCGGTGGTCCATGCCTGCACGGTCGGCGACGATTGCGTGATCGAGGATGCCTGCGTGGTCCTCGACGGCTCGCTGATCGAGGACGGGGTGCTGCTGGAAGCCGGCAGCACGGTGTTTCCGCGCACCACCCTGCCGGCGGGCTTCGTCTGCGCCGGCAGCCCGGCCCGGCCGGTGCGGGCGCTGGTCCCCGGCGAGCTCACCGAGCGGGCCGAGCGCCTGCGCGAGGCCGCAGCCAGCGAGCCCGCCGCGACCCCCGGCGGCGACTTCGCGCCCGATGCCGCGGTGTTCGTGGCCCGCACCGCCCGGCTGCGCGGCCGGATCGCCCTGGCGCCGGGGGCGAGCGTGTTCTTCTCCTGCGCCCTCGACGCCGCCGTAGGCCCGATCGTGATCGACGAGAACGTGAACGTGCAGGACAATTGCGTGCTGTGCACCCGGGGCGACGGGCTGGTGATCGGGCGCGACACCACGCTTGGGCACAACGTGCGCGCCAGCGACGGCCGCATCGGCCCGGGCTGCCTCGTCGGCATGGGCGCGCTCCTCGGTCCGGGCACGGTGATCGAGGCGGACGTGCTGCTCGCCGCCGGCAGCGCCACCGATCCCGGGCAGGTGCTGACGTCGGGCTGGCTCTGGGGCGGGCGCCCGGCGCGCGCGCTGTCGCGCCTCGATTCCGAGCGCCGCGCCATGATGTCCCGCACCGTCGCGAGCTACGCCGCCTACGGCCGGGCCTACCGCAAGATCCAGGCGCGGCTGGGCGGCGTCTGAGCCGGACTGCGCGGGCGTGGTCGCCGGCGCAGCGACGAGGGACCTGCGCCAGGCCGAGAGCCTGCGACCGCCGCGCCGTCGGAACGAGTCCGTTCGCAGGTGCCTCCGTTCGCAGGTGCCGCGGTCTCAGAGCCCCGCCACGGCCCGGCCCGAACCGCTGCGGCGGGCCGCCTCCGCCACGTCGAGGAGGTGGGAAAGCTCGGCGGCGGCGGCGGCGACCCGCTCGGCGACCCGGGGATCGGTCACGATCCCGTCCTGGATCTCCGCCTCGCCGGCATAGACCGCGGTCGGCGCGACGTGGGCGGTGAAGAAGCCGAAGAGCGGCCGCAGCTGGTGCTCGACCATCAGGGCGTGGCGCGGGCCGCCCCCGGTCGCCGTGATGGCCACCGGCTTGCCGGCGAGCGCCGCGGGGTCGAGGAAGTCGATCACGTGCTTGAACAGGCCCGAATACGAGCCGTTATGCACCGGCGAGCCGACGATCAGGCCATCGGCGCCCTCGATCGCCTCGATCATGTGGGCGATCGGCAGGGGCAGGGCCTGCCGGGTGGTGGCGCCGAGGCCCGTGCCGAGATCGGCCAGGTCGTGCACCTTCAGCTCGATCGGGCGGCGGCGGGACAGCTCGGCGGCGACGGCCTCCACCAGCGCGCGGGTCCGGGACGGGCGGCGGACGTTGCCCGAGAAGGCGACGATGCGGGCTGGTCTCACGGCGGGCTCCGGTTGGCTGGCGGACGGGGAATTCTGGTACGGGCTCGCTGAGCAGACTTGCGCTGGCGGGCCAACGCTGCGTCGGCTTAGGTTCTTGTTCTGTCGCAGGTTTTTGTCGCAAAACGGCAACCGCTTGTGCGAAACCTGCTCGGGCCGGTCGCGTCCTCCCTCGGGATCGTCGCGGCCGGCGAGGCCCGCGACGGTTCCGAATGTGCCGGGCGCTCGCGGAAGGTCAATGCGAAACCGGTGCCAGGGCTCCCCGTCTCTTAACGGGACGCGGCGTCCCACTCCCCCAATAGATGGGGCAGGTGGGTGAATTCGTCGAAAACCCGGAAGGCTCCTGCGGCCAAAAGGTCCGCCCCGGCCCGGTCGTGCGCCCAGTGGCCGCCGCCGCAGAAGCCGAGGACCGGCATGCCGGCGCTCCTCGCCGCGGTGACGCCCGGCACGCTGTCCTCGATCACCACGCAGGCGCCCGGTGGGACGCCCATCTGCTCGGCCGCGTAGAGGAAGAGGTCCGGAAAGGGCTTGCCCCGCGACACCATGCTGGCGCTGAAGACGTGCTCGCCGAACAGCGGCAGCAGGCCGGTGAGCTGGAGCGCGTGCCGCAGGCGCTGGGGATCGCTGCTCGAGGCGACGCAGCGCCGGTCCGGCATCACGCCCAGCACGTCGGCGACGCCCGCGATCGCCTTCAGCTCGGCGTCGAAGGCCCGCAGGGTGTCGGCCCGCACCGCGTCGACGAAGCCCTCGGGCGTGGGCACGCCGTAGTCGCGGGCGATGTGCGCCATGATCGAGGTCATGCTGGTGCCGGTGAAGCGCCGCGCCACCGTGTCGAGGTCGATCGGCACGCCGATGCGCCGCAAGGCCTCGGTCAGGCGCACGAGGCTGATCGGCTCGCTGTCCACCAGCACCCCGTCGCAATCGAAGATCACCAGCTCCGGCCGCGCTCCCGCGCCGCCCGTCCTACCGTCCATGCCGCTCCCCTCGGCAGGCTTCGCAAAAGCGGGTGCCGGTTTTGCGATCGAAAGCCTGCGACAGACCAGAAACCTGAGCGCACGCCCCTGGCACGGCGGGGAGGCCGGGATCAATCCGCCACGGCGCCGCGTGCACACCCGCCGCGACGGCGCTCCCGCGCCTTAACTCCTTGCACCCGCAGGGGCGGCTCTCTACTCAAGGTGCCGCGCGTCCCCCGCGGGCGCGGTCGGAGCCCTGAATGATCCGCTTCCTGTGCCGCTGCCTCGGCCTGCTGCTCCTCGCGGCCGGCTTCGTCGGGATCGTCTACGACGGCGCCCGCTCGATCGCCAACAACGCGGTGCTCGTCACCTCGGTCAGCGACGTCGCGGCGGCGCTGCTGAAGGACCGGGCCGCGAGCCTCCAGGCGATGGCCGAGGGCGGGCAGCCGGCCCTGTGGAAGCTCCTCGGCCTGCCCTTCACGCTCTCGCCGGCCGCCCCGATCGCCCTGGTCCTCGGCCTCGCGCTGCTCTGGCTCGGCCAGCCGCCGCGGTCCGGCATCGGAACGAGCTTCCGCCCGTGAGCACCGGACGACCGTCCGGCGGGACGCCGAGATCCCCTGCGACGACACTCCCTATGACGACGGACTCAGCCGGCGATGCGGCCTGACACGATCGCGCGGACCGCCCTCGCGGTCCTGCCCGGACTCACCCTCTGCGTCGCGATCACGGCGGCGGCGAGCCTCGTCCAGGCCGCGGAGGAGCACCTCGTCCACCATCCCTACGTCGAGGCCCTGGTGATCGCGATCCTGGCCGGCATCGCGATCCGCTCGGTCTGGGAGCCGGGACCGCGCTGGCGCGTCGGCATCGCCTTCAGCGCCAAGCAGCTGCTCGAGGTCGCCGTGATGCTGCTCGGCGCCTCGATCAGCCTCAGGGCCCTCGTCGCCTCGGGGCCGGCGCTGCTGGCCGGCATCGTCGCCACCGTGGTGATCGCGCTCGGCGCGAGCTACGCCATCGGCCGCCTGCTCGGCCTGCCGGCCCGGATGTCGATCCTGATCGCCTGCGGCAACGCCATCTGCGGCAACTCGGCCATCGCCGCCGTCGCCCCGGTGATCGGCGCCCGCAGCGACGACGTCGCCTCCTCGATCGCCTTCACGGCGATCCTCGGCGTGCTGGTGGTGCTCGGCTTGCCGCTGCTGATCCCGCTGCTGGGCACCACGCCGACGGAGTACGGCGTGCTCGCCGGCCTCACGGTCTACGCGGTGCCGCAGGTGCTGGCCGCCACCGTACCGGTGAGCCTCGTCAGCACCCAGGTCGGCACGCTCGTCAAGCTCGTGCGGGTGCTGATGCTCGGGCCCGTGGTCCTCGGCCTGTCGCTGCTGGCCTCGCGCCTGCGCGACGAGCCCGGCGCCCCGGCCGAGACGCGCAGGCGGCTCGGCTTCTTCAAGCTGGTGCCGTGGTTCATCCTCGGCTTCCTCTCCCTCGCCGCCGCCCGCTCCCTCGGCCTCGTGCCCGACGCGGCGCAGGCGCCCCTGACCCGAATGGCCGGGATCCTGACGGTGATCGCCATGGCGGCCCTCGGCCTCGGCGTCGACGTGCGGGTGGTGGCCCGGGTCGGCGGCCGGGTGACGCTCGCGGTCGTCGCCTCCCTGGGCGTCCTGCTCCTCGTCAGCATCGCCCTGGTGCGGGGGCTGGGGATCTCCTGATGCCGCCGCGCCGTCGAACGGACTTGTTCGGCGGCGCGGGCTGAGCCTGAAAGCGCGCTGGTATGAGCGGGGGCTCGCCGGTGCAGCCCGCCCCCGTTCAGGGCGCCTCCGCGTCGTCGCCAAACGCGGCGACCACCGTCTCGATGGGCAGGAACAGCGTGCGGCAGTCCTGCGGAAATTCGATGAATTCGGCGCATCGCAGGTAGAAGCGCCTCGCCGCCTCGTCCTTCGCCTGGATCATGACGGCGCCGATGCCGATGCTCCGCGAAGCGAGGGCGATCCGGCGCAGCGCGTCGGAGAGAATGTCGGCGCCGAGCCCCCGGCCGGCGTGGCTGCGGTCGACGGCCAGCCGCCCGATCACTGATACCCTCGCGCCTTCGCATCGACACGTCGATGCGAAGGCGTCCGGCGCATCAGCGCCGGCGCCCGTTCGGGCTTGCCTTGCGCCTCCGAACGAGTCCGTTCGAAGGCGCGGCGGTATTAC
>NZ_LABY01000101.1 GCF_001043975.1 Methylobacterium variabile
CCCCGGAGCGCGCCGCGAGTCCCGCGCAGCGCGACCGCGCAAAACCCCGCCCCGCCCCGTCCGCCGCCGAGACCGCCACGTGGACGTCGCGCAGGCCCGCCCGCAGGAGCGCGAGCAGGTTCCACTCGAGGAGCGGGATGCCGGCCACCGGCACCAGGGGCTTGGGCAGCGCGCTGCCCGAGCGGCGCATCCGCTCGCCCGCCCCCCCCGCCACGATGAGTGCCGCCGCGCTCGCCGGCATGGTCCGCTCCTCCTCGTGCCCCCGATCGCCCCCGGCAGGGCTCGCGGGCGGCGACGCCGGGTACCCGCCGAGGATAGGCCGGCCCTCGCGGCGGCGCCCGTCGTCCCTTCGGCGTCGGCCCGGTCCGCGACGGCGTCGCTCAAAGGGGAGGAGCGCCCGCGACCGAGAGCGAGGGCGAGGTGCGCGAAGGGTGGAGGCCGGCTCAGCCGTTCGGCGGCGGCAGCACCGTTGGGAGCGGTTGCGGCCGGAGAAGGCCGGGGGACAAGCTCGCGCCGGCCCGATCCGCCCGAACGGAGGAGCGCCCATGCCGCGCCGGTTGAGAATCGCGACGATCGTCCCGTTCCTGCACATCGGCGGCGACGAGAACCGTCTGCTCGCCTACCTGGCGGCCCGGGATGCCGACCGGTTCGACCACCTGGTGATCTGCGGCTGCGGCGCCTCCCCGGAGATGGACGCGCTGTGGGGGCCGATCCGGCACCGGTTCGCGGCCCTCGACGTGCCGCTGATCGACCTCGGCCTGCCCTACGGGTTCCAGAGCCCGCCGGACGCGTCGCCGGCGGTCCGCCAGCTCGCCAAGATCCGGGGGTTCCGGCGCTTCGTGCAGCAGGCGGCGCGTCTCCTGCGCGAGCGCGCCATCGACGTGGTGGACGGCAGGGGCGACACGGGCACCGTGGTCGCGGCCCTGGCCGCCCGGCTCGCCGGCACGCGGGCCGTCGTGTCGACGAACTACTTTCCCCAGGTCAAGCATGCCGGCCCGCGCTCGCCGGCCTGGCACCTCTTCCGCGGGGTCTACGGCCTGGTCGACGCGGTCGTCTGCGATTCGCAGACCTGCCTCGACGCGATGCGCCGCTGGATGCTGTTCGCGCCCCCGGGCCGCTGCATCCCCAACGGGATCGCGCCGCCGCGGGCGACCCGGCCGGCGCAGGAGGTCGCGGCCGAGCTCGGCATCCCGGACGGCGCCAGGGTGATCGGCCAGATCGCCCGCATCCAGCCCTACAAGGGGCAGGAGCTGCTGCTCGCGGCCGCGGCGCGGGTCCTGGCCGAGGTCCCGGACGCCTTCGTCCTGCTGTGCGGCTACCCGTCCTACAACCAGGAGGGACTGGATCACCGGGACCGGCTCGTCCGGGCGATCGCGGCGGCCGGGCTGGGCAAGCGCGTCCGCCTCGCCCCGTATCCGGGCCCGATCGGCGACGTCTGGCCCCTCGTCGACATCCACGCTCACCCGACCCTGCTCGATTCCTCCCCGATCGCGCTCCTCGAGGGCATGTCCCTCGGCAAGCCGGCGGTGACGACCCGGGTCGGCGGCATCCACGAGCTGGTGCGCGACGGCGAGACCGGGATCGTGCTGCCGCCGGGCGACGCGGGGCCACTCGCCGACGCGCTCCTGCGCCTCCTGCACCGGCCCGAAGAGGCCGTTCGCCTGGGGCGGAACGCCCGCGCGCGCCACCGGACCGGCTACACGCCGCAGGTCATGGCGCGCCGCATCGAGGACCTGTTCGAGGAGGTCCACGGGGCCCCGCGCGGCCGGGTCGCGCAGGCAGCTTGATACGCGTTCCGCGTGGTCGGTTCGAATCAAGACTGAGCACATCTCCTCTCTCCCGTGTGGGAGAGGGGCCAGAGGATCGAAGATCCCGCGTGAGGGTGACACGCTTCAGTGTTGAGTACTGAACGCCGTGCTGGCAGCGGGACGGTCGAATCTAACTCAGGACCGTCGCACCCTCGCGCGATCTTCGATCGCCACTACCCCTCTCCCACACGGGAGAGGGGATCCCGCGGTTTATTGTTTTCGGAACAGATCAGGCAGGGTTCGTACGACACGATCTCCGAAGAAGCGGAGGCCGGTCCGTCGCGGACAACGCGGCGGAATCAGGCGCCGGCGCATGGCCGGCGCGACATCGGCGCGTCCTCAGGCGCTCGCAGCCGCAGCCTCCGCGTCCCGGCGCGCCCAGATCAGGCGCGCGCATTCCTCGACCTTCGGCGCCGGGATCAGCGGGTCGGCCTCCAGCGCCCGGCGGATCGCCGGCAGGCTCGGGTGCTCCACCGCGTCGAGCAGGTCGCGCTCGTGGCGGCGGAAGGCGGCGAGCCAGGCCGCGGCCGGGGCCGGCGCCGCGGCCGGCCGCAGCGGGCCGGGCCCCGCCGCGCTCAAGCCGACCCGCCCCTCCTCGACGATTCCCGAGGGCGCGAGGACGTTGACCTCGCAGTCCAGCGGGCGCGGCGAGCGGAGCGCCTCGATCGCCGGAACGACGGCCCGCGGGTACCACGCCATGTCGCGCACGCCCAGGCTCGGCGGCGACCGGCCGGGGTCGGCGCGCAGCTCCTCCAGGAGGCGCGCGCGGAGCGAGCCCAGGAACGCGGCGCGTCCCGGCTCGGGGGCGGGCGCGGGCGTTCGGGCGAGGCGGAAGTACTTGGTGGGGATGGCCTTCAGGGCGGCGATCTCGTCCGCCCGGATCCCGTTCAGGGTGCGGTCGCCGAGCCGGCGGACGAGGTCGGGGATGCGGTCGACGCCGTCCCATTCCAGCCGCACGAGGAAGCCGCGGTGGTTCAGGCCCGCATAGGCCCAGCGGGCCCGCGCCGGGTCCTCGCCCAGCACGGCGGCGGCCGCCTCCAGGGTCACGCGGGGCAACTCGCACAGGCCGAGGCAGCCCGACACGCCGGCCCGGACCATGCGCGCGGTCGTCAGGCTGAGCGGGTTCGTCAGGTTGAGCACCACCGCGCCGGGGCATTCCTCGACCAGCATCCGGCAGGTCTCGGCCAGGGGCGCGCGCAGGCGCAGGGCGGCCTGGAGCGCCCCGGGGCCCAGGGTCTCGTCCGCCACGAGGCCGCAGGCGAGCGCCAGTTCCTCGTCCCGCTGCCGGCCGGCGGTGCCGCCGTAGCGGATCTGATGGAGGACGAGGCTGGCCCCGCGCAGGGCCGCCCGGGGCTCCGTCGTCCAGGTGGTGGACCAGCCGAGCGGCGCGAGCCTGCCGCGCACGTAGCGGCCGACCGTCTCGAGCGCGCGCGCGTCCCGTCCGGCCAGAACGAGGGGGCCGGGCGCCACGGCCCGGCCCCGGGCCGCGATGGCGTCGGCGAGGGCCACCGTGTAGGGCGTGCCGCCGCCGAGCACGGCGAGGTGACCGGTCACGCCGGCCCGCCCCATTCGCGCGCGGCGAGGCGGCCGGCCCCGAACAGCCCGGCATCGTCGCCCCGCTCGCCGAGCTCCAGCATCAGCCCCCAGTTCTGGCCGAGGTCCCATGCGCTCGCCGCGGCGGCCCGCGCGACCGGTGCGAGGTAGGCGGGGCCGAGACCCTGCGCGAACCCGCCCATGATCACGAAGCGCTCGACGCCCACGGCGGCGTGGATGCCGGCGAGCACCTGCCCGAGCGGCGCAGCGAGCACGCCGACCAGCGTCGTGGCCCAGGGGTCGCCGGCTCGGAAGGCCCGGGCGAGGAGGGGCGCATCGACGCGCGAGGCCCGGCCCCCGACCGCGGCCGCCAGGGACGAGCGGGCGAAGCCGCCCGGATCGCGGCGGGCCAGGCGCGCGGCCTGGTCCGGAACGGCCCGCCCGCAGGCCAGGGCGCCGAGATGGCCCCGCCCGCCGCACTCGCAGGGCGGCGCGTCCGCGGAGAAATCGACCCGCAGGTGGCCGATCTCGCCGCCGCGTCCGGCCGGGCCGACGACGGGCCGTCCGTCGAGAAAGACCTTGTGGCCGATCCCGGAGCTGACCGTCACGATGCAGGCGTCGTCGTGGGCGTGCCGGAGGAAGCCGTACCCCGCCGCGCTCAGGTCGTTGACCACGCGGATGCCCGCCCCCGGCCAGAGCGCCCTCACCCGCGCCGCCACCGGCTCCGGGTCCCGCTCCGCGCCCCAGACGGTCGGTGCGCGCAGGGCGACCCCGTTCGCGTCCACCGGCCCGGGAAAGCCGATGACGACGCGGGCCGGCGTCTCGGCCCCGAGCCGCGCGGCGAGCCGCGCCATCAGCCCGTAGAGGCGGGCGCGCAGCCTCGCGCCGGTCTCGCCGGGGCAATTGGAGACGGAGGGCGTCGGCGCCCGCTCCGTCCGCATCAGGCGGGCCGCGCCGAGATCGAACAGCCCGGCCCGCGTCGTGGTGCCGCCGACGTCGAACACCAGGACCTGCGCGCCCACGGCGTCAGGTTCCCGCCAGGCGAAGGCCGCCCGCCTCCGCCCGCCGGCCGGGACGGGCGAGGGGCAAGGGGCCCTGCCGCATGGGCGCAGGGGCCTCGGCCACGGCCCGGAGCGCCCGGGCGAGCACGTCGGCCCCGATCGCGTCGGCGGCTTCGAGGAAGCGGGCCGGACCGGAATCGGCCGGCAGGACCAGGTTGGGCCGCCCGCCCCGGTGGAGGGCCGCCTGCTCCAGGGCGCGCCGGCAGAGATCGACGGTGAGCAGCGGCGAGGCGACCGGCAGGCCGAGCCGCCGCAGCAGGGCGAGGATCCTGTCCCGGGACGCCGGCGCGACCAGGCCGAGCTCGGCCGAGAGCGCCATCGTCAGCGCCATGTCGACCGACACGGCCTCGCCGTGCGACAGACGGTGGCGGGAGGCGGCTTCGAGGATCGGGCTGAAGGTATGCCCGAAATCCACCAGGCGCTCGTAGCTCTGGTCCTCGTAGGGGTTCTGCGCGAGCTGCTCCAGCATGAGCCCGGCGGCCCGCCACACGATCGCGCGGCCCGGCTCCCGGGGCGTGCGGAAGCCGGTCCGGATCAGCGCCTCGGCGTGGCGCTCCACCACGTCCAGGAGGTCGGCGTCGCAGACGATGGCGATCTTGACGATCTCGGAAAATCCCTCGCGCAGGTGCCGGGCCGGGAGGGTGCGCAGGAAGTCCGGGGCAACCAGCACGTGGGCCGGGGCGTGGAAGCAGCCGAGATAGCTCTTGTGCCCGTCGAAGTTGACCGCGCCCTTGTAGCCGAGGCCCGCATCGACCTGGCCCACGAGCGTCGTCGGCACGCGGACGTTCCGGATCCCGCGCCGCAGCCAGGCGGCGGCGACCGTGGTGACGTCGCCGGAGACCCCGCCCCCGACCGACACGAGGGCGCCGCTGCGGCTGAGCCCGAGCTCGCGCGCCCGGCGGCAGACGTGCTCGACCTGCTCCAGGGTCTTGCTGGCCTCCGTGCAGTCGAGCACGAGGATCCGCCGGCTGCAGGGCGGAAGGCCGGACAGGGCGTCTCCGTAGAGGGCGTGGACGGTGGGCGTCGTGACGATCAGGTGATCCCCGTCGGCGAGCCAGGGCCGGAGCGACCGGAGCGCGGCCGCGGGCTCCCGATCCTGGAACACGACCTCGTACGCGGTCCGGCGGGTCGCCGCGGCGACGTGCGAGCGAGGTGCCTCCGGCTCATGATCGCGCAGGCTGATGGTCATCGTCGGGGTGTCCTCCGGGAGGGAAGGGCCGGCTGCGGCCAGGCCCCGCGAGAGGCCCGGTGCATGTCCGGCAGAGGGACAGGGAGACGGGACCCCGCCGCGACGAGGCCGGCGGAGGATCACGGCACGGTCCGGCCAGCCCTCCCGCGTGGAACCTCGATCACGACGAGGCGGACCTCCTCGTCGCCGGTGTTCCAGAGGCCGTGCGTCCCTCCGGGGCGGTTGACGACGACGTCCCCGGGCGACACCGCGATGGTGCGGCCGTCGACCCGCATCGTCGCATTGCCCGAGACGACGACGTAGATCTCCTCGTTGTCGTCGGCATGGGTGTGAACCCCGATGTCGCTGCCGGACGGGACGACGGTCAGGTCGATGAAGTTGAGGCTGTCGGTCCGCCCGACGACGCGGCGCGTGAGGATGGGCCGCGCTCCCCCGTGAGCCGTGACTTCCTCGAGCGAGGCCGCGGCGAAGGAGTGATGACGGTCCTCAGCGACGCCGGTTCGTCCCATCGATCCCGTCTCCCCCGCACGCGAGTTCTGCTCGACTTGCCGACTTGCAGTTTGCCCCGGCCGTCTCTGGCCAGGCTCGGGAGCATGCATCCGGGCAGAACAGCGAAACAGTGATTCAATCGAGAGCCCCGCTACTCCTTTCGCATGCGGAAGGATTGCCAGGAAGCGAACGGAATTACGGCGTGCAAATTACAATAAAGGTGCGTCCGGATTGGTCAGGCCGGCGGCGACGCGGGCCCCGCCCCGGCGGGCGCGCGGCCCCTGCCGAGGCGGGGTGACGCCCTCGGGGCCGGCGGGCGGAGCATTTGTCCGACACTGCGCGGCGGCCGGCCGGACCTCCCGATCCGCCCCGCGCTGGCGTATGCTCCGCGACCAGCAGGAGTGATTGCTCATGTCGAATCGTCGCGAATTGTATCAGAGTCCGGGCGGCGACTGCTGGTATCTGGGCCGTGAGCCGAGCAACGGCAGGGCCTTCATCATCCATCAGCCCAACGGTCCATCCGGCGGCCGTCTCAGCCACATCGACCTGGGGGATTTCCTGCGCGACGGGGCCGGCAAGCCCGAGCAGCAGGCCCTGCTTCGCCTGATCGGCACGCTCGTCGAGGTTCCTCCCTACGCCGACCGGCCCTGAACCGGCAGCGGCGGGGTCCTGACCCCGCTGTGCGCCGGACGACACCCGATCGTTCGCTACAGGCGATCCCGGGAGATCGCCCATGCGCCACGGACGATCGCCGAGGCCGGCTCCGCGCCAGAGTCCCTCCCGGGACCGGCGTCAGATCTGTCCCCATAGCTGGATGAGGCGCTCCTGGGCTGCCCGGCCGAGGAGGCACGAGCGTTCGTAGGCGCGCTCGTCACGCGCCGCCCGGGCCCGCCCCATTCGCTCGACGACCCAGGCGAGGCGACGCTCCTCCCGCTCAATCTTCGGAACGGCTCGGCGAACCCGCTCGCAGGCCATGTCCCACCGTCGATCGCGCGCCCGCGAGGGGTCGCTGGCCGGATCCGCCGCCCGGTCGCGGCGCAGATCGTCCCAGGCCGCAGTCAGGCGCAGGAGCCTGGCGTGGTCCCTGTCCTCCAGCGCCTTCTCGATGCGCCAGCCGAGGAGGCGGAGCCGGAGACCGACGACCGCGGTCCGCAGCGCGGTCGCGCCCCGCGATCGCGGGCTCTTGTAGCGAGATGGAAGGTCGGTGGGCATCGCGCCCTCCGGGTTGGCCGCGGCGCGCCGCCGCGACGAAGAGGCGAATATAGGGCGCGCAGCGTGCCCGACAGCAGGGACGCCGGGAAATCGGCGGAAGGATGCGTCGCAACGGCGCCGGCGAAGTCCCGGGGAAGGATGGCGGGAGAGAGCAGGACAGTGATTCGGGCCCGGCCGCGATGATTCGCCGGGCCTCACCCGGGAACTTTTCCAGATGGCCTGCATGGGCAGCGAGTCGAGGCCAGATCTCGGCGCCGACCCCGCAAGCACGGGTCGCGGGGTCGATTCAGCTGTGAATCGAAAATTAAGAATCGCTGCGGGGTCGCGGCGCCGGATTGCCGGACGCCGCCGACTCGTGACACGACTCGTAACGTTACGAGTCGTGGAGCCGTATCGATGGCCGACACCCCGTCTCAGCGCGTGAAGAAACTCCGCGAGGCCCGCAAGGCGTCCGGGGAGCTGGAGACGAACGTCTGGGTGCCGGCGCAGGTGCAGCAGGCGATCGATGCGGCGGTGCGTGAGGGTCGTTTCCCGAATCGCCGCCTCGCGATCATCCACGCGCTCGAGCAAGCCTTCGTGGAGCCGAACATGTAGACGCGGCAAAGCAAAAAGCGCCGAGGTGGGGACCTCGGCGCTTTTGGATCTCATACGGTGGCTGGGGAAGCCGCCGCTGGAAGACCGGATTGACACCCTCCTTCTAGCGGCTCCCGGACTCACCGTCAATGACGCCCGCTCGGGCGAACGGTCCCGCTTTGCCTCCGTCAAGGAGGTGTGGAGTGGAGATGGTTCAGACCGGGGGCCGGCCGCTGACGCGCGCCGCCCTCGCCGGACAGAGACGCGCCCTCGAGGACGGGCGCACGGTGACGCGCAAGGAACTGTCCGCATCCGCCAGGGAGGCCGCCAAGGCCCTCGCCCTGCGGCCGTCCCTGCGGCTCGTGCTCTCCGAGCTCGTCGCCGCCTGGGGCGAGCAGGAGTGGTCGCGCCTCATCGTGTGGCCCTCGAACGACTACCTGGTGTCGCGGACCGGGCTCTCGGAGCGCGCCGTGCGCTACGCGCTGCGCGACCTCGTCAGCCTCGAGCTCGTGACGCCGAAGGATTCCGCCAACGGCAAGCGCTACGCCATCCGGGCGCGCGACGGCACGATCGTGGATGCGTTCGGGTTCGACCTGACGCCGCTCTACGTGCGCCGGGGCGAGTGGGCGCTGGCGATCCAGGCCCGCGCCGAGGCACGGGAGCGCCGCCGCCGGGCATTTGACCTGATGACGGTTCATCGGCGCGCGGTGGCCGAGGCCCTGCAGGCTCTCGCGAGCCGCCATCCCGAGACCCCCGTGGCCGATCTCGTGACCGTCCAGGCGAGCCTCGACGCCTCCTCCCCCGACCGGCGCTCGGCCGGCGATCCGGAGCTGGTCGTCGAGGCCTGGGGGGAGCTGCGGCAGATGGTGGAGGAACGCTTCTACGCAGCCGGCTGTGACGGCAAATCGCGCCGGCACATTGAAACAGAGAAAGGATCCCTGAGTGAGTCTTGGAGCAAGGACTCGCCGGGGACGGTTGGGACGGCTCGCCACGCGGAATGGCCGGCAGCAGGTCTGCCACCGGCGCTGGTCGTCGAGGCCTGCCCGACCCTGCGCGACCTGGTGCGGGGCGAGATCCGCGAGGAGCACGAGGTCCTCGACGCCGGCCGGGGACTCAGGGCGTCGATCGGGGCGCATCAGAGCGCCTGGGCCGAGGCATGCCAGGCACTGGGACCCTACCGGGCGGCGGTCCTCGTGCTGATCGTGGCCCAGCTCCACGACGACGACGTCTCCTCGGGACGCGACCGGATCCGCAATCCCGGCGGCTACTTCCGGCGGCTCGCGCGCCTGTGCGCGGAGGGGCGCTACAGCCCGGAGACCGAGCTGCTGGCGATGCGACGCCGGCGCTTGACGTGACGAGCCGATCGCCGGCCGGAGGACGTTCGAACGTGCCAACCTCGGCACTGAGGAGAGGAGTACCCGTGACCGTCAGGACGCCGACCGGTCGCGCGTTCCAGCAGACCGCGAGCCAGACCCAGCCTGTCGTGCCTTCCCGCTCGACACGGACGTCGTCTGCGAGCTGCGCGAGGAGAGCGATGGCCGGCAGTCCTGCGGACCCTCAACTCCTGGACCGGTCCCGGCCCTCAGGACCGATGCCAGCCGGCTCGAATCGCGCCGGGCGATCGGGAGCATGGATCCGGGACCACCGGTCGCATGGAACCCAGCGACGAAGCCCGCCGTTGATTTGTGCGGTGCAACATGGCCGCTGAGGAGCGATCATGATCGGACCGGCTGATCTCGAGGACATGATGCTGGACTACGCCGCCGCGCACCCGCCGGCGGCCGAGACCGAAACACGCTGTCGCCTGCCGTGGCAGCTGGCGATCTGGGCGTGGTGGCTCAATCCCGCGGTGCTGCTGGCCTTCGAGGCCCAGAAGGTGATCGAGCTGCGGCTCGTCAGGCTGGCCTGGGGCGGACGCGAGGGCCGGGACGAGGCCGTGTCGATGGTCACGGAGAAGTTCGCCGCCGCCCGCGAGGCGACCGAGACGCTGATGGGCTTCGGCTCGATCGACACGGTCGTTGCGCGCTACCGGGAGCACGTGGCCGTCAACGTCAGGCGCCTCCGGGCCGCATAAGCCGTGTGACAGTCGATTCTCCGCGCGAAGCCTCGTGCGAGAGTCGCCTGCGGGCGATCGGCGCGCCTCGGCAACGGATCGGCCCCTCGCGCGTAGCCTCATCGCTCCCTCAGGAGCGGGACGCCAGGGAGCACGCCGGGCATGAGACACAAGCCGTTGCGGGAGCAGGTCATCGTCGTCACGGGCGCGTCGAGCGGCATCGGCCTCGCCACCGCCCGGATGGCCGTCGAGCGCGGCGCCCGGGTGGTTCTCGCCGCCCGCAGCGAGGACGTGCTCGCCCGGATCGCCGCCGAGCTCGGCCCCGGGGCTCTCGCCGTCACCGCGGATGTCGGCCGCCGGGAGGACGTCGAGGCCGTCGCCGAGAAGGCCGTCGCG
This sequence comes from Methylobacterium variabile, assembly GCF_001043975.1. Taxonomy (GTDB): domain Bacteria; phylum Pseudomonadota; class Alphaproteobacteria; order Rhizobiales; family Beijerinckiaceae; genus Methylobacterium; species Methylobacterium variabile. Next base: position 10,315 of record NZ_LABY01000101.1, read on the forward strand.
GCGTTCGGCGGCTTCGACACCTGGGTCAACGTCGCCGGCCTGACCGTCTACGGGCCGTTGCGCGAGATCGCCCAGGAGGACCACGAGCGGCTCATCCGGACCAACTTCTGGGGGACGGTGAACGGCTCGCTCGTGGCCGCCGAGCACCTGCGCCGCCGCGGGGGCGCGCTGATCAACGTGGGCAGCATCGCCTCCGACCTCGCCTTCCCGTTCCAGGGCCTCTACGCCGCCTCCAAGCACGCGGTGAAGGGCTTCACCGACACGCTGCGCATGGAGCTGATCGCGGAGGGCGCGCCGGTCTCCGTCACCCTGGTCAAGCCCGCGTCGGTCGACACGCCGCTGCCGGACCGTGCCCGCAACTACATGGACCGCCAGCCGACCCTGCCGCCGCCGATCTACCCGCCCGAGGAGGTGGCCAACGCCATCCTGCACGCCGCCGTGCACCCGCAGCGCGACATCTTCGTGGGCGGCGGCGGCAAGCTGTTCGTGATGGGCAAGGAGTTCGCGCCGGGCGCCTACGACGAGCTCGCCCCCGCCATCATCGCCCTGCAGAAGCGCTCCGAGCCGCCGCGGAGCCCGCAAGGGGCGCTCCACGCACCCCGGGAGGCCGGGCGCGAGCGGGGCGATCCGCCGACCTACGTCATGCGCACCAGTGCCTATACCCGCGCGACGCTGCACCCGCTGGCGACGACCGCCGGCGTCGCGGCCGGCCTGGCCGCCACGGCAGCCCTCATCCTCGGACGGCGCGGCCGACGGCCGCTCTGACGGGCGCGCCGAACGGCCGGGATCGGGGGGCGCGCGCGATTGCATGTTCGCGTGCGCCGCGTATCGTCGGGGCCGGCCCGAGGCGTGGCGGTCCGCTCCCATCCGGCGACGTCGTCGCGCGGGCGGGAATCGCGGCGCCGTGGCGAGCCCGTCGGTCCATCGCATCCCGAGGCGGAGAGTTGCGCAGCGCGATCGTTCTGGGCGCCGGCATGGTCGGCGTCGGCACAGCCCTCCACCTGCAGCAGCGCGGCTGGTCCGTCGTCCTCGTCGACAGGGGCGAGCCGGGACGGGAGACGAGCCACGGCAATGCCGGGATCATCCAGGGCGAGGCCGTCGAGCCCTACGCCATGCCCCGCGACGGGGCGACGCTGCTCGCGATCGCCACCGGTCGCAGCAACGACGTCCATTACGAGGCCCGCGCGCTCCACCGCCACCTCGGGCCGCTCCTGCGCTACTGGTGGCACTCGGCCCCCGCGCGCCACGCGGCCGCGTCGCGGGCCTACGCGACCCTCATCGCCCAGGCGGTTCCCGAACACGCGGCCCTGATCGAGGCGGCCGGCGCGACCGACCTCGTGCGCCAGGGCGGCTTCCGCGTCCTGCACCGCACGCCGCAGGACATGGAGCGGGCCGCGGCGGAGGCCGAGCGCCTGCGGGCGCGCTACGGCGTGCGCGCGCAGGTGCTGTCGCCGGCCGCGCTCGCCGCGGCGGAACCGGCGCTGAAGCAGACGGGGGCGGGCGCGATCCAGTGGCAGGACGCGTGGTCGGTCCGGGACCCGGGCGGCCTCGTCGCGGCCTACGCCGCCCTGTTCCGGCAGCGCGGCGGCACCGTGCGCCGGGGCGAGGCGGTCAGCCTCGGGCCGACCGCCCGGGGGTGGGGCATCCGGACCGCGGACGGGCCGGTCGAGGCCGAGGCCGCGGTCGTGGCGCTCGGGCCCTGGGCGCCCGACCTCCTGCGGCGGTTCGGCTACCGGATTCCGATGCTGCGCAAGCGCGGCTACCATCGGCACTGGCGCGGTCCCCGGACGCTGGCGCTGCCGCTCCTCGACGCGGCGAACGGCTACGTCATGGCGCCGATGGCGCAGGGTTTGCGCATCACCACCGGCGCCGAGCTGGCCTCGCCCGAGGCGGCGGAGAGCCCGGTCCAGCTCGCCCGCGCCGAGGCCGCCGCGCGGGACCTCGTCGATCTCGGCGTGCCCGGCGAGCACGCGCCGTGGTCCGGCACGCGCCCCTGCATGCCCGACATGCTGCCGGTCATCGGCGCGGCGCCCCGCCATCCGGGCCTGTGGCTCCACTTCGGGCACGGCCACCAGGGCTTCACCCTCGGGCCCGCCACCGGCCGCCTGCTGGCCGAGACGATGTCGGGCGAGGTCCCGTTCGTGCCCGCTGCGCCGTTCCGCCCGGGCCGCCGCTGACGCAAAGGCGGCGAGGCGCGCTGGCCTGCGGAGATCCGCCGCGGGAGCGGCCCCCGCGCCTTTCAGCGCCGCGGCAGGGCGTGCAGCGCCTTGAGGAACACGTCGACGTCCTCACGGGTGTTGTAGAAGGCGAGCGAGGCCCGGATCGTCTGGTCGACGCCGAAGCGGCGCAGGGCCGGCAGGGCGCAGTGATGGCCCGAGCGCACCGCGATGCCCTGCCGGTCGAGATGGTGGGCGACCGCCTCGTTCTCGGTGCCGTCGATCACGAACGACATCACGCTCGCCTTCTCGCGGGCCGTCCCGATCAGGCGCAGGCCCTTCACCTCGGCGAGCCCCTCCTGCGCGTAGTCGAGCAGGTCGTGCTCGTAGGCCGCGATGCCGGGAAGGCCCACGCCCTCCAGGTAGTCGAGGGCGGCCCCCAAGCCCACCGCGCCCGCGATGTCCGGGGTGCCGGCCTCGAACTTCTCCGGCGCACCCTTGTAGACGGTCCTGGCGAAGGTGACGTCCTCGATCATGTGGCCGCCGCCCTGCCACGGCGGCATCGCCTCGAGCAGGTGGCTCTTGCCGTAGAGCGCGCCGATTCCGGTCGGCCCGAACACCTTGTGGCCGGAGAAGACCAGGAAGTCGGCGTCGAGCGCCTGCACGTCGATGGGGATGTGCGGCGTCGATTGCGCCGCGTCGACCAGCACCGGCACGCCGTAGGCATGGGCCAGCGCGATGATCTCTCGAACCGGGTTCACCGTGCCGAGGGCGTTGGCGACGTGGGTCACCGAGACGATCTTGGTGCGCCCCGACAGCAGCGCGGTGTACTGCTCGAAGATGATTTCGCCACGGTCGTTGACCGGGATCACCCGGATCGTCGCGCCGGTCGCCTGCGCGAGGAGCTGCCAGGGCACGATGTTGGCGTGGTGCTCGATCGTCGAGACGATGATCTCGTCGCCCGGGCCGATATTGGCCCGGCCGTAGGAGTTGGCGACGAGGTTGATCGCCTCCGTCGTGCCGCGCAGGAAGACGATGTCGTCCTTGCTGGGCGCGTTGAGGAAGCGGCGGGTCTTCTCGCGGCCGCCCTCGAACAGGTCAGTCGCCCGCGCCGCCAGGGTATGCGCCGCCCGGTGGATGTTCGAGTTGTGGCGGCCGTAGAAATCGCTCGTCGCGTCGATGACGCTCCGGGGCTTGTGGGTGGTGGCGGCGTTGTCGAGCCAGACCAGCCGGTGGCCGTTCACGCTCTGGTGCAGGGCCGGGAAGTCGCGGCGCACGCGCTCGACGTCGAAGGGCGCCGCGGCCGGGCTCGACCCGTGCGAGGTCGCGCGCGGGGCCGGACCCGCCCGGTGCGTCGGCTCGACCCGCGGCCGGGCCGCGGGCTGTCCGCCGCGGTGCGTCGGGGCGGGATCGAGGAAGTAGTAGTCCGCTCCGGCCCGCGACGGGTCCGCCGGGACGAGCGCCGGCGCCACCGCCTGCGCGAAGGCGTGAGCCCGGGGGTGGTCGGCGGCGATCTGCCGGTAGAGGTCCGAGCCGCCCGGCAGGCCGGCGGCGACCTCGGGCAGGCTCGGCACGACGTATTCGGGCAGGCCCCGCGACCCGAGCGGGTTCGTCCCGAACGGGTCCGCGAGCGGATGCACCGAGGGGATCGTGCCGAGGTCGAGCGCGTTCGCGCCGACCGGCGCTGGCGTGGCACCGACCGGATTGGCGGCGGAGGGGCCGGTCAGGCCCGCCAGGCCGACCGGTGGTGCGCCGGACGAGCGGGCGCCGAGCGCGGCGAGGCCGGGCTCGAATCCCGGGGGGGAGCCCCCGGCCGGAGCCGGGGGGAGCGCCGGAAATTCCTGCGGGCGGTGGGGCCCCGCCGGCAGGGTCGGGGCGAAGGGCGCGCTCAGAGCCTGGCCCTGCCCGTAGATCTCGCGGGCGAGGCGCCCGACGAGATCCGCGTGGGCGAGCTCGGCCGGCGTCCCGGAAGGGAAGCTGAGCGGCGCCTCAGGCGTAGTCATGGTAGTTGCCGAGCAGCACGTTATCGAGGCGGGCGATCGCGTCCTCCACCAACACCGCGGCCGAGAAGTAGCGGGTCACGAGGTGCGAGGCGATCGAGTGGTCGTTGGTGCCCATGTAGCGCACCGACAGGCCGGGCTCGATCTCGCCGGTGACGCCGGACTTGTGCAGGCCGACCACGCCCTGCTCGCCCTCGCCGACGCGCAGCAGCAGGATCGAGGTGGTCTGGGCGCCGGTCACCGGGTCGATGTCGATCGGCAGCTTGTCGCTGGGGACGAGCGGCACGCCGCGCCAGGTGATGAACGGCGCCCCGAACAGGTGCACCACCACCGGCGGCACCCCGCGGCGGGTCGCCTCCCGCCCGAAGGCCGCGATGGCGCGCGGGTGGGCGACGAAGAAGGCGGGCTTCTTCCACACCAGGGTCAGCAACTCGTCGAGGTCGTCTGGGGTCGGCGGACCGCCGCGGGTCGGGATGCGCTGGCGCTGGCTCACCTCGTTGAGGAGGCCGAACTGCGAGTTGTTGAGGAGCTCCCACTCCTCGCGCTCCTTCACGGCGTCGACCGTGAGGCGGATCTGCTCGCGCAGCTGGTCGATCTCGTTCGAGTAGAGGTCGGTGACGCGGGTATGGGTGTTGAGGATCGTCTGGATTGTCGAGAGGTGGTACTCGCGCGGGTCGATCTCGTAATCGACGAAGGTGGTCGGCAGGCGCGGCTCGCCGGCATGGACGGCGAGCAGCTCGATGCCCTGCTCGCCGTAGGAATTGGTGTGGCCCTTCAGCCGGTCGCGTTCCTCGCGGTGCTGGGCGATGCGCGAGGCGACGGCCTCGTCCTCGATCGCGGCGCGGTCGAGGGTGAGCAGGGTCACCGCCGAGAGCGCCTTGACGGCCGGGGCGGGGGACGCCTCGCCGACGAGGTCGCCGTCGCCGAAATAGTCGCCGCGGGTGGCCAGGCCCTGGCGCAGGCGCCCCTTGTAGGGACCCGACAGGGTCAGCTCGACGGTGCCGTCGGCGACGACCACGAGGCTGCGGCCGGCGGAGCCCTCCTCGGCGATGACGTCGCCGGCGCGGTGGCGGCTCTCGGTGAAGCGGCCGGCGAGCGCCGCGAGTTCCGCGTCGCCGAGGCGGCTGAACAGCGGCACGGCGCGCAGGGAGCCGGGACGGACCGCGCGGGCCTCGCCCTCGGTCGAAAGGTCGATGCGGCCGGGCTTGGCCAGCACGACGGCGCGGCGGTTGACCCGGTAGACGCCGCCCGGCACGTCGACGAAGGGCAGCAGCCGCAGGAGGAAGCGCGGCGTGTTGGCCGCGTTCTGGACCGAGGTGACGGTCGCCGTGGCGAGATTGCGTGCGGCTGAGGCGCTGACGCTCAAACCCGGTCCGCTCATCGAGGTTCGTCTCCGTGTCGTCGTTGCGGGCTGATCCAGCCCTGTCTTCGGATGCATGACGCAAGGATCATCACCGTCCGCATGGGACGGCAGATCGTGACGGACGTATGTCTGCCCGTTCGCATTGTTCGTTCTGGCTTTTCTCGGGCGCGTCGGCGGCGAAAGATTTCGAATTACTGGCGAGATGCCGAGCGCTGCCGCAGCGATACCGGCGACTGGCCTCGAAGGTCAATAGAATGTTTTTTCATTTCTTGCCGGCGGTCCCGCAGGAAAATCTCCTGATAAGACGGCAACCAAAATCATGATCTACGGATTGGCGACATTGTGGAATATGGTTCCACGAGATCGCGGCCGTGCCGCGATCTCGCGATGAACCGTCTCCGGGAGGGATTTTCTCGGGCTCGGTCAGATGCCGTCGCCGAAGAACTGGTCCATGGTCAGGGCCGGCTCCTCCGAGCGCGGAATGCGCGACACCACCCGGGCCGGCACGCCCGCCACGGTGGTGTGGGGCGGCACGTCGTGCAGCACGACCGCGGCGGCGGCGACCTTGGCGCCCTCGCCGACCCGGATGTTCCCCAGCACCTTGGCGCCGACGCTCAGCAGCACCCCGCGGTCGATCTTCGGATGGCGGTCGCCGCTCTCCTTGCCGTTACCACCCAGCGTCACGGATTGCAGGATCGACACGTCGTCGGCGATCACCGCGGTCTCGCCGATCACCACCCCGGTGGCGTGGTCGATGAACACGCCCGAGCCGATCCGCGCCGCCGGGTGGATATCGCAGCCGAACACCTCCGAGATCCGGCTCTGGACGTGGAGGGCGAGCGTCATCCGGCCCTGGTGCCAGAGCCAGTGGGCGACCCGGTAGCCCTCGAGGGCGGCCAGGCCCTTGTAGAACAGGAAAGGGTCGAGGTAGCGGCGGCAGGTCGGGTCGCGCTCGCGGATCGCGATCAGGTCGCGCACGGCGTGGGCGCCGGCATGGGGGTCGGCCTCGAAGGCGGCGAGGCACAGGTCGCGCATCGACAGGCGGGCGAGGTCGCCGTCGCCGAGCCGATGGGCGAGACGGTAGGCGAGAGCCTGGGCGAGACTGCGCTGGTCGAGGATCGTGGCCTGGATGATCCCGGCGTAGAGCGGCTCCTCGATCAGTGCCGCCTCCGCCTCGGCGCGCAGCTCCGCCCAGACGTCCGCCTCCGCCGTGCTGTGGCTCGTCGCGCGCAGGGGCGGAGGGCCGAGGGCGGACGGGCTCCCCCGCAGGGCGGAGGTGATCGCGGGCCGCGTGAACGCGCCGGCGGGCGGTGCCGCGCTCATGCTGAGGGTTTCTCCCATCGGGCTGGACGTCACTGCACGCGCCGAAACAGGTCGGGCAGGTAGCGCTGCAGGGTCTCGTGCCCGTCGAACTTGACGTCGATGGTCGGGGCGCGGCCGTCCTGGCCGTGGATGCCGACGACCCGGCCCTTGGCGTGCCGCCAGATGCCCAGCACCTCGGCAAGGTCGAGCCGCTCGAACACCACCTCGTCGCCGCGCGTCATCGTCGCTGAAGCCATGGCGTGATCCCCCGACGGTCGGTCCTGGCGCCCGCCCGCCCCGACGAGACCCGGACCTGCCGCAGCGGCCGGCCGGGAAGAACTTCCCCGAGAGCCCGGGAGCACGGGGAAGGTTGTGGTCGCGAATCGTGCGAACGGGAGCATTTGTTTCGGTAAGCTGCTGTAATTACTCGATAATCTACGATAGAACGGCGATGCGCAAGGCATGTTCCGCATCTTCCCTTCCGGCCGGCCGGGATGCTTGGCGCCGAGGTTCCAGTCGCGCATCCCGATGAGCCCACGGACCACCGTCCTCGCCGGCAGTGGCCTGATCGGCCTCTCGGCCGCGTCGGTCCTCCTCGTCGGCGGCCGCATCGCTGGCCCCGCCGGCCCGGCGTGGCGCACGGTCTCCTCCGCCGCGCCTTCACAGGCCCGATCGCACCTTGTACCGCGCGGGGCGGGAGGATCGAGGGAATCGGCGACTTTCCGCCGATCGGCCGCGGAGGATCGGCGGAATCCCGCCGGTCCCGTCCCGGCACGGACCGGTCAATACGTTGATCTTAAAGGAACTATTGAGATCGTCCGGGTTGGCATTCCCGTTGCCATTCCTCTCCCGCACGTCCCGTCGACGTCGCCCGCACGAGGCCGAAAGGCCCCAGGGCGGCGGGGCGGGCCGATCGAAATCCCGCGCCCGCGGGAACACGCAAAGCTCAGGGAGAGCGTCCATGAACACGGCTGCACCCGCGGCACTCGGGATGACCCCGGCGCCCGCCGAGGCGACGGAGCGTCAGAAGATCAAGGCCATCGTCGCCGCCTCGTCCGGCAACCTGGTCGAGTGGTACGACTTCTACGCCTACGCCTTCACGTCGATCTACTTCGCCTCGTCCTTCTTCCCGAGCAGCAGCCCCACCGGCCAGCTGCTCGCCACCGCCGGCATCTTCGCGATGGGCTTCTTCATGCGGCCCCTCGGCGGCTGGATCTTCGGCTGGCTCGCCGACAAGCACGGCCGCAAGACCTCGATGCTGATCTCGGTCCTGCTGATGTGCGCCGGCTCGCTGATGATCGGCCTGCTGCCGACCTACGAGACGATCGGCGTGATGGCGCCGGTGCTGCTCCTGGTGGCGCGCCTCGCGCAGGGCCTCTCGGTCGGCGGCGAGTACGGCACCGCGGCGACCTACATGAGCGAGATCGCCGGGCCCGGCCGGCGCGGCTTCCTGTCGTCGTTCCAGTACGTCACCCTGATCGGCGGCCAGCTCCTCGCGGTCCTGGTCCTGTTCGCGCTCCAGCACGTCCTCACCGGTGAGGAGATGCGGGCCTGGGGCTGGCGCATTCCGTTCCTGCTCGGCGCTGCCGGCGCGGTCGTGGCTTTGTTCCTGCGCGGCGGCCTGCAGGAGACGGTCTCCCACGACACCATGCAGCGCAAGGAGGCCGGCTCGCTGCGCGCGCTCCTGCAGCACAAGCGGGCGCTCTTGATCACGCTCGCCTTCACCATGGGCGGCTCGCTCTACTTCTACACGATGACCACCTACATGCAGAAGTTCCTGGTCAACACGGTGAAGCTCGACCTCAAGTCGGTCTCGACCGTGATGACCCTGGCGCTCGTGGTGTTCATGCTGCTCCAGCCGCTGTTCGGCGCCCTGTCGGACCGGATCGGGCGGCGCAACAACATGATCCTGTTCAGCGGGCTCGCCACGCTCGGGGCCGTGCCGCTACTGTCCTCGCTGTCGCTGGTCAGCAGCCCCTACGCGGCCTTCGGGCTGATCCTGACCGGTCTCGTGATCGCGACCTTCTACACCTCGATCAGCGGCGTGGTGAAGGCGGAGCTGTTTCCGGCCGAGGTTCGCGCGCTGGGCGTCGGCCTGCCCTACGCCATCGCCAACGCGCTGTTTGGCGGCACGGCGGAGTACGTGGCGCTCTCGTTCAAGTCCTACGGCACCGAGACGCTGTTCTTCTGGTACGTGGCGGCCATGGCGGCGGTCGCTTTCGTGGCCTCGCTGTGGATGCCCGACACCCGCAAGTACGGCTACCTCGACGGAAACGGCCGGATGAGCGACTGAGGCGATCGCGCCGTGCCGTCGACGCGTCGGCGGCACGGTGTCCCGTGCCGGCACTCCCTCGGGCTTGCCTGGCGCCTTCGGATGCGAAGGCGCTGCAGCTATGGCGGTGCGCGAAGAGCCGCCGCGGATCCGGCGCCGGGGTGCCGGGCCCGCCCGCGAGACGTGCGGGCGAGACTTGACGTGCGGGCGAGACTTGCGGGCCCCGCCGGTTCTGCGGCATGGCCGGAATTCGAGCCGCTCCAGCTACAGCGAGAGGTCCAGTGACCAGGGCAAACCGGGCCGGCCGCGCGAGGCGGCCCCATGGCGTTCGCGCCCGCAGCGCCGAGGGGCGCGTCCGGTGAGTGCGCCGGGCCGCGCCGCACGGCCGCGGCTCGCGCGGGCCCAGGCGCGGGCCCGGGCCCTGCTCGGCGGGGTCGGGGCCCGGCGCTGGTGGCTGGCGGCGGCGACGCTCGCGATCACGCTCGCCGCCTTCCTGCTGGCCCTCAGGGCCGGCCACGAGCAGCTGCGGCACGCCTCGCGCCAGCGCCTCGTGATCGCCGAGGCCGTGCTGCGCGCGGCGGTCGACCGCTACCGGTACCTGCCCACCGTGCTCGCCCTCGACACGCAGGTCCAGGCGCTCCTCGCCGACCTCGACGCGCCCGGCCGGGTCGCCGCCGTCGACGCCAAGTTCGAGGCGATCGCCCGGGCCTCGGACGTGGCGGAAATCTACCTGCTGGACGCGAAGGGCCTCACGCGGAGCGCGAGCAACTGGAACCAGCCGCTCACCTTCGTGGGCATGTCCTACGCCTACCGGCCCTACTTCCTCGACGCCCTGGCGGCCGGCACCTCCCGCTACTTCGGCATCGGCACCACCACGAGCCGGCCCGGCCTGTTCATCGGCAAGGCGGTGCCGTCGCCGGGCGGCGGGGTCGCGGGCGTCGTGGTCGTCAAGGTCGACCTGGAAGGCCTCCAGGGCGAGTGGCGCCGGGCCGGCGAGCAGATTCTCGTCTCCGACGCGGTCGGCGTCGTCTTCCTGGCGAGCGAGCCCGCCTGGAAGTACCGCCCGTTCCGCCCCCTCGCGGCGGCCGACACGGCCCGCATCCGCGCGGCCCGCCAGTACGGCGACAGCGACCTGCAGCCCCTCCTGGAGGACGACCGGGCCGACCTCGGCAGCACGGTCCGCCTGCCGGTGGGGGACCGCGCCGCGCGCGGGCTCGTCGAGCACGTCGCGATGCCGGATCTCGGCTGGACGCTCTGGTACGTCGCCCAGACCGGGCCCGCCCTGCGCCAGGCGCTCCTCGTCGCGCTCGCCGCCGGGGTCGCCTGCCTGGCGCTCGCCTTCGCCCTCGCCGCGGCGAGCCAGCGGCGGCGGCGGCTGCGCGGCGAGCAGGCCATGCGCCGCGCCCTCGAGCGGCGCGTGGCGGAGCGGACCCGGGCCCTCGCGGAGCGGACCGACGCCCTCAGCGCCGCCAACGACCGACTGCGGGCCGAGATCGCCGAGCGGGAGCGCGCCACCGCCGCGCTGCGGGCGACCCAGGACGAGCTCATCCATGCCGGCCGGCTCGCGGCGCTGGGCCAGATCTCGACCGCGATCAACCACGAGATCAACCAGCCGCTCGCGGCGTTGCGCACCTTCCTCGCCAGCACGGCGGTGTTCCTGGAGCGGGGCGACACGGCGACCGTGAGCCGGAATCTCGAGCGCATGACGCAGGTGACGCAGCGTATCTCCGAGATCATCCACCACCTCAAGGCCTTCGCCCGCAAGACCGGTTCCGGGCACCGGGAGACGGTGCGGCTCGCCGCCGCCGCCGAGGCCGTCCTCGACCTGCTCCGGGCCCGGATCCGTGCCGAGGGCGTCACGGTCGACTGCACGATCCCCTCCGATGCCCTGGTGCGGGCCGAGCCGGTGCGCCTGGAGCAGGTGCTCCTGAACCTGATGGTCAACGCCCTCGACGCGATGCGCGAGGCCCCCGAGCGCCGGCTCGAGTTGACCGCGACGCGGGAAACGGATTCCAGGGAAACGGCTTCCGGCGACGCGAACGCCACTTGGCGCCTCTGCGTCGCAGACAGCGGGAGCGGGATCCCCGAGGAGCACATGCCGCACGTCTTCGATCCCTTCTTCACCACCAAGGCGGCGGGCGAGGGCCTGGGGCTCGGCCTGTCGCTGTCCTCGCTGATCGTGCGCGATCTCGACGGCAGCCTCTCCGCCGCCAACGGCGCGCGCGGCGCCGTCCTGTCCCTCGTCCTGCCGGCGGCGGAGGCCTGAGCCGCCATGGCCGCACGGGTGTCCCGGGTCCTGTTCGTCGACGACGAGGAGACGGTGCGCGAGGCGCTGCAGCAGTGGCTGACCCTCGCCGACTACGCCGTCACGACCTTCGACGCGCCCGAGGCGGCCCTCGCCGAGATCGACGAGACCTTCCCGGGCATCCTCGTCAGCGACGTGCGCATGCCGCGGGTCGACGGCCTCGAGGTGCTCGAGCGGGCGCTGGCCCGGGACCCGGAGCTGCCGGTCCTGCTCGTCACCGGCCACGGCGACGTGCCGATGGCGGTCGAGGCGATGCGGCGCGGCGCCTACGACTTCATCGAGAAGCCCTTCGCGCCCGAGCGCCTCGTCGACGCGATCGGCCGCGCCTGCGAGAAGCGGCACCTGACCTTGCGGATCCGCAGCCTCCACGCGGCCACGGATGCCCGCGGCATCGAGAGCCGCCTGATCGGCACCTCGCGGGCGATGGAGACCCTGCGGCGCGAGGTGCTCGACCTCGCCGCGACCCCGGTCAACGTCGTCATCAACGGCGAGACCGGCTCCGGCAAGGAGCTGGTGGCGCAGTGCCTGCACGCCTTCTCGGGCCGACGCGACGCCCGATTCGTCGCCGTCAATTGCGGCGCCATCCCCGACACGATGGTCGAGAGCGAGCTGTTCGGCTACGAGGCCGGTGCGTTCACGGGGGCGGTCAAGCGCCGGGTCGGCAAGCTGGAATACGCCCACCGCGGCACGCTCTTCCTCGACGAGATCGAGGCGATGCCGCTGCTCGGCCAGGTGAAGCTCCTGCGCGTGCTGCAGGAGCGGCGCGTGGAGCGCCTCGGGTCGAACGAGGCGGTGGCGGCCGACCTGCGCACGCTCTGCGCCAGCAAGGTCGACCTGCGCGCGCAGGTCGAGGCCGGGCTGTTCCGCGCCGACCTCTACTATCGCCTCGGCGTCGCGGAGCTGCGCATCCCGCCGCTGCGCGAGCGCCGGGAGGACATCCCGCTGCTGTTCGAGCACTTCGCCAGCCTCGCCGCGGAGGCGCACGGCCGGGCGATGCGGCCCCTCGGCGCCCGGCTCGTCCAGGACCTCGTCGAGCAGCCCTGGCCCGGCAACGTGCGGGAGCTGCGCAACGCGGCCGAGCGCTACGCCTTCGGCCTCGACCGGCACGGCGCGGCGCCAGAGCCCGAGCCCGAGGGCAGCGGGCCGCTCTCCCTGGCGAACCAGGTCGAGGCCTTCGAGCGGGACCTGATCCGCCAGGCGCTGCAGCGGACGCAGGGCAACATCGCCGAGGTCATGCGCCTCCTCGACCTGCCCCGCCGCACCCTGAACGAGAAGATGCAGCGCTACGGCCTGAGCCGCGGCGACTTCGTCGGCTGAGCGGGGGCGGTCCGCTCCGGTCTCAAGCCACCGTGAGGACGATCTTGCCGCGGATGTGCCCGCGTGCGGCCCGCTCGTGCGCCCGCCGGGCCCCCGCGAGCGGGTACGTGCTGTCGACAGCGACGCGGACCGCACCCGTGTCTCGCCCGGCTGCCCTCGTGCCGTCCGGGGACCGGCATTCCCGGCCGGTCCGCGACCGGTCGCGGGGCCCGGTCACGCCGCGATGACGTGGGGCAGGAAGCGGGCCCGGTCCGTGGTGATGAGGCCGTCGCCCTCGCGCAGGCAGAGGCCGGCGGGGGCATCGCCGACGATCCAGCTGCCGACGAGGGCGTGGTGCCCGTCGAAGCGGGGCAGGGCGGCGAGGCCCTGGCGCACGTAACCCTCGGCACCGTAGGGACCCTCGCCCTGCGCCGCCACGGCGCCGTCGCGCACGATCAGGACGTTGGCGCCCTCCCGCGCGTAGAGCGGCTTCTTGACGAAGCTCGGGCCGAGCGCCGCCTTGGCCGGATCCTCCTCGAAGAAGGTCGGCAGGAGGTTCGGGTGGCCCGGCTCCATCGCCCAGAGATGGGCCAGCATGCCCTTGTTCGAGAGGACCGCCTTCCAGGGCGGCTCCAGGAAGCGGGTGGGCGAGGCGCCGACCGCCCGGCCGAACGGGTCGGCGAACATCCACTCCCAGGGATAGAGCTTGAACAGGGTCCCGATCAGGCGCCCGGCCTCGTCCACGAACCGTCCTCGCGCGTCGAGCCCGATCGCCTCGACCGGCAGGAAGGGCGCGGCGAGGCCGGCCTGGAGCGCGCAATCCTGCAGGTAGGCGACGGTGCCGCGGTCCTCCGGCGCGTCGGAAAAGCTCGCGAAGGCGATGCCGGGGGTGGCGCCCTCTGCGCCGAGTTCGGCGAAGCGCGCGATGAGCCGCTCGTGCAGGGCGTTGAACTGGTCGGACCCGGGCGGCAGGCGGCCGCTCACCAGCCCGTCCTCGAGCCAGAGCCACTGGAACACCGCGCTCTCGTAGAGCGCGGTCGGCGTGTCGGCGTTGTACTCGAGGAGCTTCGCCGGCCCGGTGCCGCCGTAGCTGAGGTCGAGGCGCCCGTAGAGGCTGGGGTCGCGCCGCCGCCAGCTCGCCCGGATCGCGTCCCAGGCGTGCTCGGGGATCTTCAGGGAGGCGAGGATCTCGCCGTCCGCGACCGCCCGGTCGACGAAGGCGAGGCAGAGCGCGTGCAGCGCGCGGCTCGGCTCCTCGATGTCCTCCTCGATCTCCGCCAGGCTGAAGGCGTAGTAGGCGCTCTCGTCCCAGTAGGGCGCCCCGTCGAAGGTGTGGAAGTGGAAGCCGGCCCGCGCCGCGTGCTCCCGCCAGTCCGGCCGCTCGGGGATGGGGACGCGGCGCATCAGCCGCCCCCGCCCGCGTGCCCGCCCGAGGCCATCGTCGACCGCCCGGTCCCGCCGAAGCCGCCGCGGCTGACCGTGCGCGGGGTGGTGGCCACGGTGCGGGCGATCGTGGCCGCGACGTGGACGCCCGAGCCGCTGCCGACATAGGCGACCCGGCCGCCGGAGGCGGTGCAGTAGCCGCCCGCATGCCCGCCCCCGGAGGCCGCCTGGCCGGGCTCCTCCTCCTCCGGGGCGTGCGGGTAGAGCGGCTGGACCGGCACGGCCTGCTCGTCCGTCCGCCCCATCATGAAGGCGGCCATCACCGGCAGGGTGCGGCCGGCCGCCGCCTCCGTCACCGTGGCGCCCGGGACGCAGCCGCCGCGCCCGTGGTGGCGCTGGCAATCGGCCTCCGTCTCGTAGCGCGGCGCGGTCGCGGCGTAGGCCGACTGCGCGTCCTTGGCGGCCGCGATGCGGGCCTCCGCGCTGCGCACCTGCTGGGCGATGCAGGCGCCGAGCGACCCGTAGACGAGCATCTCCTCCTCCCGCTGGGAGGAATCGAGGCGGCCAAGCGCCAGGGCGGCAGCGCCCGCCCCGGCGACGAGCACCAGGGAGACGGTCGCCGAGCGCTTGGAGAACCGGGCAGGCCTCGCGGAGGGTTCGGGCGCGGGCGCGACGTCACTCATGACACCTCGGTCGGTTGGCACCTCAGTAGGTCATCGAGGCGGCGTTCAGGACGCCCCCGGCGAGCGAGGCGGCCCCGAGCAGGAGGGCGGCCGCCGCCCGGTCGTCCTCGATCCGCCGCGACAGGTCCGGCACCGCGAGGCGGACGAGCCAGTAGATCGCGATCTGAACCACGAGGGCGACGAGGCCCCAGACCAGGCAGTCGAGCACGGAGCGCGCGTTGTAGATCGCCACCGCGAGCGGCAGGGTGAAGCCGAGCAGGCTGCCGCCGAGGGCGACCGCCGCGGCCGTCACGTCCCGGCGGATCAGCGCGAGCTCGTTGTGGGCCGTGGCGAGCGTGTAGGTCAGCAGGTAGAGGCCGGTCAGCCCCGCGGCCGTGCCGAGATAGAGCAGGAAATCGGGCAGCCCCGCGATCGATGTCATCGCACCGGGAGCGCGGTCAGAGTATCGTTCGGGTCAATCCCGGAGGTGGATCTGACGTCAATCGGTGCGTGATGCAAGGCGAAAACGGCGTCCTTCTGGTCGATCTTCGGCTGGCGAGTTCACGCGATTATTCGCGCTGCGTCAACCTTGCTTGTCGCACGAAATCATCTAGGCTTTCCCGCCGCCGCGTCGATCGACGAGTGCCCGGGCCGCGCGCTACACGATTTGAACGATTCAGAATCTTGCTTGATCCACCCACCCGTCCGGCGTGCGGCGACGCGCCGTCCCGGCGGACGTGGTCGGCCCGCCCGGCGCGAAAAGAGGGTCTGGGCGTCCCACGGAGATCCGGGAGCCGGCCCGTGCCGGCCTCCGGTCAGGGCCCGCGCGGCCGGGCCACCGCCATACGGAGCTTACGCATGATCATCTGGTCCGGCTGGGGCGTGCTCAGCGCCCTCATCATCGTCCTTTCCTTCGTCGGCGGCGTGGTCCTCGACCTCCAGCTCACCAAGGTCGGCGTCCCGGCGCCGACCGGGATCCTGCTGGCCTGGCTCGCCGGGGCCGCCCTGAACTGGGTCGTCGGCCAGCGCCTCAACGGGCAGCCGGGGCGGGAGCTGGTCGACGCCCGGACCGGGCAGCGCGTGGTCCTGGTCCCCAACCACACCCTGTTCTGGATCAAGATGCAGTACTACTCGGTGGTGATGCTGCTGCTCGGCGCCCTGGTGGCGGTCGCCACCTTGACCCGGGCGCCGCGGCCCCCGGTCTGAGACCCGCCGCGCGCGGGCGCCGGCCCGGCTTCGCATGGCCCGGATCCCGCGCTCCCCGACGACGCTCCGCGCGGCCGCCCTTCTCGCCGCGGCGCTCCTCGCCGGGTGCGACCGCCCCGGCTTCGATGCGGCCGCGTGGGCGCGCGAGCGCGGCAACTACGACGGGCCGAGCCGGCGCGGCGCCCTGGTGGCCGCCCTGCCGGGCGCGGGCCTGCCCCCGGGATCGCGCGGGAGCGGGTCCGGGCGCTCCTCGGACCGCCGGATGCCGGGGGCGCGGACGAGGAGGTGTACTTCCTCGGCCGCAGCACGACCGGCCCGCACTTCGAGACCTACCGCATCGCCTACGACGGCGACGGACGGGCGGCGCGCCTGTCCGTGCGCCGGGACTGACGCCGCATGCGGGACCCGCCCGAGAGCGTTCCCGGCCCTTCGACCTCAGAGGGTGAACACCGCGACCCAGACCCGCTGCCGGCCCGGGCCGGAGGGCGCGACCACGACCTTGTGGGCCCGGTGGCCTGCCACCAGCGCCTCGTCGCCGGCCGCGCCCTCCGGCAGGGCGGCGGGCCACCAGTCGAGGCCGCTGCCGAGGACGACGAGGCCCGGATCCACCCCCCGGGCGAGGCCGCCGGGAACGAGCCGGGCCGCGAAGGCCTCGGCCTCCGCCTCCGGGGCGTCGAGGCGCAGGCGCATCAGGCGGTCGATGCCCTGCTCGTCCGCCGCGCGCAGGTCGCTGCGGCCGGGCGGCAGCGCGGTGCCCAGGAACGCCTCGATCTCCGCGGTGGTCGCCGGGGACGCAGGATCGTGGGCCGCGAGCAGTCCGGCGGCCAGGAGCGCAACGGCCAGGAGCGCCACGATCAGGAGCGCCACGATCAGGAGCGCGGCGCCGCCGCGGCGCGCGGCCCCCGGGCTCACCGGCCCGGACCCCGCAGGTAGGCCCGGATCTGCCCGGCATAGGCGCGGGCGCCCCTCGCCTCCGGCCCGGGCCCGCGGGCGATCCGGTCGAGGGCCGCGAGCGCCGCGCGGCCGTGCCGCCGGCTGGCGAACAGGGCGAGCCCCTGCTCGGCGACGTTCACGTCGAGGTCCGTGAGGCCGGCGACGCAGGCGAGGTAGCCGACGGCGTTCTCGATCGCGCCCGCGTCGAGAGCGAGGCGCTCGACCGAGGCCTCGCCGGCGAGGGCGCGGGGATAGCGCCGGTCGAAATCCTCCGCGAGGGCGGCGCCGACCCGGGCGGTCGCCCGCACCTCGGCGCAGCCCGGCAGCGGCAGCCCTGCGACGGGCGCCGCCGCGGACCGCGCCGCGCCGGCCGCCGTAGCGGCCAGGGCGGCACCGACGACGGCGGGGATGAGGGTCCGGTTGCGAATCGCGAATCTCCCTTCGTCCGCGGACGGCCTGCCGCGTCCGGCACAGGTGGTGTCGGCCCCGGCATGGTAGCGCGCCGCGGTCCCGGCGGGAGGGGCGTTGCCGACGATGAGCCGAATCCGGCCGTCGCCGGCCCTGGACGAGCCGGCCGGCGCGGTTCAGGCTCGATCCCCCCGCATCCCGTGCCGGGCCCGGGCGGGGAGATCGAGGACGACGACGGATCGGCACGCCGCATGAGCGCGGCGTCGGACGCCGTCGCCGCCGGACGACCAGCCCGCCCTCCGCCAGACCGCGCCTCGCCAGACCGCCTCCCGCCATGTCCTCCCCAACCCTGAAGCAGATCCGCTTCTTCGTCGCCGCGGTGGATTGGGGCAGCCTGTCCCGGGCGGCCGCGCACCTGAACGTCGCGCAGCCGGCCCTGAGCCAGCAGATCGCGCAGCTCGAAGCCACGCTGCGCAACGAGCTCCTCAGCCGGACGGCCCGGGGCGTGCGCCCGACCGAGGCGGGCCAGCGGTTCTACCGCCATGCCCGCACGATCCTGCGGCAGGTGGACGGGGCGGTCTCCGATCTCACCGGGCCGGGCGAGGTCATCGGGCGGGTGGCGATCGGCCTGCCGACGAGCGTCGCCACCATCCTGGCGCATCCCCTGCTGAGCACGATCCTCCGGGACTATCCGGGCATCCGGCCGGAGCTGTTCGAGAGCCTGTCCGGCTACCTGCACGAGCTGATTGCCCAGCGCCGGCTCGAGCTGGCGATCCTGTACCGCGACCGCTCCGGCCCCGGGCTCACCGTGCAGCCGATCCTGCGCGAGGAGCTTTTCCTGGTAACGAAGACCGGCACGCCGTCCGGCACCATCACCATGCGGGAGGTGTCGCGGTTGCCCCTGATCCTGCCGAGCGCGACGCACACGCTGCGCACGATGGTGGAGGCGGCCTTCGCCCGCGAGGGCCTCGCCCTCAACGTGATCGCGGACGTCGACAGCCTGCCCACCATGCGCAAGATGGCCGCCGCGGGCCTCGCCGCCGCCATCCTGCCGATCTCGGGCCTGTCGGGGATCGACGAGGCCGAGCGCCCGGCGATGCTCCGCATCGTCGCGCCGACCATCACCCGCCCCCTCGGGCTGTGCTACGCGGCCGACCAGCCCCTCGCCGGTCCCGCCGCGCTGGTGGCCGACCTGATGGTCGCGGAGGTGCGCCGGCTCGTCGAGTGCGGCGCCTGGGGGAACGCGGTCCTGATCGAACCCTGACCTGTGCCCCGGCTATAGGATTTCCCGATAGCCACCACGGAAAATCCTTCTCGATCACCGCTCCTCCCTCGGCCAGGATACCCACCAAGCAATCAGGACGTGCAGGGGGAGGCACGATGGCCCGCAGGATGCGCCTTGGGGCCCAGGCCGTCATCGGTCGGGGCTGCCCGTGAGCACGACGGCGTCCCCGGCGGCCGACGGGCCGCTCTCCGGCATCCGGGTGCTCGACCTGTCGCGCCTCGTCGCCGGCAACATGCTGAGCCTGCAGCTGGCCGATTTCGGCGCCGACGTGATCAAGCTCGAACCCGACCGGGGCGACCCGCTCCGGCACTGGCAGGAGAACGGCATCCCGGCCTGGTGGAAGGTCTACAGCCGCAACAAGCGCTCGATCCGCCTCGACCTCAAGACCCCGGAGGGCAAGGCGTCCTTGCGCCGGCTGGTGCCGACGGCCCAGGTTCTGATCGAGGGGTTCCGGCCCGGCGTCATGGAGGCCGCGGGCTTCTCCCCCGACACCCTGCTCGGGCTCAACCCGAAGCTCGTGGTCGTGCGCATCAGCGGCTTCGGGCAGACCGGCCCTTACGCCCAGCGCCCGGGCTTCGGTTCCCTCATCGAGGCGATGAGCGGTTTTGCGGCCAAGAACGGCTTCGCCGACAAGCCGCCGGCCCTGCCGAACCTGGCGCTCGCCGACATGGTGGCGGGCCTGTCGGGGGCCTTCGCGACGCTCGCGGCCCTGCGGGTCGCCGAGCGGCCGGACGGCGCCGGCCAGGTGGTCGACCTGTCGCTGCTGGAGCCCCTGCACGCCACGCTGGGGCCGGACGCCGCCATCCACCGGCTGACCGGCCGCTCGCCCTCGCGCATCGGCAACCGCGTGAGCATCACCGCGCCCCGGAACGTCTACCGGACCCGGGACGGCGAGTGGCTCGCCCTGTCGGCCTCGACCCAGGACATGGCCGCCCGGCTGTTCCGCGCCATCGGCCGGCCCGACATGGTCGACGACCCGCGCTTCGCCACCAACTCCGCCCGGCTCGACAACGTCGACGCGGTCGACGCGATCGTCGGCGGCTTCATCGCCGCGCGCGACCTCGCCGACAACCTCGCCTATTTCGAGCAGGCGGAGGTGACGGTCGGCCCGGTCTACGATCCGGCGGGCTTCGCCCTCGACCCGCACGTGCAGGGCCGGGGCGTGCTCGTCGAGGTCGAGGATCCGGAGCTCGGCCCGGTGCCGATGCACGCGCCGTTCCCGCGGCTGTCGCGCACGCCGGGGCGGATCCGGCGCTTGGCGCCGACCCTCGGACAGGACGAGGCCGCCATCGCGGCCGAGCTCGGCGAGGCGGGGGAGGGCGGGCGATGAGGCTGCGCTCCCTGCTGTTCGCCCCGGCCGACGCCCCGCGCAAGGTCGAGAAGGCGGTCGCGTCCGCTGCCGACGGCGTCATCCTCGATCTCGAGGACAGCGTCGCGCCGGCCGCCAAGGCGGCCGCGCGCGCCGAGGCCGCGGCGGCCCTGCGCGCCCGGCCCGACCACCTGATCGTGCGCATCAACCCCCGCGGCACGCCCTGGTACCTCGACGACCTCGCCGCCCTCGTCCCAGCCCGGCCCGCCGCGATCCTGCTGCCGAAATGTACCGGGCCGGCGGACCTGCTGACCCTGTCGGCCCAGATCGACGTCCTCGAGGCGGCGGGCGGCCTGCCGGCCGGGAGCGTCGCCGTGCTGCTGCTGGCGACCGAGACCGCGGCCTCGCTGCGGGACATGGACTATGCCGGCGTGTCGCCGCGCCTGCGCGCCCTGTGCTTCGGGGCCGAGGACCTGTCGGCCGACCTCGGCATCGCGCCGCGGCGCGGCGACGGCAGCCTCGCGGCCCCGGTCGCCGCGGCCCGCGGCCGCCTCCTGATCGCGGCCGCCGCCGCGGGCGTCGCGGCGGTCGACACGCCGTTCCCCGATCCCCGCGACCCCGCCGGCCTGCGGGCCGAGACGGAGGCGGCGGCCGTGGACGGGTTCTCCGGCAAGCTCTGCATCCATCCCGGGCAGCTCGAGGCGGTCACGGCCGCGTTCACGCCGCCGCCGGAGCGCGTCGCTTGGGCGCGGGAGGTCGTGCGGCTCCTGGAGGGGGGCGGGGCGGGCGTCGCGGTCCTCGACGGCCGGATGATCGACATCGCCCACCTGAAGCTCGCCCGCCGCGTGCTCGCGATGGCGCCCGACGACGGCGAGCCCGCGGCCCGAGGAGCCCGATCATGATGCGCCTTCCCACCAGCAGCCGCGCCGCCGTGGTGCGGGCGTTCAAGGCTCCGGTCTGCATCGAGGAGGTGCCGATCCCCCGGGAGCTGGAGCCCGGCACGATGCTCACCCGGATCGAGACCTGCTCGATCTGCGGCACCGACGTCCATCTCTGGCAGGGCTCGCTCGCCCTCAAGGTCGACCTGCCGGTCATCATCGGCCACGAGATGGTCGGCCGGATCGTCGCCATGGGGGCCGGCACGGACCGCGATTCCGTCGGCCAGCCGCTGCGGGTCGGCGACCGCATCACCTGGACCCACACGGCCTGCGGGCGCTGCTACTTCTGCACGGTCGCCCGCGAGCCGACCCTGTGCCAGTACAGCCGCAAGTACATGTACGAGCGGATGGACGTCGCGCCCTACCTGCTCGGCGGGTTCTCGGAATACGGCTACGTGCTGCCCGATTCCGGCCGGGTGAAGGTGCCCGACAGCGTGCCGAACGAGCTTGCCAGCATGGCGAGCTGCGCCTTCCGCTCGGTGATGAACGCGTTCGACGTCCTCGGGCGCATCGATCCGACCGATACCGTGGTGATCCAGGGGGCGGGCCCGCTCGGGCTCCTCGCCACGGCGGTGGCCAAGATCTCCGGCGCGCGCCGGGTCGTCACCCTCGGCGCGCCCGCGCCCCGGCTGGCGCTCGCCCGGGACTTCGGCGCCGACGAGGTGATCTCGATCGAGGAGACGAGCCACGCCGAGCGCCTCGACCAGGTCCGGGCGCTCACCGACGGGCGCGGCGCCGACGTGGTGATGGAGTTCACCGGCCATCCGGCCGCCTTCGGCGAGGGGCTCGACCTCGCCCGCCGCGGCGCCGCTTACGTCGTGGTCGGGCAGCTCGGCCAGGGCACCACGACGATCGCGCCCTCGGCGATCGTCGCCAAGAACCTCCGGGTGCTCGGGTCGTTCTCGGGCCAGGCCAAGGCCTACTGGAAGGCGCTGGACTTCGTCGCCAAGCACCGGCACGAGGTGCCGTTCGAGCGGATGGTGACCAACCGCTACGCCCTCGACGACGTCAACACGGCGCTCACCCGGATGAAGAACTTCGAGGAGATCAAGCCGATCATCGCGCTGTGAGAAGGCTCATCGGTACTCTCCGATGACCCTTCTTCCGTGACCGCGCCGATAGGCATGCCCACCGAGTCACAATTCCGGGGCCGCGCAGCGGAGCCCGGAATGACGATGGAGCTGGGACCGCAGGTTTCCGGACGGACAGAACCAGAAGCAAGAAAACACCCCCGCGGCCCGGCCGCCAACGACAAACGACTGTCAGGAGGAACGATGTCGAGCGCCCCTCTCTCGCGCCGTGCCGTGGTCGCCGGCACGCTCAGCGCCGGCCTGATCGGCGCCGGCCTCCCGCTGCGCCACGCCCGCGCGGCCGAGTACGTCCTCAAGCTCGGCACCGACGTGCCCGACACCCACCCGATCAACATCCACGCCCGCAAGGCCGCGGACGCCATCCGCGAGCAGACCAACGGGCGGGTCGACCTCCAGATCTTCGCCAACAACCAGCTCGGCGGCCAGAGCGACATGCTCTCGCAGCTGCGCTCCGGCGCGCTCGAATGCTTCGCCCTCTCGGGCGTGAACGTGCTCTCGACGATCATCCCGACCTCGTCGATCTACGGCCTCGGCTTCGCCTTCCCGGATTACGACGCGGTCTGGCGCGGCATGGACGGGCCGTTCGGCCAGCACCTGCGCGGCCAGATCGAGAAGGCCGGCTTCGTCGTCATGGAGAAGATCTGGGACAACGGCTTCCGGCAGATCACCAACAGCGTGCGGCCGATCAAGGAGCCGAAGGACCTTCAGGGACTGAAGATCCGTGTTCCGGTCAGCGCGCTGTGGACCTCGCTGTTCCGCTCGCTCGGTGCCGCCCCGACCAGCCTCAACTTCGCCGAGGTCTATTCCGCGTTGCAGACGAAGGTCGTCGACGGGCAGGAGAATCCGCCGGTGATCATCAATACCGCCAAGATCTACGAGGTGCAGAAGTACTGCTCGGTGACGAACCACATGTGGGACGGCTGGTGGTTCCTGATCAACCGCCGCGCCTGGAACCAGCTGCCGGCCGAGCTGAAGGACGTCTTCGCCCGCAACGTCGATGCCGCCTGCCTGGAGGAGCGCAAGGACGTGGCCCGGCTCAACGCCTCCCTGCGCGAGGAGCTGGTCGCGAAGGGGCTTGCCTTCAACGACGTCGACACCGCACCCTTCAAGGACGAGCTGCGCAAGAGCGGCTTCTACGCGGAATGGCGCAAGAAGTTCGGCGACGAGGCCATGGGCCTGCTCGAGGCCGCGGCCGGCAAGCTCGGCTGACGCCGCTCCAAGCCGGCACCAACGACGAACGGGAGGATGGCGTGAAGCTGGACGGACGGGTCGCCCTCGTGACGGGCTCGGGGCGGGGCATCGGCCTCGCCACCCTCCAGGCCTTCGCGGCGGAGGGCGCGACGGTCATCGTCAGCGACAAGCACGACGGCCGCGCCGCGGCGGCGGCCGAGACCCTGCGCGGGACCGGCGCCCGGGTCGACACGATTCGCATCGATGTCGGCGAGCCCGACAGCATCGCGGCCGGCTTCGCCACCATCGCCGAGCGGTACGGCCGCCTCGACATCCTGGTCAACAACGCGGGGATCGGCGGCAACAAGCCCTTCGTCGACGTCACCCTGGCGGAGTTCGAGGAGACGATCCGGGTCAACCTCACGGGCGCCTTCCTGTGCGCCCAGGCCGCCACGCGGCTGATGCTCGCCCAGGAGAAGCGGCCGGGCGTGCGCCCGAAGATCATCAACATCTGCTCGCTCTCCGGCCAGCGCGGCGGCAAGGGCCGCACCGCCTACGGTGCCGCCAAGGCCGGGCTCGACCTCATCACCCGGGTGATGGCGACGGAGCTCGCCGAGCACGGCATGAACGTCAACGCCGTGGCGCCGGGCC
>NZ_LABY01000102.1 GCF_001043975.1 Methylobacterium variabile
ACACTCCGAGCACGCGGCACATGAGACGCACCGGCGAGGTGGTCGCATGCTGCTCGATGAAGGCGAACGTCACTTGGGCATCTCCGCGAAGATGCCGATCGCTTTTTTTAGCACGTCGCGCTCCATGCGCGTCCGGTCGAGTTCGCGGCGCAGGCGGGCGATCTCAGCTGCCTGATCGGACGGCGAGGCAACCGGGCTCGTAGGAGCGAGGCCCGGCAAGCCTGCGGGTCGCTTTGGCGGGGAGCCGTCCATCAGCACGGTTCGCCACTGGCGCAGCATGGAGGGCTGGATCCCGAGTTCCGCGGCGACCTGCATCTGCGACCGGCCGCTGCTCTCGAGCAGGGCGACCGCCTCGCGTTTGAACTCGGGGGTGAATTCGCGTCGTGTCTTTGCCATCAAACACCTTCCCCGCCCGTAACGAGCATAGCAGAGGTGTCCGCGAAACCGAGGGAGGATCACACTGGTGCGGCTGCCCGCCTACAGCCCAAGCTCAACCCGGTCGAACGGATCTGGCTGTACCTACGCGAGCGCTTCCTCTCCGCGCGCGTATTCCACGACTATGAGGCAATCCTCGACGCCAGCTGCACCGCCTGGAACGCACTCGCGGCAGAGCCAGAGCGCGTCTGCTCCCTGGCCAACTTCCCGTACATCGCACGCATCAATGCTTAAGCGCGACGGTATGAGACATCCCACCGTCGCCGAGGCCGCGGTCGTCGGCACGCCCGATCCGGAATGGGGCGAGAGGGCGGTTGCCTTCGTCGTGGTGCGGAGCGAATGCGAGATCACCGCTCCCGAGCTCGACGCCTTGTGCCTGTCGCAGATCGCGCGGTTCAAACGTCCGAAGGACTACCGCTTCGTGGCAAATCTCCCGAAAAACAACGCCGACAAGGTCCTCAGGCGCGAACTGTGCTGAGCAACGTCTTGTCCGGGTAAGTGGTCACCGTGACACAAAAGCGTCCGTCCAGCATGTCAAAAATCGTGTAGATCACGTGTCGCGTCGTAGGCGCGTCGGCGCGTAATGATTTTGCTAAATAATAATGATAGGGAATTTATTTCAATAAATATGATACGATTTGAAGATAAAGAGCACAAATTTCATTGATAATGACAATTAAGATTTGTCGGTCGCACAGGCCCTTTGCCTGCGACTGGCTGGTCAGATTTCGGGCCTGCTCTCGGACAGCGCGTCGCATGTTTGTTCGTCAGAGCCATGCGCAAACATAGTTTGAAGGTTGCTCATGGCCCGCTAATCGGTCCCCATGAGATGGTTCGTGTTCAAAATGAATGTGTATGGTCCTGGGATGAGGTGATGCGAGTTGATTCTGAGTTATATTAATTCTTTATTTCAGATATGACACATGATATAGAATTAATTCTCCCAGCGAAAGAACTTAAGATATTCTATGAAGTTGCGAAACATGACGAATATCAAAACGTGCGTCTTCGATCTATTAAGATATTTACAGCGAAAAAATTTAAGATTGCGCTATTGATCGCTGTTTTCGCACGATCGACTTGCCTTTTTATCCGAGGATAATAAAAATTTGCCAGTCGATGCTCACTGAGGGCTTGGATCCGCGAACGAGGTCGGGCGGACGCGTCCGGCGCGGACCAGCGCGACCATCCGACGGCAGAACGTCGCCTGGCACGGTTTGTCGGCATGCCAACAAGACCCCACGCGAAAGCGATCGTGGTGTCCATTGAGCAGGCGCAATCCCAGCAATGAGGCACCTTCGGCTCCGGGTTCCTCCCGGTCAGGCTCCCAGGCCATCATGGCGGCGGTCGTCGGGGCTTCCGGGTTCGGATTTGGGCCGCGACCCGATCCTGGCCCGACGCCGCATCGCGAGCGTGTCCCGTGTTCAGCTCGGATCCGAGCGGGTGCGGAGCCAGTTGTCGAGGGCTTGGTACCCCGATGGATCGTCCGGGCAGAGGCCTCCGCCGCATTCCGCGACCGTCGAGACGGCGTTGGCCAGGATGACACCGAGGAACAGCAGCAGGCAGGCCCGAGGGAAGGCTCCGATGCCCTTGTTGCCTGTGCGTTCCTCGGCTCCGAACGTCCCGTCCAGCAGGAGCAGGACCGCGGCTGCGACGACCAGCGCGATGAACGCGATCAGGGCGAGCGTGTAGAAATGCAGCCCGAACAGCGTCGAGCCGTAGCTGCCCGTGCCCGGAACGATGTGCAGCGCGACCTGTCGGGCGGAAATGAAGGCTCCCGCGACGGCGCTCAGGATCGTGATGGCGTGATGCGACGGCTTGGGGCCGAACCGCAGGCCGAGCGCGAACCCGACCCCCGCCGCCGCGAAGGCGGCGCGCTGCAGGAGGCAGAGCGGGCAGGGCACCTCGCCGAGGCGGAACTGGTACCAGAAGGCCACGAGGAGCACGGCGCAGCAGCCGAGCAGCCCGAGGGCATTGAGAGTTCGAGCTTGCGCGGGCGTCATCGTGCGCGATCCGGTCAGAAGCTGAGCTGGAGCGTGTCGGTGGCGTGGGCGGCAAACAGCGCCAGCGTGCCGATGAGCGAGGCCAGCCACAGGCCGACGGCCAGGCCGCGCCGTCCCGCCAGAATGGTGGCGACGGCTGCCGCGAGGCCGATGAAAGGAAGAACCATCATGAGATCTGATCCAGGCCGCTTCGATCCAAGCAAGGGCCCTGCTCCGTCCTGGCATGGCGGCGACATCTTACTGCATGGTGAATTGCAGGCATTTCCTGCCGGCACGCTTTACGGAGTCCGTCGGAAGGATGCTTTTTGTCCGGCTCGTAGTCGCGATTCATGAGCTTCGACGATGCGGCGGGCCGTCGGGTTCGGCAGTGTCCGAACGGCCGGAATGCGTAGCGCCCGCGGCGTGGGGCTGTCGCCGAATGGTCGGGATCGGTCCCTCAATGCTGGCCCTGTCCGACGGCCAGGATCGTGACGCCCGCGGCGACGACCGCGATGCCGACCAGCAGCGTCGTGTTGAGCGGCTCGCCGTACAGCCAGACGCCGCCGAGCGCGGCGCCCACCATGCCGATGCCGGCCCAGATCGCGTAGACGACCCCGATCGGCAGCATGTCCATGCTCGTCGACATCAGCCACAGGGCGGTGCCGTACCCGAGAACCACGATGATGGTCGGAACGGGACGCGTGAGACCGTCCGCAGCCTTGAGGGCGAGGGTCGCCGTCACCTCGGCGCCGATCGCGAGACCGAGAGTCAGGAAAGGGTTCATGTCCAGCACTTCCTTGGAGAAATGACGGTCGCGCGCCTGAGGAGCCATCGAGTCAGGGTTCTCCGCGAAACAGATGAATCTTTTCCACGCCGCGGACCGGCCCGGACGTCCGGCTCACGACCGCGCCCGCATCCGCAAGGATTCCGCGCTCCGGCGTGCGGGCAGCCCTGACCGCATCAAGGGAATCTTCAGGGTCCGGAGCGACATCACTTCGACATGTCTCTGTCGCCCACGCTTCCCGAGCCGTCCCTCCGCATGAAGCCCGCCCGCCGATGGCTCGCGGGCACGGCGATCGGCGCGGCCCTGGCCGCGGGCTGCGCCTGGGCCGTGACCGCGGTGATCGACGTCCCCGATCCCGTGACCCTCGCGGTCCTCGCGGTCGTGGAGCCCTCGGCGGTCGGCACGTGGTTCCCGAGTCGCGTCGTGCAGGCGCCCGCGCAGGCCAGCGCCCTGCCGTTCAGGCCGCGCCCGATCCTCGATCGCGTCGACTGGAAGGGGCGGGCGGTCCCCCTCGCCACGATGCTGGAGGCGACGCACACCAACGCCTTCCTCGTGGTGCAGGACAACGTCGTGGTCCACGAGTGGCACCGTCGGGGGACCGGACCGGCGACGCTGTTCCCGTCATGGTCGGTGGCGAAATCCGTCGTCTCGTTGCTGGTCGGATCGGCCGTGGCGCGGGGCAAGCTCTCCGAGACCGACCGCGTCTCGGACCTCCTGCCCGAGCTGCGCTCCGCCGCGGTGTTCGGGAAGATCACCGTGCGCAACCTCCTCGACATGACGAGCGGGCTCGCCGTGCCGGAGAACTACGATCCCCGTCACCCCCTGACGGGCACGGCCGGGATGTACCTGACCCGGGACATCACGGCCTTCGTGAGGGACCACGCGCAGCTCGCCTTCAAGCCGGGCAGCGAGGGCCGCTACCGCAGCATCGACACGGAGGTGCTCGGCCTGATCCTGGCGCGGGTCGAGGGCAAGCCCCTGGCGGACCTGCTCTCCGAGCGGATCTGGAAGCCGATGGGCGCCCAGGCCGAGGCGACCTGGAACCTCGACCGGACCGGCGGCGTCGAGAAGGCGTTCTGCTGCATCAACGCGACCGCGCGGGACTTCGCCCGCCTCGGGCTCCTCGTGGCCGACCAGGGGCGCGCGGGCGGCACCCGCATCGTCCCAGCGCGCTGGATCGAGCGGATCGCGACGCCGGCCCGGCGCACGGTCGACGGCTGGCAGTACTCCGCGCAATGGTGGCACGCCCCGGGCGGGGACGACGACGACATCTCGGCGATCGGTGTCTACGGGCAGTACGTCTACGTCAACCGCAGCACGGGCACGGTCATCGTGAAGCTCAGCGATCACGGCGCCGAGCAGGACGAGCGGGAGACCCTCGCGGTGATGCAGGCGATCGCCACCGATCTCGATGCCGGGCGGACCCGGGCGGGCGGCGAGCCCGGACGGCCGTGAGCGAAGCGGCCGCCCTCCGCGGTTGATCCCCTCGACCGGAGCGGCCCCCCGGTCGCCGGGCCGGCCGCCGCCCTCACGCCTCCGTCGGTCCGGTGCGCGGGACCGGCCGGCGTCTCGCGATGCGGTACCATTCGGCCATCGGCCCGCTGCGCAGGTTGCGGACGAGACCGCGCCCGACCTCCCGCCACGCGATGCTCGGCACCGGCGAGACGGGATCGAGGAGCGCGCTGAGGGCGCGGCTGTAGTCCAGGATCAGACCCGGCGTCCACGTCATCGCCGCGGCCCTGTTGCGCAACAGGGCGGCGGCCCAGAATTCGGGCGTCGTCGAGGCCTTGGCGAGGCGCCGCCAGGGGTGCCCCGTGCGTGCGAAGGCGCCCTCCACGGCGGCGTCCAAGGCGCGAGCCACCGTGGTGGAGCAGTTGCGGCCGATGAAGTTGTAGGTGGAGTCGCGGCGGTAGCTCTCCCAGAACGCGCGGAGATTCGGCGCGGAGATGCCCGTGAGCGTGACCGTGACGGTCGCCTCGCACCAATCGGCAGCCTCGGACGCGTAGGAGGGCAGGAAGCGGCCCGGCACGTCGTTCTCGGGGCCGGCCCGCAGGCTGGAGCGCAGATTGGCGGGCGAGCGGTCGATCTCCACCGCCGGATAGTGGCTGATGTAGAGGTCGTCGCCCTGCGCGAGGGCGGCGTGCCCGGTGGAGATCACGCCGCGCGCGTTGACGGCGGCGATGTATCGCCGGATCAGCCGCTGCCGGGCCGGCGTCGTGGCATTGCCGGTCGGGGTCCAGACGTAGACCGTCAGGCTGTCGGATGCCGACGCGGAGGACGCTGCGGCGGGTTCCGCGGCCATGCGCCTCGTGCGCCGGCCGGCCAGCGCGAACCGTGCCCCGCTGAGGATCAGGAACATCCCGAGGCAATATCCCACCGTGCCAGCGTACCAGGTCGGCCAGGGCTGCAGGTGGAAGAGGCCGAACGCGACGCCCAGGGCGCCGAGGGCGACGGAGATCCGCCATCCGGAGAACTTGAGCAGGCACGCGATGACGATCCGGACCGCGCCGTCGACCAGGAAGGCGGTGCCGAAGATCATGGCGAGCAGGAAGGTGCTGTGGCGCGTGGACGCCACGATCAGGACGGCCATCGCCAGCAGCAGGCCGCCCTTGAGGAGGCGCAGCCGGCGGGCGGCGCCCATGGCCGTCATTCCGGCGACGAGCGAGCCCACGCCCTCGGCGAGGAGCAGGACGCCGAACCAGCGATCCGGAACGTGGAGCGCCCCGTCGAGGGAGTCGATCACGACGAGGATGCCCAGCGCCGCCCAGACGAGACCCGCGGCAAGGAAGAGGTTCGCGTGCCGGCGCACCGCCGCGCGCCCCACGAGGAGCATCCACAGGGGCGTGGTCCGCACGTCGTCGCCCTCACGGCCGCGGCGGGTTTCGGCCGCCCCGGAGCATGGATGGCCGGGCGGGGAGGGAAGCAGTTCGGCCATGGCCCAATGTCTTCGAAGCGGCGTGCAGCGGCGCGCACGTTTCACCACTTGCGTGATGACTTTGTTAACGGGCTTCCGGAGGCTCCCGCTCGGGTCGCGCTCCCGGCCGTCCTGCGGGGGAGATCGCGGCATCGGGCGCGGGTGCGCCGATCGCGAGGCGGAGATCAGCCGAGCTTCCACCTCCGTCTCGAGAAGCGGGGACGGATGGGGAACTCGTCCCGTCCCCTAAAGCAGGCTTCGCAGCATCGGCTGCCGGTTCCGCGACGAGAAATTGCGACAGATCAGTAACCTGAACGGACGAGGCGTCGGCCCGCCACCGCAAGACCGCGTGGGATCGCGACAAGTGTCGCGGTTAAATACAGGCCATGTTTCCGCTTCGGTCCGATGGCTGGACCGTGACGCCGCGCGACTCCGGTCGCCGCGGCCGCCGATCGCGATTTGGAGAGATCACAGCGATGCCAGAGTCCGTCGGAGCCGGCCCGCAGCACCCGGGCCGCATCATCGTCGTCACCACCGCGATCGTCGCGGCCGTGGTCGGGCTCGTGACCGGGCAGGTCGCCGCCTTCATGCTGGCCCTCATCGGCTGCGCCGTCGCGCTCTGCGCGGGCTACGCGCTCCTCAGGCGTCTGCTCGGCTGGAAGCCGCTCACCATCGACGACGTGTTCCACCTCGTCGGCATCCTGCATCCGTGACAGGCCGTGCCTCGGGAATCACCGCGCCTGCCGGCGCGGCATCCCGGTCGAGCCCGAGGCGGCGGCGTCGGCGCTGCTGGCGCGTCACGGGCGACGCAGTGCCGGTGCCCGGCCCTCCAAAGACGATCCGTCGAGACCAGCCCTTCGAAGGTCGTCGTCCGGCGGTGCGCCGCGGCGGGAAGGGCGCGGATCGCTCCTCGTGACTGCATATCGACTTGGTCAGCGATCGCAAGTTTGCCGTTCTGATTGGGTTTTTGTTTCGAGTTGGGCGAGGCGGCACGCGCAGGGGCTTGTAAATATATTTTATGCTGTGACACGGACGCTTCAGTGAGTCGTCGTGATATCGAAGGTTTAAATACTTGTTAACCATATTGTCGGAAGCCTGACCGTCGAGTTTCGCGCCCGTGTCCGGTTGCCGGACAGGCCCGTGCCTGCGTTCGTTCGCGTCCGCTCGCGCATGGTCGGCCCACCCGGGTGGCGTCCCGCCCGACGAGGAGTTCTCCCGATGCCGTCCGCTCACGCCCCGCTCGCTGCGCTCCGCCCTGGCAGGACGCGGCCGGGGAGGGCCATCGCGCTCCTGACGGGGGTCAGCAGCATGGCGCTGACGATGGGCGCGATGCCGTCGGGCGCCGCTGCGGCCGAGCGGCCAACCCCGGTGGTGGTGCGCGGCGACAACGGGGAGCGGGCCGATGACTGGCTCATCAACTTCTTCGGGACGCTCGGCCACGACAGCACGCCGGGCAAGGACGGCGGCGGCCTCAGCCTCCCCGACGTCGACACCGGGGCGGCGGCGAAGAATCCTGCCGCCTCCATCGCGGCCGGGTCCATCGGCGGTGCGGGCGGCGACGGGTACGAGCGCGGGGCGAACTGGAGGGCCGGGAGCGTCGGCGGCCGCGGCGGCCCGGTCTTCGTGACGCTGACCGAGGCGCTCGTCGGGGCCGGAAACCAGACGGCACAGCTTCCCCGGTTCTGGGTCTATTCCCGCGGCGGCGCCGGCGGCGACGGGCAGATGACGCCTGGCGGCGGCGGCGATGCCGGCACCGTCACCATGACCCTGTCGTCCTCGATCATCACGCAGGGCACCGCGTTCCAGGGCCTTCGCGTCACCTCCGCCGGCGGCAATGCCGGTCACGGCGGGAGCAGCGACAGTGACGCGGCCCTGCTGCGGCGCGGCGGCCTGGGCGGCGAGGCCCGGCTGCAGCTGACGCGGAGTGCGGGGGTGGAGACCGCCGGCGAGCGGGCGACCGCCGTGCTCGTCGAGTCCCTCGGCGGCGCGGGATCGCGCAAGGGGAACGATGCCTATAGCGGCCACTACGCGACGCCTGGCGGAGCCGCGGGCAAGGCCAGCCTCGACAATGCCGGCCGGATCGCCACCTCCGGCAATTACGCCCTCGGGGTGCTGGTCCAGAGCCTCGGCGGCAATGGCGGCATCCAGGATACCACGGGGGGAGGCTATCCGGGCGCCCGGGGCGGCGACGGCGGCCAGGTCGAGGTCGTCAACGACGGCAGCGTGAGCACGACGGGCGCCTACGCCCTCGGAATCGTGGCGCAATCGGTCGGCGGCCCGGGCGGCAAGGGCGGCGGCAAGGCCTTCGGCACCGGGGGCAGCGGCGGCGCGGCGGCCCCGGGCGGCGACGTCACGCTCACCAACCGGGGCCTCGTGACCACCCGCGGCAAGGGCGCGACGGGGCTCGTCGCCCAGAGCATCGGCGGCGGCAACGCGCTCTCGGCCCTGCCCCTCGCGGCCCTGGACGTCGCGGGCGGCGCGAGCGGCGGCGGCGAGAGCGGGGGGTCGTTCGGGCTCTTCTTCGGCAATGGCGGCACGGGCGGAAGGGGCGCCTCCGGCAAGCTGGCCAGCGTCGTCAACGACGGCGGCGTGGTCCTGACCGAGGGAGCCGACGCCTTCGGCATCCTCGCCCAGAGCGTCGGCGGCAGCGGCGGCGCCGGCGGCGCCACCTCGATCGCGGGCGCCTTCGCGGCGGTCGCCCTCGGCGGCGGCGGCGGCGGCGGGGGCGACGGCGGCAAGGCCTATGTCTCAGGGTTGGCGGGCCGGATCGAGACGTTCGGGGCCGGCGCGACCGCGGTCCTGGCCCAGAGCGTCGGCGGCGGCGGCGGCGTCGGCGGCGAAGCCAGGGGCGTCGCCGGCGGTCTCGGGATCTCCTATGCCCGATCGGTCGGCGGCAGCGGCGGCAGCGGCGGCAACGGCGGCGAGGCGCGCATCGAGAACGGCATGGTCGTGACCACCGCCGGCCTCGCGGCGGCGGGCCTCAGCGCCCTCAGCATCGGCGGCGGCGGCGGTGTCGGCGGCCTCGACGACGCCAAGTCCATCGCGATCCCCCTGGTCCTTCCGAACGGCCAGTCCCTGCCGAGCATCGCGATCACCACCGCGATCGGCGGGACCGGCGGCGAGGGCGGGAACGGGGCCGAGGCGAGCGTGACCAACGACGGCACCGTCACGACCTTCGGCGCCAGGGCCGTCGGCCTGCGGGCGCTCAGCGTCGGCGGCGGCGGCGGCATCGGCGGCGACGCGGCGGGCTACGCCCTCGCCGTCGCGCCGCCCGGCCAGGCGGCGGTCGCCGCGGTCTCGGCGCTCGGCGGCACCGGCGGCAAGGGCGGCGACGGGGCGAAGGCCGAGATCGTCAACCGGGGCACCGTGCGGACCTCGGGCGATTCGGCCTTCGGGATCCAGGCACAGAGCACCGGCGGCGGCGGTGGCGATGGCGGCGGCGCGACGGCGGTCGGCAACGCGCTCAGCCTGCGCCAGAACATCACCCTCACGGCCGCGATCGGGGGCGGCCCGCAGCTCAAGCCGCTGCTGGACGGGAACGGCCGCATCCAGCTCGACGAGAACGGCGCCATTAAGCTCGAGAACCCGATCGACGTCGCGGATCAGGGCGGCGGCAACGGCGGCAGCGTCAAAGTGGTCAATCACGGCCTGGTCGAGACCGGGGGCGCCCTCGCCACCGGCATCCTGGCGCAGAGCGTCGGCGGTGGCGGCGGCACCGGCGGCGACGCCACGACGCTCGGCGGGGCGGGCTTCGCCTTCGACAAGACCGTCGATTCCCTGCTCAAGAAGCTGCCTCTCGCCGACAACGCGGCGCTGAGCCTGACGGTCGGCGGCCGGGGCGGGCGCGGCGGCGTCGGGGGCGACGTCGCGGTGACGAACCACGGCACGATCCGCACCTCCGGCTCCAGCGCGGCCGGCATCGTGGCGCAGAGCGTCGGCGGCGGCGGCGGCACCGGCGGCGAGGTCCAGGGCGCCGCCACGGGCAAGCTCGACCTCAAGCTCACGCTCGGCGGCGCCGGCGGCGTCGGCAACCGCGGCGGCAACGTCACGGTCGAGACCGTGGCGGGCAGCCGGATCGAGACCTCCGGCGACGGCGCGCACGGTATCGTCGCCCGCAGCATCGGCGGTGGCGGCGGCAGCGGCGGCAGCGTGTCGGCCCGCAAGGAGGCGATGCCGGACGCGGTCGGGACGATCTGGGCCCAGATCAAGCAGGCGATCGGCATCAAGGCTTACGAGACGTGGGCGGCCGACAAGAAGAACAAGGACGACAAGGAGGCCCTTGATCAGTTCCTCAAGGACATCAAGGACACCGACACCTACAAGGGCCTCGCCAGCACGATCAAGAATTCCGATTTCGGCAAGGCGCTGCAATCCTACAGCAAGAGCGCGTCGGACTACCTGAAGGAGCAGAAGAACAGCAGCGTGAAGCTGCCCGACCTCTCGGCCACGCTGAGCGTCGGCGGCGACGGCGGCCAGGGCAGCGTCGGCGGCGGCGTCAGCGTCACCAATGCCGGATCGATCGCGACGCAGGGGCTGCTCGCCTACGGCATCGACGCCCAGAGCGTCGGCGGCGGCGGCGGCCAGGGCGGTCTCGCCTTCGCGGTCGCGGCGAACAAGACCAACGTCTCCGGCACGCTCGGCGGCAAGGGCGGCTCGGGCAACGACGGCGGCACGGTCGCGATCGTCAACAGCGGCACCGTCGTGACGGCGGACGACATGTCCTACGGCCTCTCGGCCCAGAGTGTCGGCGGCGGCGGTGGCCGCGGCGTCGCGGCGACGCTGGCCGGCGGGGCTAAGCCGGGCGGCGACGGCAAGGACGAGACGCGCAGCTTCAACCTCACGGTCGGCGGCAACGGAGGCGAGGGCGGCAAGGGCGGCGACGTCACGATCACGAATACCGGCCGGGTCGTGACCGCCGGGGTCGCGGCGCACGCCATCGTCGCCCAGAGCGTCGGCGGCGGCGGCGGCGCCTTCGTGGCCCCGGTGGCGAAGCCGGTCCCGGCGAGCGAGACCAACAAGGCCGCCGCGGAGAAGTCCGACAGCGAGGCCGCGGCCCTGGTGACGGCGCTGATGTCGGCGCTCGGGATCGAGCGGATCGCCGAGCCCGAGCCGTCCGGATCCGTTCCCAAGAACTCCTACGCCGTCACCCTGGGCGGCTCCGGCGGCGGCGGTGGCCAGGGCGGCACCGTGACGGTGACGCAGGGCGGCGCGGTCACCACGACCGGCTTCGGCGCCTTCGGCCTCTTCGCGCAGAGCATCGGCGGCGGCGGCGGGACCGCGGAGGCCGCGGCCGGCCCGGGCGGCTCCAAGTACACGTTCGGCGGCGGGGGTGCGGGCGGCACGGCCAGCGACGGCGGCCGGATCACCGCGACGCTGGGGAGCGGCGCCTCGGTGACGACGTCCGGCGACGCGGCGACGGCCGTGATGCTGCAATCGATCGGCGGCGGCGGCGGCTATGCCGGCGCCCACCAGGCGATGGGCTACGCGATCCCGTTCCTGCTGCGGGAGGGTTCGAGCGGCAGCGGCGGCGCGATCACCGCCACCGTGGAGAGCGGCGCCGCGATCCGGACCAGCGGCGAGCAGGCGCACGGCCTCTACGCGCAGAGCCTCGGCGGCGGCGGCGGGCTCATCGTCCAGCTCTCCGGCCTCACCTCGGCCGCGGCGGAGCCGCCGAAGGGCCGAGCCCTGTCGAAGGGCAAGGGCGGCGACATCACCATCACGAGCGCCGGCACGATCGAGGCGCTGGGCCGGGACGCCTACGCGATCTTCGCCCAGAGCGGCGTCCAGCAGACCGACGGCACCCTGGATCCCGGCCGGGCGGGAGGCGCGATCTCCGTCACGGCCAAGGGGCTGGTCGCCGGCGGCAGCGGCGCCGGGGCGGCGATCCGGATCGACGGCGGCGGCGGCAACACGATCACCATCGACGAGCGGGCGGTGGTCCGGGCGGCCTCGGACCGGGCGATCGTCGGCTCGTTCGCCGACGATCGCGTCGTCAACCGGGGCACCATCCTGGGCGACATCGACCTCAAGGGCGCCGGCGCCTCAGGCGTCGACCGGGTCGAGAACGGTGCGAGCGACTGGCACGGCGCCCTCCTGCGCACGCGGCCGGACGGCATCATCGCTGTCGGGGCGACGGGCCAGGTGCTCAACCATGCCGTCCTCGACATCGGCGGCGTCGGCACGCTCGCCCGCACCACGATCACCGGCGAGTTCCGCCAGCTCGCGGGCGGTCGCCTGCTGGTCGACGTCGCGCCGACCGCGCGGGACGGCGCCCTGCGCAGCGACTTGCTCGTCGTCAGCGGCGCGGCCACGCTCGGCGGCGTGGTCCAGCCGAACGTGATCGGCGGGCTTCTGCCGGGCCAGTACACCTTCCTGACGGCCAAGAGCCTCGGCGACACCAGCGCGACGGCCTCCGGCACGGTGATCCAGCCCGGGTCGATCCCGATCAGCTGGGCGATCGTGCAGGCCGGCACCACGCTCGCCCTGAGCCCGCAGGCCAACTTCACCGCGCCCAGCGATATGGTCCTGACCAGTGACCAGCGGGCGGTCGCCCAGGCGCTCCAGAACGACTGGACGGTCAGCGCGGCCGGCGCCCAGGGGCGGTTCGCCCAGTTCCTCAAGGTCGGCACCACGGCCAGCTACGCCGACGCGCTCGACGAGATCACCCCGGAAGCCAACCAGTACGTGCTGACCGACCGCACCCTCGACACGCGCGCCGGGCTGAAGCGGGCGATGAGCTGCCCGGCCTTCGTCGGCACCGGCACGCTCCTGCGCGAGGGCGAGTGCGTGTGGGGCCGGATCACCGGCACCCGCACCAGCCTGTTCTCGTCGGCCGAGGAGAGCGGCTACCGCCAGACCGCCCTGAGCTACCAGGGCGGCCTCCAGACCGAGTTCAGCCCGGACTGGTTCTTCGGCCTCTCGGGGGCCTATACCCGCGCTGGCCAGAGCGGATCGGACCGCATCACCGGCAACGTCAGCGATGCCGGCGACCTCTCGCTGGCGCTCAAGCATCAGGTCGGCCCCTGGCTCCTCGCGGCCTCGGCCAATCTCGGCTACTCGTGGCAGACCAACGTGCGGGCGATCGGCATCGGCGGCGACACCTGGCTGGCTCGCAGCAAGTCCGAGGTCCTGA
This sequence comes from Methylobacterium variabile, assembly GCF_001043975.1. Taxonomy (GTDB): domain Bacteria; phylum Pseudomonadota; class Alphaproteobacteria; order Rhizobiales; family Beijerinckiaceae; genus Methylobacterium; species Methylobacterium variabile. The sequence continues at coordinate 13,248 of NZ_LABY01000102.1, forward strand.
CCGCCGGCGGCCGGCTGCGGGCGAGCTACCAGTTCCTGTTCGGCGACTGGTACGTCAAACCCTACGCCGACCTCGACGTGCTCTACGCGCACAGCCCGGCCTACTCGGAGACCGGCGCACCGGCCTTCAACCTCGACGTCGGCAGCCTCGCCAAGACCCTGGTGGCGTTCAGCCCGAACGTCGAGATCGGCGGCCGGATCGACCTCGATGCCGGCCGCTGGATCCGCCCCTACGGCACCCTCGGGGTGACGCTGCTGTCGGATGACCACTTCACCGGGATCGCGAGCTTCCGGGGCTCCGGCGGGCTCGGGGCCTTCGCCACGTCCTCCCGGATCCCGGACCAGCTCGGCGAGGCCGGGTTGGGCTTCCAGATCGGGCTCGGCAACGGCATCGAGCTGACCGGCGAGTACCAGGCCCATGTCGGCGACCGCTACCTGTCGCAGACCGGCACCGCCCGGATGCAGGTACGGTTCTGAAGGCTGGTGGTCACGGGACGACGAGCGGCAGCCCGTGCGGGCCGCCGCTCACCGGGTGCCCGCGACCACCACGCTGCGCGCCAGCCTCAGGGGCTCGGGCTTCAACGCCAGCGGCCCGTCGAACGGCCTCTCGTGCAGGGCGATGACGCCGAGCGTCGTGACCATCGCGGCGGCGAAGAGGATCAGGGTGGTCGCCTGCGCGAGCGGCCGCTCCCAGTGCACGAGGCCGATCGAGATCATCGTCAGCCCGGCCAGCACCATCAGCGTCAGCCACTTCGTCTCGTCCTGCTCCGAGGCGACGAGGGCGAGGCGCTCGCCCCGTGCCGAGCGTAACCCCAGCACGGCAGTCAGCAGCGACGTTTGCACGGCCTGGCCAGCCTCCGTCCCGGTCCGGGGATCGGCGGCCGTCTCGAGGAGGCGCGCCAGCGCCGCGCCGGCCTGCGGGGCGCCGCGGCCGGTGTCGGCCATGGCCGGCCACTCGGCGTCGATCACCGCGTCCAGGTAGCCGACGAGGGCCTTGCGCAGGTCGCTCATGTCCGGAGCCGCGGCGTGGCTGAGATCGTAGGCGGCCAGGGCGTGGGCGCGCTCGGCCTGGACCACGCGTGAGGCCGCGCGCTGGCGCTCCCAGGCATCGTTGGCGACGAACCCGGTCAGGAGCGCGAGCAGCACCGCGAGCACGCCGATGTAGGTCGGCGCGATCCCGATGCTCAGCTTGCCGATCCAGGGCCGGGTCCAGGACAGGTTCGTCACGAGGCTGATCACCCCGCAGACCCCGAAGACGTAGGCCGCCAGCAGGGCGAACACCAACCAGACCGGCAGGTCGAGCCAGAAACCGAGGATCATGGGAGCACCTGGGACGTGATCGTGCCGGGGACACTAGCCAGGCAATCCCTCTGGATCGGTGAATCGCCGGGCCTCGAGCCGCCCGGACCTGCCCGCGACGTCCGATCACCGAGAGGAAGGCGTGACGCAGCGAACGAGTTCGCCTGCGACGGGGATCGGCGGGCGGCCTGCGAAGGGAGGCCTGTGCCGCCCGCGATCATCCGGGCACCCGGCCGGCAGCGTCGACACCGTCGATCCCGCACCGGGTCTGCCGGCATCCGGGCATCCAGCCGGCTTTTTCGCAGACGCGGGATGTCGAATGAAGGCAATCGCCCGGTAAGCGAGAGTCGATGTCGATCAGGAATATAGCCATTCCGGACTGATATCCAGCTAACGCTTTGTTAGCAAAAGACTGTTACGGCCATATTCTATCAGTTTGTGCTTGCGCCGGACAGTCGATGTCAACAACCATCTACCGTCAGGAAGCACTTGCCGGCGTGGCGGCCCCCGATCGGCTCGACGAGATGGTGGAGGTGACCTCGCCGCTCGGCTGGGCGGCCCTGAGCGTCGCCCTGGTCGTCATCGGCGGCTGCCTCGGATGGTCGGTCTTCGGCAGCTACCGCACGACCGTCAGCGGCCAGGGCCTGCTGGTCCCGGCCGGCGGGGCCTTCGTCAGCGTCCACGCCCCCAAGTCCGGCTGGATCGAGAGCTACCGCCAGCGCGGCGATACCGTGAGGAAGGGCGATCTCCTCGCCCGGCTCAGCGCCCCGGAGGACGCGGCCCGGCTCGCCGACGTCGACGGGCGGGTGAACCAGCTCGCGGCCCAGCGCGCCGCCCTCGCCGAGCGGCTCGAGGACCAGATCGGCAAGGAGACTGCGGCGGCGCGGCGCAAGCGCGAGGCGCTGCAGGAGACGATCGGGCTCGGCGAGGCGCGGGTGCGCGAGCTGCTCGTGCTGCTGGAGCACCGCGAGCAGCTGCTCGCGAAGGGTCTGACGCAGGCCGACCGGGTGATCGAGGCCCGCGAGCGGCTGTTCGCGGCGCGCGAATCCATCTCGCGGGCCCGCACCGACCTGCTCTCGCTCGAGGCCGCGCTCCTCTCCCTCCGGCACCGGTCCGACCAGGACCTCGCGGCGATGGACCGCCAGATCCGCGACGCCGAGGGACAGCGCGCCCAGGCGCATCTGAGCGAGCGCCTCGCGACCACCATCGTGGCGCGCGCCGACGGCGTCGTCACGACCAACGAGGCCGGCGACCAAGCCCTCGTCGCGGCCGGGCAGAAGCTGATGGTGATCGAGCAGGGCGGTCCGCGCCTCGACGCGCTGCTCTACGTGCCGGCCGACAGCGGCAAGGCGGTCAAGCTCGGCATGGAGGTGCGCCTGTCGCCCTCCGTCGCCCGGAAGGAGGAGTACGGGACGCTCGTCGGCACCGTCATCCAGGTCGACGAGAGCCCCGAGAACGAGAGCGCCATCGCCCAGCGCCTCGGCAACCCCGACCTCGCCCGCCTGTTCACGCGCGGCGGCCCGCCGCTCCAGCTCGTCGTGCGGCTCAATCCCGGCGCGGGCGGCCCCGACAGCTACGCCTGGACGTCCCGGCGCGGCGACGAGGTCGTTCTCGCCTCGACCACCCTGGTCGAGGGTCAGGTCACGGTGAAATCCGGGCCGCCGATCCGCCTGTTCGTCCCGGCCCTGCGCCGGCTCGCCGGCGTGTGAGCGGGCGGATGAGCACGACGCCCGAGCGGCGCTTCCCCCGAACGGCCCGCGCCCGGGTGCCGACGATCCTCCAGATGGAGGCCGCCGAGTGCGGTGCTGCGTGCCTCGCGATGGTGCTCGCCCATCACGGGCGATGGATTCCCCTGGAGGAGCTGCGCGTCGCCTGCGGCGTGTCGCGGGACGGCAGCAAGGCCCGCAACATCGTGCGGGCGGCCCGCACCTACGGGCTGACGGCCGAGGGCTGGCGCACCGAGCCGTCCAAGCTCGCCGGCAAGCCGCTGCCCGCGATCCTGTTCTGGGAGTTCAACCACTTCGTGGTGCTGGAGGGCGTGGACCGCCGCGTCGTCCACCTCAACGACCCGGCGACCGGACCCCGTACGGTCACGCACGAGGAGTTCGACCGCGCCTTCACCGGCGTGATGCTGACGATGGCGCCGGGTCCGGACTTCGTGCGGTCGGGCCTGCGCCCGAACGCCTGGCGGTCGGTGCGCGAGGGGCTCGCCACCTCCCGCGGCGCCGTGGCCTTCCTCGTGCTCGCCGGCGCGGCGGCGCTGGCGCCGGGCGTCTTCGTGCCGGCCGCGACCAAGATCTTCGTCGACGACATCCTGCTCGATCACCTGACCGACTGGATCCGGCCGCTGCTCCTCGGCCTCGCCTTCGCGGCCGTGCTGAGCGGCCTGCTCGGCTGGCTGCAGGGCCACGTCCTGGCGCGGCTCCAGTGGAAGCTGGGGGTCTCGCTCGGCCTGCGCCTGACCTGGCACCTGCTGCGGCTCCAGCCGAGCTTCTTCGCCCAGCGCCACGCCGGCGACGTCGCGAGCCGGCTGGCGACGACCGAGCGGGCCTGCGACCTGATCGGCAGCCAGGTCTCCGCCCTGCTGGTGACCGGGCTCGCGACCGTGTTCTACGGGTGCCTCATGGCCCTCTACGACCCGGTCCTGGCCACGATCGGGCTCGGGCTCGCCCTGATCAACGTCGTGTTCGTCCGTCTGGTGGCCCGGCGCCAGGAGGACGCGGCGCGCGCGGTGATGCGCGAGCAGGCTCGGCTCGGCAGCCTCTCGATCACCGGCATCCAATCCATCGAGACGCTCAAGGCGACCGCGTCCGAGGACGACTTCCTCGACCGCTGGGCCAATGCCCAGGCGCGCACCATGAACGCGCTGCACCGGATGCAGGTGCCGCTCCAGATGCTCGGCGTGATCCCGGCGGCGCTCGGAGCCCTGACCGTGGCGGCGATCCTCGGCGTCGGCGGCCTGCGCGCCATGGACGGGCTGATCACGGTCGGCACCCTGGCGGCGTTCCAGTCCGTGCTGGCGAGCTTCCTCGTTCAGGTGAACGGCCTCGTCGGCATCGCCTCCGGGATGCGCGAGTTGCGCGTCGCGATGGAGCGCGTCGACGACGTGCTGCGATACCCGCTCGACCGCCGCGCCGCGCCCGATTCCGGCCCGGACGCCGCCGGGGACGGCGCGGCCGTGCCGCCCCGGCGCCTGTCGGGAACGGTGGCGATCGAGAACCTCGCCTTCGGCTACAACCCGCTCGACCCGGCCCTCGTCGAGGGCTTCTCGGTCGCGGTCGCTCCGGGCGCCCGCATCGCGCTCGTCGGTCCGTCCGGCAGCGGCAAGTCCACGATCGCACGCCTGATCGTCGGGCTCGCCGAGCCGTGGGAGGGCAGCATCCGCTTCGACGGCCTGCCCGCCGCGGGAATCCCGCAGGGCGTGCGCTGTGCCTCCATCGCCTACGTCGACCAGACCGTCGTGCTGATGGAGGGGAGCGTGCGCGACAACCTCTCCCTCTGGGACCCGCGGATCGACGAGCGCGCGATCGTCGCGGCGGCGCGGGACGCCGGGCTCCACGAGGTCATCGCGGCGCGTCCCGGCGGGTACGACGCGGCCGTGAGCGAGGGCGGCGCCAACTGGTCGGGCGGGCAGGCGCAGCGCCTGGAGATCGCCAGGGCCCTGGCGCTCAAGCCCAGCATCCTCGTGCTCGACGAGGCGACGAGCGCCCTCGACGCGGTGACCGAGGCGCAGATCCTGGACAACCTGCGCCGGCGCGGCTGCACCCTCATCCTGGTCACCCACCGGCTCAGCGCGATCCGCGACTGCGACGAGATCCTGGTGCTCGACCGCGGCCGGATCGTCGAGCGCGGCACGCACGACGCGCTCTACGGGCAGGCCGGCCCCTACGCGGAGCTGATCCGTGCTGCTTGAGTTCCCCGAGCGGACCGCCGGCGCCACGGGCGCCGGCAGGGCCGCCGACGAGGCCGTCATGGTCGTCGGCCAAGGCCTGCGGGTCGAGGCCGGCAGGGCCGAGCTCTACGTCGAGCGTCCCGGGCGGGCCGGTCGCCGCCGCCGCCTCGCCACCCTGCGCGCGGGCGAGATCGCGCTTCCTCTTCCCCACGACGACCGGGCGGTGCGCCTCCTGGCCCTCCCGGCGCCCGGCGCGCAGCTCTCGACCTTCAGGCCGGACGCTTTTCTGGAGCGGCTCGACGCGGTCGTCCCCGAGGCGATCGCCGCCGTGGAGGCGTGGATCGGGCGCACGCTCGATGCCCTCGCCGAGCCGGTCCCGGGCCGTCCGGCCCTTCTCGCCGAGGGCGCCGGCCGGCTCGATCCGGGCCTCGCCGCGCGGTCCGGGCACGGGCTGCTCTGGATCGCCGTGGAGGCCGGAACCGTCCGGGTCGGCCTTCCGGGCGCCGGTCCGTGTCGCCCGGGCGATCCGCCGGTCGCGGTCACGGCCTCGGCCGGCGGCGTCGCGACCGACGACGGTGCGCGGATCCTCGGCCGGTCGAGCGCGACGCTCGCCGCCGCCGGGGAGCTCGCGGGCGCCGTGCTCGGGCATCAGGAGCGGCTCGCTCAAGTCCTGATCGCGGCGGAGGCGGCGTGCGACGCGCTCGAGGCCGCACTGGTCGGCGGCAAGGCGGCGCGCGACCGTTCGGTCCTGGCCGCCACCGTCGCGCCGCTGGTCGCCTCCCACGGCGCGGGCGCCCCGGGGGAGGCGTCCCTCGCCACGGCCTTCCGCGCTGTGGCCGAGGCCGGCGCCGCGACCCTGCCCGGCGGCCCGCCGCCGGACGTCGCGGACGATGCGGCGACGAGCGGGGCGCGCCCCGTCGAGCGGCAGGTCGCCGATCTCGCGGCCTGGGCCGGGCTGCACCCACGCCGGATCCGGCTGAAGCCGGGGTGGTGGCGCCGGGGCGGCCAACCGGTCCTCGGCTTTCGCACCGACGGCACTCCGGTGGCGCTGATCGCCGGCACGGGCTGGCGCGGCGGCTACCGCATGCGGGAGGCCGGACGCCTTCGCGGCGTCGGATCCCGCGAGGCCGCCGGGTTGGCCGAGCACGGCTACGTGCTGCAGCGCCGGCTGCCCGATCGTCCCATCGACGGTCGCGGCCTGCTCCGCTTCGCCGGGCCGCTCGCCCTGCCGGCGCTCCTCGCGGTGCTGGGGATCGGGCTGGCCGGCAGCCTGCTCGGCCTCGCGGTGCCGGTGGCCACCAACATCCTGTTCGAGACGGTGATTCCGGCGGCCTCCCGCCCGGAGCTCGTCCAGCTCGTCGCCGGCATCGCGGCGCTCGGCCTCGGCGGGATCGTGTTCGAGCTCGTGCGCGGCTTCCTGTTCCTGCGGCTCACCACGCTGCTCAACACCGACCTCGAGGGGGCGGTGTGGGACCGGCTGCTTCGCCTTCCCGCCGGCTTCTTCCGTGATCACGCCGCGGGCGACCTGGCCCTTCGGGCCGCTTCCATCAACCAGATGCGCGACGCGGTCGGCGGTACGGTGATCGGCACCGTGCTGTCCGCGGCGTTCTCGGTCTCCAGCCTCGCCCTGATCCTGACCTACGACTGGCGGCTCGCCCTGGTGGCGGTGGCGCTCGCGCTCGTCCAGCTCGCCGTGATGACGGCGGTGAACCTGCGCCTGCTCGGCTGGAAGCGACGCATCCTGGACATGGAGGGGCGGCTCCAGGCCGTGTCGCTCCAGCTGATCCAGGGCATCGCCAAGCTCAAGGTCGCGGGTGCGGAGGCGCGCGGCTTCGCCCGGTGGGCGCCGCTGTTCGTCGAGCGCCGCGAGCTGGAACTGCGCGAGAACGGACTGCTGGCCAGGTTCTCGGCCTTCGGCGCCGCCTACGGCATCGCCGCCGCCGCCCTGATGATCGGCATCGTGGGCCTGGGGGGCCTCGAGATCGGGGTCGGCGGCTTCGTCGCCTTCAACGCCGCCTACGGGCAGTTCATGGCCGCGACGCTCTCCCTCGGCACGGCCCTGCCGGCCCTCCTCTCCCTGCATCCGCTCTCCGAGCGCGCCGGGCCGGTCCTGGCGGCCACCCCGGAGAATCTCGGCCGGCGCGGGGCGGCCCACGACCTGCGCGGCGCCATCGAGCTCGCCGACGTCGCGTTCCGCTATCACGCCGACGGACCGCCGGTCCTCGACGGTGTCTCGATCCTCGCGCGGCCCGGAGAGTTCATCGGCATCGTCGGCACGTCCGGCTCGGGCAAGTCGACCCTGATGCGGCTCCTCCTGGGGTTCGAGCAGCCGCAGCGCGGCTCGGTGTTCTTCGACGACCAGGACCTGACCGGCCTCGATCTGCGGGCGGTGCGCCGGCAGATGGGCGTCGTGCTCCAGTCGAGCCGCACGACGGGCGGCACCCTGATGGAGTGCATCCTGAACGGCGCGGCCCTCACCGAGGCCGATGCCTGGGAGGCCGCGCGCCTCGCCGGGTTCGACGACGATATCCGGGCGATGCCGATGCGCATGCACACCTACGTGGGGGAGGATGGCGGCCTCCTCTCGGGCGGCCAGCGCCAGCGCCTCCTGATCGCGCGGGCGGTGGTGCGGCGCCCTCGCATCCTACTGTTCGACGAGGCCACGAGCGCGCTCGACAACCGCACCCAGCAGATCGTCTCCGAGGGGCTGGAGCAGCTCGACGCCACCCGCCTCGTCGTCGCCCACCGGCTCTCGACCGTGCAGAAGGCGGACCGGATCTACGTGCTCGACGCCGGCCGCGTCGTCGAGCAGGGAAGCTACCGGGAGCTGCTGGAGCGCGGCGGCCTGTTCGCCGCCCTGGCCCTGCGCCAGCTCGCGTGACGCGGGTGCCGGACGACGGCACCGGACGCGCATCGCCCGCCCGCACGGCGACGCCGCGGCCCACCATGGGCGTCGCTCCCCGTATCCGGGAACCTGCCTCCCTCGCAGGGACGCAAGACGGCGTGCCGGCCGCGATCGTCCACGCCGTTATCCCGGGCCGCGCAGCGGAGCCGGGACGGCGATCGGGCTTCAGCTCCGCCTTACCGAGCGAGCGGGCTCACCCGACCTGCCGGCTGCGGCCGGTCCGAGGAGCGAGCATCACGGCAAGGCACCGTGCAGGCCAGGACTGAATTGCAGACAAAGCTACTGATGTTGTCAAAGCAAAATTAACTCTCGCAGGAGCTGCGCAGCAGGTGGCCTGAATGATGTCGTCGGTGCAACAATAGGGTAATGGATGATCGCTACTCCTGTTGTCAGGCGCTGACGGCGCTACTAGCCCCGGGAGGCTTTGATGACTGAGAACGCGACTGTCACGGCGCAGGTCGAGGATCGTAATCTGTCCGACGCGGATCTCGAGACGATCACGGGCGGGCAGGTCGAGCAGGGCGGTGCCTGGCGCCAGGGTTCCAAGGGGAACTGGGTCTACGAGGGCTGGGCGAAGGAAGGCTCGAAGAGCGAGACGTATACCAGCTCCACCCGGCGGGAATACGCCGAGGGCGGCAAGATCAATCTCTACAATCACGACAACAAGCTGCTCAAGACCTACGACGGAGCGTTCTGAGATCGGCGGCACCGAAGGTTGAGAGACATCGACCTTCGGTGCCGTTCGCGAATTTCCGTCGATCCCCGGCGGCTGCTACGGCCCTGCGGGTGCACGGGCTGCGGAGGGATGCAGTCCTGACGCTCCCATCCCTCCGACGCCAGTTATGAGCAACGGGCGCAGGTCGCGTCCTGTCTGAAGATGCTGCCCGAGGCCGCCGCTCAGCAACCTTGCCTATGTCGATCAGGGCTACGGGGGCGAGCGCGCGGCGAAGGCGGCCACTGAACGCAGCATCACCCTGAAGGTGGCGAAGCTCGTCAGTTCGGCATGGGTGATACCGCCGCGCCTTCGAACGGACCCGTTCGGAGGCGCAAGGCAAGCCCGAACGGGCGCCGGCGCTGATGCGCCGGACGCCTTCGCATCGACGTGTCGATGCGAAGGCGCGAGGGTATGAGAGGGATCCCGCCCGCGGCGATGCCTCCTGATCCGACGAGCGGATCAGAAGCCAAGCCGAGCCGCAACCCGCAGAGTCGACCTCGGCGGCCGTTGTTGTAATGTTTCGCCGTAAAACAATCACGATATACTCAGTGATAAGATGCATATTCATCGTGGCCGATGAGCTTCCACCGTCCATGTTTCTTTCTGTATATGAAGACCGCAGTTTCCCCGTCTCCGAAGCTGGGGTATTTGTTGTTTTCGGTCTTGATCCATATCCGTCTGGAATTATCGCGAACCACGAAGGCAGTCCGATAGTCAATATCAAATATTGGATAGCTGAATTCTCTTCGTGATGTGTTGGTTGATGCGACTATTTGCTTGTCTCTGAAGGTGCTATTCCCTGAGTAGGTCGAAGCACCGAGAGCAGCGTCCTTGCGCTCCATCTGCTCCTTCTCGCTGCATATCAAACCTTCTGCGCCCGCACCTCTGCCGATGATATCCTTCGGCATTGTGGTACGGTGCGGAGGAGAAACGTCGCCGCGGATCGGATATTTTATGTAATTCCTTACAGAATATGCATAAATGGGATGTGCAAGCCACTCATCTGAGATCACGCATTCCTTGTAGTAAGCCCGTTCATCTGAGATGATTTGCTTGAACAAGATGACCGCCTCCTTGTCGGAGCGGTCTAGGTCGTCTTTTGAAATCGCCATTCGGGGACCCAGTACGCACATCGCGACGACCGCCCCAACCAACGTAGCTTTGCACGTTCCTCCGAACATCAACCATCCCCCTAGGTGACGTTCTGTCACCCGTCCGGACGGATGGCTGAGGTTGTGGTCCCGTTCAAGGCCCGGTGCACGCTGTCCACTCCAAGGCCAAGCCTTGCAGCGAACTTGGACCATGCTCGGCCCCTCAGCGTGCAGTCCCCCACCTCATGCGCCCTGGCCCTCGCCGTCGGATCCCCGTCCTTGTAGGGTCCCACTGCCCTCGCAATCCTCTCGCGCTGCCGCTCCAGCATCCTCTCTCCGTCCAACCGAGGCCGCTTCGGCCCGAGCGGTCCGGCCGGCGGAGTGAAGTCGGGGTGTCGGATCTCCGGGCCTGCCCCGGACCTTCGCCGCGTGCCGTCCCGCCGCATCGCTCACTCGGTCGCCAGCCCCAGCATCGTACCCAGCGGCACGACCAGCGACGCACCGACGAAGACCCCGTCCTTCGCCCGGCGGGCCGAGTAGGGCTCGTAGAACGAATCGGCGTTGACGACGTACTGGAGCACCGGCTCGAACCCGACGCCATGGCCGAGCTCGAACCGGGCATTGGCCTCGACCACGAGCTTGTCGCGGGGGTAGGGCTGGCCGGTTCCGCCCGAGACGCGGTTGGCTTCGCCCAGGAACGCGGCGAAGGCCGGGTTCAGGCGCTGCCATCTCAGCTTGAACCCGTAGGTGTCGTCGGGCCGGTCGCGGTCCGGCCCCGTGAGCAGCAGGCCCGCGAAGCTGTTGAAGCGGACCGAGACCGAGGCGTCGAGGGCGAGGCCGGTGCCCGAGTAGAGCGTGAGGGCCGTCGGGTTCCGGGCGCCCGCGTCCGCGCCGCCATCCGCCCGCCACACCGTCTGGCTCGTCGTCAGCACGACGCCCGACGTGCCGGATTTCCGGAAGGTCGCGGGGTCGCCCTCGAGGCCGCTCGTCAGGCCCGCGATCGTCCGGATGCTGTCCTCGTGGTCGGCGGTGTTGACGAAGCCGGTGAGGGAGACCCGTCCGGGATAGAGGCTGGTGGCGTAGTCGGTCTGGATCCCGACCTCCGTCATCACGCTCGCGCCGGCGATCCGCTCCGACCCCCACTCGAAGCCGCTGAGCCGGTTGGTGTCCGGATTGACGCTGAAGACGCCGGCCTGGACGTAGGCCGACGGCGACAGCCTGTAGGTGGCGTTGGCGCCCCAGACGGCGTAGAGGCTCGAGGTCCAGCCTGCGTTGAGGGCCAGCAGACTCTGGTAGCAGGTGTTGATCGTCCCGCAGGGCGGCAGCGCGTAGTAGCGGTCGGGATGCGTCCGGCCGATCTCGAGCACCAGGCGGTCGTCGAGGAGGCGCTGCTGGTAGGTCAGCAGCGACAGGCGCGTCGGGTACGGGTTGTAGGCCGGCTGATAGCCGGCGACGCTGTCGCCGATCGCGTCGGCCATGCCGAGGTTGTGCACCAGCCCGAACACGCTCTGCGTGGCGTTGATCGTGCCGCCCGCGAGGCCGGCGATCCGCTCCAGGTCCGCGCTCATGCTCAGCACCAGGTAGGCGGCATGGGATTGCTGGCCGGGGCGCAGGCCGAGGGTCGGGTTGGCGGAGTAGAAGCTGTAGGCGGTGGCGTCGAAGGTCAGGCCCTGCGCCGCCGTCTCCGTCGCCCAGGCGGCGAGCGGACCGCTGCGGCCCGCGTCCTCGGCGCGCCGCGCGATCCGCGGATCGGTCCGCGGCTCGGTCGCGTCGAGCAGCTCGCCCGCCGGCGAGGCGATCTGCGCCAGTCCCGGCGCCGGACCGAGGGCGAGGCAGGCCGCAGGCAGGGCCAGCCGGAGGCAGGCCGGGACTCGCGTGGCCCGGAAAATCCGCTTCATCGCGCACCACGCCGAACCGGGACGAGGGGGAGGGCGGCGCCGGTCAGGCCGCGCCTGCCTGCGGCATCAGGCGGGCCGGCGCGCCGGCCCACTCGGTGTCGGCGGGGATCGCCTCGCCCTTCATCACGATGGTGAGCGGCCCGAGCCGGGCGAAGTCCCCGACCCGCGCGCCGTACAGTACGGTCGTCAGCGCGCCGACGCTCACGCCGCGTCCGAGTTCGATCGGGCCGACCTTCATCACCCGGTCCTCGAACAGGTGGGTCTGCAGGTTCGCGGTGGCGTTCACCGCCGCGTAGTCGCCGATCCGCACGCAGTCGAACTCGGTGATGTCGGTGCTGTCGAGGAAGACGCCGCGGCCGATCTCAGCCCCGAGCAGGCGCAGGGCGGCCGGCAGGAGCGGGGTGCCGCGCAGGCTGTCGAGCAGGATCGCGCCGGCCGTGCCCCAGTAGAGCGTGGTCATCGCCTCGCTGCGCAGGGCCCACCAGGACCACAGGCCGTGGTTGCCGGGCCGGTAGGCCCCCATCATCAGCCACTTCAGGGCGAGCACGGCGCCGGCGAGGATCAGCGCGCAGGCGGTGCCGGTGGCGATGAAGAGGGCGAGGAAGACGGCCGGGCTCTGGTGCTCGAGGGCCGGGAACAGCACGTACTCCGCCGCGAAGGTGCCCAGCGTGATGAACATCATCGTGGGCATCGAGGCGCTGAACAGCTCGAACGTCGCCCGCAGCAGCCGGCGCCCGGCGGACGGCCTGAAGGTCATGCCGGCGGCGGCATCGTCGAAGCGCTGGCGCACCGGCAGGCGCAGCGGCGGGCTGCCGAACCGGATCTCGCCGGGCTCGAGGGCGACGTCGGCGGGGGGCTTCGACTTGATGCCGATCAGGCACCCGTCGGGAACGTCGGCGCCGGGGGGCAGCACCGAGTCGTTGCCGAGGAAAACCCGGGCGCCGGTGCGGACCGTGCGGACCGTCATCCAGCCGCGGCGGATGTCCTCGTCGCCGATCACCACCTCGTCGGCGACGAAGCACTGGTCGCCGATCTCGATCGTGTCGAAGCGGCCGGAGAAGTTGGTCGCGACCTCCGTGTCCCGGCCGATCCGGGCGCCCATCAGCTGGTACCAGCGGCGCATGTAGACGGTGGAGAACAGCGAGCTCAACGTGTCGAGCATCACGTCGCAGGCGAGGCCCACCGTCCACTTGCGCAGGTAGAGCCCGGAATGGATCGAGTAGGCTCCCTCCTTCACCCGCCGCGGCAGCACGCACCAGCGGATCGCCGTCACCAGGAGCGCGGTGCCGAGGACCAGCAGCATCGCGGTCGGCCAGGTCAGGACCGGCAGGAACCAGTGATAGTCGATGCCGACCAGGGCCTGCAGCACCGTGTCGTAGCGGTCGAACAGGTAGAAGGCCGGGAAGATGGGCAGCAGCGCCAGCGCCGGCATGAGCAGGATCATGAGGGCGTAGTAGGCGGTGCGGGCCGCCTGCACCGCCGGAGCCGGCTCCGGGACGGGCGCCGGCCAGGCGGCGGGATCGACCGTGCCGACCGGGCGGCCGGGCGCGCCGTCCCAATGGGCCAGGGCGGCCACGCGGGTGCCCGGCAGGATCGCCGTCAGGTCGGCGAGCTCCGCGCCCTCGCCGATGGTCACGTCGTGGCCGATGACGCAGGACGTGCCGATATAGGCCGAGGATCCGATCGCGACCGGGCCGATGACCAGCTCGTTGCCCACGACCTCGGCGTTGGCGATGCAGAGCTTGGCGCCCAGCGTCACGTCATCGCCCACGGTGACGAGGTCGACCGCGCCGGCTTCGAGGCCGCTGACGACGCTGCGGCGCCCGACGCGCGCGCCGAGGGCCCGCAGGGTGAAGGCGGCGAGCGGCGTCCCCTGCATGCGCGAGAGATGCGTGAGGCTGACGCACTGCTTGGCGAGCCACCAGCGGAAGAAGTACGCGCCCCAGAGCGGGTAGCGCCCGGGCGTCGCCCGCCACAGCACGGCGCGCTTGGCGAGGATCGCCGTCGCGGTCACCGCGAAGGTCACGGCGGCGTAGACGCCGAGCAGCATCAGCACCTCGGGGAGGGTGATGACCTCGTCCGTGGTGATCAGCTCGTAGGCGACGAAGATCGTCAGCCACGGCCCCAGGCGGCCGAGCAGCAGGAACGGCAGGCACGCCGCCTGGGCGAGGCCGCACAGGATCCGCCGCATCCGGGGCGGCGGCGCGAAGGAGAGGTCGACGAGCGGGCCGCCGCTCCCTGCTGCGGCCCGCTCGTCGAGGCGGGCGGCGATCGCCCGCAGGGAGCGCAGGCCGTAGAGGTCCTCCAGGGTGAGGTTCGCGAGGCGCGGGGTCTCGCGCACCGCGGCGAGGAAGCGGGCGGCCAGCAGCGAGTGGCCGCCGAGATCGTTGAAGAAGTCCGCCTCGAAGGCGATCACCTGTCCCGGGAAGAGCGGCCGGGCGGCCGCGAGGAGCACGGCCTCGGTCTCGCTGCCCGGCTCCTCCTGGGCCTCGGCTCCGACCGCGAGGGGGAGCGCCCGCAGGGCCTTGCGGTCGGTCTTGCCGGAGATCAGCCGCGGCAAGGCCGCGACCGACTCGACATGCGCCGGCACCATGTAGGGCGGAAGCTGCGCCTTGAGGGCCGTGCGCAGGGCCGCCGGGTCGAGGGCGGCTCCGTCCGGCACCACGAAGGCGACCAGCCGGTCGACGCCTGCGTCCTGGCGCAGGACCACCGCCGCGCCGGACACGCCCGGAAGGCCGGATAGCCGCGCCTCGATCTCGCCGAGCTCGATCCGGAACCCGCGCAGCTTGACCTGGTCGTCGATGCGGCCGTGAAACAGGAGCCGGCCGTCCGGGTCGATGGTGACGGCGTCGCCCGATCGGTACAGGATCGGGTCGTCGCCGTCCGAGCCGAACGGGTTGGCGATGAATTTCTCCGCCGTGAGGTCGGGCCGGTTGAGGTAGCCCGCGGCGACGCCGGGACCGCCGATCAGCAACTCGCCCTCCTCGCCCGGGGCGACGAGCTCCAGCCGCTCGTCGACGACGTAGCAGCTGTAGTTCGGGATCGGGCCGCCGATGGTCACCGGCGCGTCGGGCGTCACCGTGTCGATGGTGGCCACCACGGTCGCCTCGGTCGGGCCGTAGCTGTTGAACACGGTGCGCCCCGGCCGGCACCAGCGCTGCCGCACCGAGGGCGGGCAGGCCTCGCCGCCGAGGATGATGATCCGGAGCGACGGCACGTCCTCCGGCATCATCGCGAGCAGCGTCGGCACGGTGTCGAGGACGGTGATCCCGGCCTCCCGCATCACGCCCGGCAGCGCCTCGACCTCGCTGAGCGTGACGGGCGAGGCGACCCACAGGGTCGCGCCGACCAGGTAGGGGATGAAGATCTCTTCCAGCGAGAGATCGAAGGCGACCGAAGCCCCCTGGAAGCACACGTCGTCGCCGGTCATGCCGTAGACCGCGTTGCCGGCCCGCAGGTAGTGGCAGATATTGGCGTGGCTGATGACGATGCCCTTGGGCTTGCCCGTCGAGCCCGAGGTGTAGATCGCGTAGGCGGGATGGGCCGGCGTGACGCCCGCCCCCCGCAGGTCGACCGGCGGGCCGTCCGCTGCCTGGTCGGCGAGAACCCCGAACCGGACCGCCCGGCCTGCCAGGGCGGGGTCGAGCCGCAACGACGTGACGGCGTCGATCAGGACGAGGTCGGACCCGCAATCGTCCAGGCACTCGCCGATCCGCTCGGGCGGCGCGTCGGCGTCGAAGGGGATGTAGGCGGCACCGCTCTTGAGGATGCCGAGCAGCGCGACGTGCAGATCGAGCGAGCGCGTCATCCACAGGCCGACGAAGCGCCCCGGGCCGGCGCCCCGCGCCCGCAGGGCCCGCGCGATCCGGTCGGCTCGCGCCTCCAGCTCCGCATAGGTGGCTCGGGTCTCGCCGAAGACGATCGCGACGTGGTCCGGCCGCGCCCGGGCCGAGTGCGAGACGAGTTCCGGCAGCAACTCGTCGCGTCGGAGAGCGGGATCCTTCCGGCCCCGAAGGATGCTCCGATAAACGAGAGAGGGACGCATATTCACGGAGGTGAGCCCTCGACGACCACGTTGCCCGGTGAGCTTTTGCCGTCGACATGTTGAGGAAGTGCTAGCGGATGCCGCCCGTGCTCTTTGGCGGCACGGTTCGCCCCCTGGCCAATCGGGCCGGTGCTCGGACCCGCCGCCCGGAAGGGCCGGCCTCAAGGGAGGAGCGGCCTCCGGTGCGGAAGCCATCGCCAACCTCGGCGCGGACGCGGCCGTCCCGCTCTCACGCCTTGGGATGCGACGGGAACCGAGGCAGCCGGCGACCGCGAGCAGAAAACAAAGTTTACGATATTCCTACCTTCTTTCATCGCAGAACCATGCGATGAGTTCGGCGGTATTCTGGACATTCGCCTGCCGCAGCAGCCTGGAGCGATGATCCTCGATTGTCCTGACGGAGAGACCGAGTTCCTCGCCGATTTTCTGACTCGAGAATCCTCGGACGAGGAGCGAGCAGATCTCACGCTGTCGTCCGGACAGGGACCGGCCCTCCCAGTCCACGGGTCGACGAAGGCTTTCCACACAGAAGAGAGAATCGGTGCTCGACGGGTCGGAGGAGATGCGGCGACCGCTCACCCGGCACCAGAATCGACTGCCATCGCGGCGGCGCATGATGCGCTCGTCCAGATAGATGTCGTCATCCGAAACGGATTTGGTAAAATTCTTCCATTTTGAGACGTAGTCATGATGTTCGACATAGAGAATTCCAAAGCTCTTGCCAATAAGTTCGTCTTTATTATATCCATAAAGCGAGCAATAAGCCGAATTGCAGTCCTTCATCACGCGGAAGCTGCCGACGACGGCCGGAACCGGAATGTCGTCGAGGCTGAGCAGGGTCGGCGATCGAAACGCAGCCATACCGTATTTCTACTGGTCGACACACTTGCGGGCAAGAGGGAGATTTTCACACAACGTGACACCGCATCTCTGTCCTGGCTTGCAGGTCATGACGGGGACGGTGCAACGAACTCTGGCCCGATCCAGAGCACATGGGAGGAACGAGATGGTCACGAATCGTGATCTTCGCGCGCGTGGACGCGCCTCGCCGATCTGCCGGATTGTCCCGGACCTCGCTTGAACGGAAGGTCCGATCCGGCAGGGATCGTTCCGGCTCATCGATGATCTGATGCGCGGCTCCGGCCGCAGCGTCGACGATTGCTGCCGGTGGAAAGCGACCGTTCCGGTCTGCGGGGCATCTGCCCGCCCGCATGCCTTCTCGATGTTGTGACTTTTCAAGAATACAATTCCCGAATGCTGTTCTGATCGGGGCCGACAAGGTGCTTTTTCTGTGCAGGCCCTTCGTCGGAAGGGTCGACGAGGGATGATCTCGCGCCGCTTGCGGGCGTGGCGGCGTCGGGGCCAGACAGGGAGTGAGACCGCTATGGCAGGCAAGCTCGAGGGTCGCGTGGCGATCGTGACCGGCGCGGGATCGATCGGGGAGGGGTGGGGCAACGGCAAGGCCGCCTCCGTTCTCTTCGCGCGAGAGGGGGCGACCGTCGTCGCGCTCGACATCAACCCGACCGCCGCGGAGGAAACCTGCCGCCTCATCCGGGAGGAGGGCGGCTCGGCGATGCCGTTCGTCGGCGACGTCGCGCGGGACGCCGACGTCAAGGCGCTCGTCGAGGCGACCCTCCGGGCGCATGGCCGGATCGACATCCTCCACAACAACGTCGGGATCAACCGGACGGCCGCCACCACGCAGCTGAGCGAGGCCGACTGGGACCTCGTCATGGCGGTCAACCTGAAGAGCATGTTCCTGACGTGCCGGGCGGTCCTCCCGATCATGGAGAAGCAGGGGCGCGGGGCGATCGTCAACGTGTCGTCCGTCGCCGCGCTGCGCTACGCGCGCATCCCCTACCTCGCCTACAGCACGAGCAAGGGAGCGATCCTGCCCTTCACGCGGACGATCGCGCTCGAATACGCCAAGAGGGGTGTGCGGGCGAACGTGATCCTGCCGGGGCTGATGGACACGCCCATGGTGTGGGCGTCGATGAAGGACGAGTATCCGGGCGGCCGCGAGGCGATGGTCCGCGAGCGCAACGCGCAGGTCCCCATGGGGCGGATGGGAGACGCCTGGGACGTCGCCCGGGCCGCCCTGTTTCTCGCATCCGACGATGCCCGCTTCATCACCGGCGCCGAGCTGGTGGTCGATGGCGGCATGTCCTGCTCGACGGGCTGACCGACATGACGGGCATCGTTCCGGCGGCCGGATCCGGCCGCTTCGCGGGCCGGACGGCCATCGTCACCGGCAGCGGCGGGGGGCTCGGCGAGGCCATCGCCCGGCGCCTCGCGGAAGAAGGGGCGGCGATCGTGGTCGCCGACCGCGACGCGGATCTCGGGGAGGGCGTCGCGGCGTTGCTGCGCGGGGCCGGCCTGGAGGCCGTCGCGCTCGCGACCGACGTCGGCGACGCGGGCTCGGTGGACGCCCTGTTCGCCGCCACCCTGGCGCGCTACGGCCGCCTCGACATCCTGGTCAACAACGCGGGCATCGCCGGCCTCCACCGCTTCCTGGACCAGCCGCTCGGCGACTGGGAGCGCGTGCTGCGCGTCAACCTGACCGGGACGTTCCTGTGCGGCCAGGCGGCCGCCCGGATCATGGCGGAGCGCGGCTACGGCCGGATCGTCAACATCGCCTCCGTGAGCGGCCTCCGGGCCGGTTCGGGCCGGACGGCCTACGGCACCTCCAAGGCCGGGATCATCATGCTGACGCGGCAGATGGCGCTCGAGCTCGGCGGGCTCGGCATCACCGTCAACGCGGTCGCGCCGGGGCCGGTCGACACGCCCATGGTGCTGGCGAACCACACGCCGCGGACGCGGGACGCCTTCACCCGCATGGTCCCGCTCGCCCGCTACGGCACCCCGGACGAGATCGCCGCCGCGGTCGCGTTCCTGGCCAGCGCCGAGGCGAGCTACGTCAGCGGCCACGTGCTGTGCGTCGACGGCGGATTCACGAGCGCCGGCGTCATCGCCGACGACGTCGCCGCCGACCCTGTCTCCCCGGAGGTGCCCCGATGACCGCCTACGTGATCGCCACATCCTGCACGAAGTTCGGCAAGCATCCCGGGTCCAGCTTCAAGGACCTGACCCGGGATGCCTACCTGGCCGTGCTGAAGGACGCCGGCCTGCCCGATGGCGGCGCCATCGAGAACGCGTGGTTCAGCAATTGCGGGATGGGCACGTTCGGGCAGCGCAACATCCGCGGCCAGGTCTGCTTCACGCCGCTCGTGCGCGAGGGACTGTTTCCGGAGCGGGTCGCGATGACCAACGTCGAGGGAGGATGCGCGAGCGCGTCCATGGCCCTTCACGGCGCCTGGAAGGACATCCTGTCGGGAACCGCCGATCTCTCGCTCGCCATCGGCGTCGAGAAGACCTTCGTGCAGAACGATCCCGACAAGACCCGGGAGGTCTTCGAGGGCGGCATCGACCAGTTCGACGTCGACGAGTGGAAGGCCTATTACAAGGCCGCCGGCGAGGTGGCCGGCAAGCCCTTCGATCCCAATGGCGGCGGCGGCACGGTCTTCATGGACACGTACGCCATGCAGGCCGCCTTCCACATGGCGAAGTACGGCACGACGCGGCGCCAGCTCGCGACCGCCGCCTCGCAGAGCCACCATCACGGCAGCCTCAACCCGCTGGCGCAGTATCAGTTCGACGTGTCCGTCGACCAGGCGCTGGAGGACCGCGTCGTCAGCGATCCGCTGACGCGCTCGATGTGCGCGCCGATCGGCGACGGGGCGGCGGCCGCGCTCGTCTGCTCGGAGCGCTTCCTCGCGGGGCTGCCGCCGGAGATCCGGGAGCGGGCGGTGGCGATCAGGGCCGCCACCATGACGGGCGGCAAGTACCGCCGGCTCGACGAGCCGAGCCTGAGCCGGGTTGCCGCCGAGCGGGCCTACAGGATGGCTGGTCTCACGCCGGACGCGGTCGACGTCACGGAAGTCCACGACGCGACGTCGTTCAGCATCATCTTCCAGTCGGAGATGATGGGCTTCTGCCCGGACGGGAAGGGTGGCGACTTCGTCGCCTCCGGCGCGACCGCGCTCGGCGGATCGAAGCCCGTGAACCTCTCCGGCGGGCTCGTCTCGAAGGGGCATCCGGTCGGGGCGACCGGATTGTCGATGATCCATGAGCTCGCCACCCAGCTGCGCGGCGAGGCCGGGGCGCGACAGGCCGAGGGCGCCCGGATCGCCCTGGCCGAGAACGGCGGCGGGACGATCGGCTTCGACGAGGCGGTCTGCGCCGTCACCATCCTGGAGAAGGTCCATTAGGCCGGCCGCGGACGGGGAGGGGAGAGCATCATGACGAAACGCCGCGTCGTCCGCATGGGCGCCTACGGAGATCCGGACGTTCTCGACGTCCTCCTCGAGGATCTCCCGGATCCGGGTCCCGGGGAGGTGCGGATCCGGCATCACGCGATCGGCTTCAACTTCATCGACGTCAATCAGCGCCGGGGCTTCGGGGCGCTGCCGCTCCCGAGCGGGCTCGGCTTCGAGGGCGTCGGCACGGTCGAGGCGGTCGCGGCGGATGTCGGGACGGTGCGGGTCGGCGAGCGCGTCGCCGTGATGAATGCCGGGGTCGGGGCCTACGCCTCGCACAGGAACGTGGCGGCCGACACGCTGATCCGCGTGCCGGACGATCTCGACGACGACGCCGTCGCCGCAACGCTCTTCAAGGGGCTGACGGCTCAGTACCTCCTCCACCGGACCGTTGCGGTCGGGCCCTCCCACGCGGTTCTCGTCCACGCGGCGGCCGGGGGCGTCGGGTCGATCCTGGCGCGGTGGGCCAAGCACCTCGGCGCCACCGTCATGGGCACGGTCGGGGGCGAGGCGAAGATCGCCGCCGCGAGGGCGGCCGGCTGCGACGTCGTCGTCGACTACAACCGGGCCGGCTGGGCGGAGCGCCTGCTCGGGGAGACCCGCGGCCGGAAGGCCGACGTCGTCTACGACTCGGTCGGACGCCACACGTTCATGGACTCGCTCGATTGCGCCGCCCCCTTCGGAACGGTGGTGGTCTTCGGGGCGGCGTCCGGGCCGGCGCCGGCCATCGCGCCCGAGCTTCTGAACACCAAGGGGTGCCTCTTCCTGACGCGCCCCTCGGTCTTTCCGCACAACGCCCGCTCCGAGGTCCGGGCCGCGAACGCCGAGGCGCTTTTTCGGGCGATGCGGGACGGCAGCGTCCATGTGCCGATCGGAGCGAGGTTCGCCCTCGATCGCATCCGCGACGTGCACCGGGCCGCGGAGGCGCGCACGGTCACCGGCGCCATCACGATCCATCCATGACCGTGCCCCGACCGGCACGACCAACGTTGCGAGGAGAGTGGCCGTGGGCGTGACGAAGCTGTTCGACCGGGGCGCGGCACTCTACCCCGACCGGACCTGCCTGATCGACGGGCGCGGCGCGCGCAGCTTCCGCGACGTGCAGCGCCGACGGGACGCGATCGCGGCAGCGCTCCTGCGCGACGGCGTCGGCAAGGGCGACAAGATCAGCATCTACGGCGCCAACTCGGCGCGCGCGCTCGAATGCATGCTGGCGATCTACCGGGCCGGCGCCGTCTACGTGCCGCTCAACCCGCGCAACCACGTCAGCGAGAACGCCGACATCGCCGAGCTCTGCGACGTGACGACGATCTTCCACGACGCGGCCCTGGAGGCGGAAGCCGAGACCCTCCGCGGCCTGCCCCTGGTCACCCGCACGATCTGCCTCGACGGCCGGACCGGCGCGAGCCCGTTCCTCGAGGACTGGATCGGGACAGCCGCCGATCCCGGGCCGATCACGGTCGGACGCGACGATCTCGTCAGCATCTACAGCACCGGCGGCACCACGGGCCGTCCCAAGGGCGTGATGTTCACCCCGCTCACCTGGGAGATCATGGCGGCGAACCTCCTGTCGATCGTGCCCTGCACCCGGCCGCCCGTCTACCTCGTGGTGGCGCCGATCACCCACGCGGCGGGAACGTTCGCCCTCCTCCTCTTCGCCATGGGAGCAACCGTCGTCGTTCATGACCATTTCGACGCCGAGGCGATCGTCTCCGCCATCGAGACGCACCGCGTCACGCATCTCTACCTGCCCCCGACGGCGATCTACATGCTGCTCAACCATCCGAGGCTCGAGGAGCGGGATTTCAGCTCGCTCGAGTGCTTCATGTACACGTCGGCTCCGATGTCGGTCGAGAAGCTGAAGCAGTGTCTCGCGGTGTTCGGCCCGGTGATGGTCCAGTTCTGGGGACAGACCGAGGCGCCCTGCTTCTGCACGTGCCTGACCGCGGCGGAGCACCTCGTCCCGGAAGCGCAGCTCGACCGCCGGCTGAAGAGCTGCGGGCGCCCCATGCTCCTCACGCCGGTCGAGGTCATGGACGATGCCGGCAACATCCTGGGGCCCGGCCAGCCCGGCGAGATGGTGGTGCGGGGCAACCTCGTCATGGCGGGATACTACAAGAACCCTGCCGCGACCGCGGACGCCTCCACGTTCGGCTGGCACCATACCGGGGATATCGGTGTCAAGGACGAGGACGGCTTCTTCACCATCATCGACCGCAAGAAGGACATGATCATCACGGGCGGCTTCAACGTCTTCCCGAGCGAGGTCGAGCAGGTGATCTGGGGCCATCCGGCGGTCCAGGAATGCGCGGTGATCGGCGTCCCGGACGACAAGTGGGGCGAGGCGGTGAAGGCCGTCATCGAGCTGAAGCCCGGCGCCTCCGTCGAGGCCGCCCAGATCATCGCCTGCTGCAAGGAGGCGCTCGGGAGCGTGAAGGCGCCCAAGTCGGTCGAGTTCTGGGACGTGCTCCCCCGGACGGCCGTCGGGAAAGTCAGCAAGAAGGACATTCGCGCCGTCTACTGGACCGGTCGCGACCGGGCGATCTGAGAGCCTTTTTGCCGGTATCCGACGGCCTCGACACCCTCCGCGTCATCCCGGGGCTCGTCGAAGACGAGGGCCCGGGATCCGGAAACGCGGGTGGTGCAGGACGGGGTGGAGCGCGATCCACTCAGTTCGGAAGTTCCTGGGTTTCCGGATTCCGGGCTCCGCTGCGCGGCCTCGGGATGACATGCAGGGCGTCAAATCTATGGGATCCCCTCTGAGTGTTCCGCTCATGGGGCAACGAAACGCCAATAATGTTTCGGTAAATCAGATAAATCGGGAGGGGACGTGGTGAAAATTCGCGCAAGATTTGGCCGCGCGGCGTTGCTGACGGCGCTGATGGCGCTCGGCCTCGCCGGACGGGCCGAGGCGAAGCCGATCAAGATCGGTGTCCTCACCGACATCAGCGGCCTGCAATCCGACAATACCGGCCGCGGCTCGGTCGTGGCGGCCGAGATGGCCGCCGAGGAGGCCGGCCTCGTCCTCGGCCAGAAGGTCGAGGTGATCTCCGCCGATCACCAGAACAAGCCCGACATCGGCGCCAGCATCGCCAATCGCTGGCTCGATCAGGAGGGCGTGAACGTCATCGCCGACCTTCCGACATCGAGCATCGCCCTCGCCGTCCAGGAGATCGTGCGCCGGAAGCGCGGCATCAACATCGTGTCGGGCGGTGCCTCGGTGGCGCTCGTCCGCGAGGCGTGCTCGCCCTACGGGTTCCTGTGGACCTACTCGACCTACACCCAGGCGCACGGCGTCGGCGACGCGATGGTCGCGAGCGGCGCCGACACCTGGTACTTCATCCAGGCCGATTACGCGTTCGGCGAGGCCATGGCCACCGATCTCAGGAAGGCGGTCGAGGCGAGGGGCGGAAAGGTGCTCGGCGTCAGCAAGCATCCCCAGACCACGCAGGACTTCTCCTCCTACCTGATCAAGGCCCAGGCCTCCGGCGCGAAGGCGATCGCGCTGCTCAACGCCGGACAGGATACGACCACGGCGATCAAGCAGGCCAACGAGTTCGGGCTGGTCGACGGCGGGCAGCGGATCGCGACCTTCATCTTCCTCATCCCTGATGCCAAGGCGCTGGGCCTCGCCGTGGCCAAGGGCCTCGTCGTCATGAACGGGTTCTACTGGCAGCAATCGGTCGATGGCGAGGCGTGGTCCCGCCGGTTCGCACAGCGCTTCGGGCGCATGCCGACCTCGACGCAGATCGGCGTCTATTCGGCGATCAGGCATTACCTCAAGGCTGTGAAGGCCGTCGGATCCGACGATCGGGATAAGATCGTCGAGAAGATGCGGGAATTGCCCGTCGAGGACGCGTTCGTGTCAGCCGGTCGCGTGCGGTCGGACGGCGTCATGCTGCACGACATGCTGCTCGAGGAGGTGAAGTCACCCTCGGAATCCAAGGAGGAGTGGGATGTGTTCAAGATCCTGAAGCGCATCGACGGCGAGACGGCGTTCGGGCCGGTCCAGGGGTGCGCGACCGCGCAGTGATCGAGGGCGGGGATGCGACCGGGACGGGCCGCCGGAAGGCGTGCGCCGCCCCTGTCGCGCTCGCTTCCGGTGCGTCCCGCATCTCCCGGGGACGGACGCGTCCGGTCCGCGCAATTGTCCGGAACCGAGGAACGGAAGCTTGGCAGGCGGCCGGCATCCTGGCGGCCATGAGACACACCGCTTCCGCCTTCCTCGCCACGTTCCTGATGTGCGCTCCCGCCGCGGCGGGAGACATGGCCGGCGCGGCCGATGGCCAGTACCGCGCCCAGGACGGTTCCGTGATCAGCGTCTCCTCGGCGGACGGCGAGGTCGGGATCCAGCTCCTGTCCTGCAAACGCCCCGTCGTGTCTGCAGGTCGCCTGAAATCGAGCGAGTGCTGGGCGAACGGGCATGCCGGCGGCGGGATCGACGTCTCCTGGCGGGTGGAGGGCAACGTGGTCGTCAGCGACGGCAAGCGCCACGTCCTGCTTCCCCCGTTCCCGCCCTTGCCGAAGGCCGGCCCCGCGGACCCGTTCGAGCCGACCCCGGAAGCCTGGGCCCATAACGGCAGCGGCGTGAAGGTCGATCCGAAGTCCGGCACGATCACCTACATGATCCCGAAGCCTGGCCTGAAGGGGATCGTGAAGCCGGGAGCCGTCATCTTCGAGGGCGGGGTCAGGACGAGCGGCATCGTCCTCGGCACGGCCTACGCCTTCAAGCAGGGATGCCCGCCGGCGTCCTACCCGGTCCGCGGCGTCTACTCGCACCACAACGAGCGGCTCACCCTGACCGGCCCCGGGCCGAAGCGCGACGGCTGCGAGGTGGTGGCCTACAGCTGGGACAGCCCCCACGCGAAGCTCGTGTTCGAGTACGTCGTCGGCGATTGATCCGCACGCGCCGACGTCGAACGGCTCGACCTCCGGCCGCGTTCGCCGCGAAACCGCTCACGGGCGATCCGCGGCCCGGCGGATCGACGTCTCGCGCTCAGTCCAGGCTTTTCCCTCGTGCGCCGCGGCAACGGACACGGCCATGACTGCCGGACTTGTTGGGCCACAGACGAACACCAGTCGCGTGGGCGCCCGAACATTCGGAATCGGTTAAGCTCAGCCGGCTAGTTTCGGCCGCGAAACAACAGGCCACAGCGATCGACCTCATGACCTGCAGCACGGCAGCC
Organism: Methylobacterium variabile; assembly: GCF_001043975.1. Lineage (GTDB taxonomy): Bacteria > Pseudomonadota > Alphaproteobacteria > Rhizobiales > Beijerinckiaceae > Methylobacterium > Methylobacterium variabile. The sequence goes on from NZ_LABY01000102.1 coordinate 38,594, forward strand.
CCCGTCTCCCTCGAAGAGGCCAACGCCCTCCTGCAGCGTCATCTGGTGTCGATCTCCGAGGCCATCACCCGGACCCGGCAGGAGATCGCCGAGCTGCGCCAGGAGCAGCAGGCCGGCCGCACCCGCGACGAGCTGCACGCCGTCGTCCAGGGCACCGAGCAGGCCACCAACACCATCCTGACCGCCTCCGAGACCGTCGACAGCCTCGCCCGCGGCATCGTCCGGCGGTCGGAGGACGGCGCGACCCGGGCCGACGCCGAGACCATCCAGGCGCAGATGCAGACCATCTTCGAGGCCTGCAACTTCCAGGACCTGACGGGGCAGCGGATCGCGAAGGTCGTCCGCACCATCGTCCTCGTCGAGGACCGCGTCGGCGACATGCTCCGTCTCTGGTCCGGCTCGACGGCCTCGGCCTCCCCGACGGCCCCGGCGCCGGGCCGGCGCACCGACGAGGCCGCCCTCCTCAACGGCCCGGTCCTGCCCGGAGACGCCACCGTCTCGCAGGACGCCGTCGACGCGATGTTCCCCTAGGTTGAAGCCGGAGCCGCGGATTGCCACCCTGATCAGCCCTTCGCACGGTCAAGCTGGATGAGTGTGGGCCATGGTCCCGTGCCGATCCGCAGGATGCGGGCATCGCAGTCCAGGGCCGCGATGCCCTTGCCCGGCACGACGTCGTCCACTCGCCCCGGCGCACGCGATCTCGCCGGGCGCACGGAAAGCGCCCGGTCGGGCTCGTTCCGCGAAGAGTAGCCGGGCTTCCACGAAGGCATGACCCGGGGCGTTCCCCAGGTGCGCGGGCGGGACGGCCGCACGCTTGCGGCCGTCCCGCCCGGTGCGCGTCCCCTCAGCTCAGGGCGCGGCAGAAGGCGCCGATGCGCCGGCAGCCCTCGGTCAGGGCCTCCGTGTCGGTGGCGTAGGACAGCCGGACGTAGGGGCTCATGCCGTAGGCGCTGCCCGGCACGGCCGCCACGTGCGCCTCGGCGAGCAGCGCGGTCACGAAATCCGTGTCGCTGTCGATCCGGCGCCCGCCAGCGGTGGTCCGGCCGAGGCAGTCGGCGATGTTCGGGAAGACGTAGAACGCGCCCTCCGGCGTGTGGCAGCGGATTCCCGGGATCTCGTTGAGCAGGCGGACGACGAGGTCGCGCCGCTCGCGGTAGAGGGCGGCGCGCTTGGCCAGCAGGTCCTGCGGCCCGTCGAGCACGGCGACGGTGGCGGCCTGCGAGACCGTCGCGATGCCGCCGGTGGCCTGGAGCAGGACGTTGCTCATCGGCGCGATCAGCGCGCGCGGGCCGCCGCAATAGCCGACGCGCCAGCCCGTCATGGCGTAGGCCTTCGAGGCTCCGTTGACGGTGAGCACCCGGTCCTTCAGCTGCGGGGCCACCTGGGCCATCGTGCAGAAGGCGAAGTCGTCGTAGATGAGGTGCTCGTAGATGTCGTCCGTGAGGACGAGCACGTCCGGGTGCCGCTCGATGACCTCGGCGAGCGCCCGCATTTCCGCGGCGGTGCAGGCAGCACCCGTAGGGTTGTTCGGGAAGTTGAGGATGACCCAGCGCGTGCGCGGCGTGATTGCCGCCGCGAGGTCCTCCGGCCGGAGCTTGAACCGGTTATTCTCGGGGCAGGGCACCGGGACCGGCCGCGCGCCGGCGAGGTTGACGATGTCGGCGTAGGTGATCCAGCCCGGCGCCGGGATGACGACCTCGTCGCCCGGGTTGCAGGTCGCCATGATGGCGTTGAAGATGATCTGCTTGCCGCCATTCGCGACGAGGATCTCGTCGAGGGCGTAGTCGAGGGCGTTGTCGCGCTTGAACTTGCGCTGGATCGCCGCCTTGAGCGCGGGCGTGCCGCCGAGCGGCGGGTACTTGGTGTCGCCGTCCAGGGCCGCCCGGTGCGCGGCCTCGACCGCGTGCGGCGGCGTCGGGAAGTCGGGCTCGCCCGAGGACAGGCTGACGATCGCGATGCCCTGCGCGCGCAGCTCGCGCGCCTTGTCGGTCATCGCGGCCGACGCCGACAGCGTCACGTTCTTCAGGCGGTCTGCGGTTCGTATCATGTCGTGCTCCGTCGTGCTCCGGCATGCGGTGCCCTGCGCCGCGGCGGCAGGGCGGTGCGGCGCGCGTGGTCCCGGCGGACGTGCCGCGTGCGGCTCCGCTGAGGTGGTTGGGGGGCCGGGACGTGACCGTCCTGGCGCGCGGGGCAGGCTCCGTAGGGGAAGGTTCGGCCGGTTTGGAGTCAGAGGGAGGCGGTGATGCCGCCGTCGACGTAGAGGATGTGGCCGTTGACGAAGGACGAGGCGTCGGAGGCGAGAAACACCGCCGCGCCGACGAGCTCCTCGACGTTGCCCCAGCGTCCGGCCGGCGTCCGCTTCTCGAGCCAGGCCGAGAATTCGGGGTTGTCGACGAGGGCTTGGTTCAGCTCGGTCTTGAAGTAGCCCGGCGCGATGGCGTTCACCTGGAGGCCGTGCCTGGCCCAGTCGGTGCACATGCCCTTGGTGAGCTGCTTGATGGCGCCCTTGGTGGCCGTGTAGGGCGCGATGCCGGGGCGGGCCAGCTCGCTCTGCACCGAGGCGATGTTGATGATCTTGCCGCGCCCGCGCGGGATCATGCGGCGCGCCACGGCCTGCCCGACGAAGAAGGCCGTGTCGATGTTGGTGCGCATCAGCTCGGACCAGCGCTCGACCGGGAAGTCCTCGAGCGGCGTGCGGAACTGCATCCCGGCATTGTTGACGAGGATGTCGATGGCGCCGATCTCCGCCTCGACGCGCGCGACCGCGGCGGCGGCGGCGGCGTGGTCGGCCGCGTCGAAGGGCGCGACCGCGACCGAAAGGCCCTCGCCGCGCAGGGTCTCGGCGGCTCGCGCGAGCCGCGCCTCGTCGCGGCCGTTGAGGACGACCCGGGCGCCGGCCTGGCCCAGGCCCCGGGCGAGGCCGAAGCCGATCCCCTTGCCCGAACCGGTGACGAGGGCGGTGCGCCCGGTCAGGTCGAACATCGTCATGCGTCTCTCTCCCGGTCGCGAGGGCGACCCGTGTCGGAGCAACGCCCGATTGCCTTGCCGTCGGACGCTGATCCAGGTTTTCGATCTTGCCGCATCGTCTGCGACGAACCGGAATCCGCTTCGTCGGAAAATGCCCTAGCCGAAGGCGAGGTGGATCTTCATCGCGGTGCGCCGGTCGCCCGCCGCCTCGAAGGCCGTCACGGCCTCCTCCGCCGCGTAGGTCCGCGTCAGGAGCGGCCGCAGGTCGAGCCGCCGCGACCCGATCAGCTCCGCGGCGAGCGCGAACTCCTCGTGGAAGCGGAACGACCCGCGCAGCTCCAGCTCCTTGGCCACCGCGAGATTCAGCGGGAAGCTGATCTCGCCGCCGGCCAGGCCGAGCTGCACGACGACGCCGCGCGGGCGCAGGGCGGCGAGGGCGGTGCGGATCGCGTGCTCGTTGCCGGAGCACTCGAACAGGACGTCGAAGGTGCCCTTGCCCGCCGCCCAGGCGGTCAGGACCTCCGGCTGGGCGGCGACGTCGACCGCGCGGTCGGCCCCGAGCCCGCGGGCGATGGCGAGGGGCTCGGGCACCACGTCCGTGACCGTCACCTCCCGGGCGCCGAAGTGGCGGGAGACCGCGACGGCGAGCGCCCCGATCGGGCCGGACCCGGTCACCAGCACGCGCTTGCCCAGCAGCGGGCCGGCCCGCCGGGCGCCGTGCAGCACCACCGAGAGCGGCTCGCACAGGGCGAGCTCCTCGTAAGAGACGTCGCCCGCCACCTTGGCGCACTGCACCGCGTCGCAGACGAGCTCCTCCCGGAACGCGCCCTGCACGTGCGGGAACGGCATCGCGCTGCCGTAGAAGCGCATCGATTCGCAGTGGTTGGGCAGGCCATCGAGGCAGTAGGAGCAGGCCCGGCACGGCCGGCTCGGGTTGACCGCCACGCGGTCCCCGACGGCGATCCCCTCGACGCCCGGCGCCACCGCGGTCACGAGGCCGGCGACCTCGTGGCCCAGCACCATCGGCTCCTTCACCCGCACGGTGCCGAAGCCGCCGTGGCGGTAGTAGTGCAGGTCCGAGCCGCAGATGCCGCCGGCCTTCACGGCCACGGCGACCTGGCCGGGCCCGAGGGTCTCGGGCGCCCGATCCTCGACGCTCAGCCGGTGCGGCGGATGGATGACGATGCTCTTCATCGCGGCCTCACGGGATCGGCTCGAACTTCAGCTCGCTGAGGGACGTCACCTTCTCGGCGCGCGTCAGCTTGTACTCGGTATCCGGTCCGAGCCACTTGTTCCAGGCCGCATCGATCTCGCCCGCCGCATCCATGGCGCGCAGGGTCTCGTTGACCTTGGCCAGCAGCGCCGGCGCGTCCTTCTTCATGCCGATGCCGATGGGCTGGTAGACCATTGGCTCCGCGATCATCTTGAGCTTGACGCCCCGGGTCTGCGACTCGTTGACGAGCTTGGTGATCGTCATGGTGTTGGCGACCATGCCGAGCGACTTGTTCTGCTGCACCGCCATGAAGGCCGAGCCGGTGTCCTGGAAGGTCAGCGGCTCGGAGCCGTTCATCCGGATCGCCAGCTCGGAGGTCGAGCCCTTGGTCGAGGACAGGCGCTTGCCCTTGTAGTCGGCCTTCGAGGTCGAGGGGTCGCTCGCCTTCACGGCCAGCATCTCCTTGGCGAGGTAGTACGGATCCGAGAACTGGATCTGCTCGGCGCGGCCCAGCGTGTAGGCGAGGTTGGCGATGGTGAGGTCGACGCGGCCGAGCTTCACCTCGGGCACCCGCGCCTCGACGGAGAGCGGCGTGATCGCCGCCTTCACGCCCCACCGCTTGGCGATGGTCCGGCACAGGTCGACGTCGAACCCGACCATCTCGCGGGTCTTCGGGTCGGGCGCCGCGAAGGGCGGCACGTCGGCGAAGGTGCCGCAGCGCAACTCGCCCCGGCCCATGATGTCGGCGAGCTGGTCGGCGCGCGCCGGGACGGCGGCCGCGAGCGCGGCGGCGCCGAGCGCGAGGCTGAGGGAGAGCGTCTTCAACGACATCGTGGGGCTCCGGGCGAGAACGGGGCGAGGGGGGTGTCGGGCCGCGTCCGGTCGCGCTGCGATCGTGCACGGCTCAGGGGTTTCGACGTGGCGGCGGTGTCCCCGGCGGGGCTGTCTCCGCCCCGCCGGGCGATGGTCTAGTGGCGCAGGTCCGAGAGGAACTTCTGGGCGCGCGGGTGCTGGGGGTTCGAGAAGAAGGCGTCCGGCGTCGCGGTCTCGAGGATGCGGCCGGCATCCATGAACCAGACCCGGTCGGCGACCTCGCGGGCGAACCCCATCTCGTGGGTGACGCACATCATCGTCATGCCCTCCGCCGCGAGGCTGCGCATCACCGCGAGCACCTCGCCGACCATCTCGGGGTCGAGGGCCGAGGTCGGTTCGTCGAACAGCATCGCGGGCGGCTCCATTGCCAGCGCACGGGCGATGGCGACCCGCTGCTGCTGGCCGCCCGAGAGCTGGCCCGGATACGCGCCGGCCTTGGCGGCGAGCCCGACCCGGTCGAGGAGCGCCATGGCGCGCGCCTTAGCGACCTCGCGCTTCGCGCCGTTCACCTTGACCGGCGACAGGGTGACGTTCTCGAGGGCGGAGAGGTGTGGAAACAGATTGAAGCTCTGGAAGACGAAGCCGATCCGGCTGCGCAGCCGGTTGAGGGAAGCGGCCTTGAGCGGGCCGTGCACGCTCTCTCCGTCGAAGCTGAGGGTGCCGGAGGCGATCTCCTCGAGCCGGTTGACGGTGCGGATAAGGGTGGACTTGCCGGAGCCCGAGGGCCCGCAGACCACCACGACCTCGCCCCGGCCGACCTCGGCCGTGACGTCGTCGAGGGCCTTGTACGCCCCGTAATACTTCGTGACGTTCGCGAAGCGGATCATGGCAGCGTCAGGGGTCATAGCTCGGCCGTGAGTTGGCGAACGGAGAGCGGGGTGGGCACGGCGGCGGAGCCGGCGCGACGGCGGGCGATGCGCTGCTCGATCCGGACCGCGAGGAACGTCAGCGTCCAGCACACGGCGTAGTAGATGATCGCGAGCAGGAAGAAGACCTGGAACGGCTTCGTCAGGAGCTGATTGTTGATCTGGTTGGCCGCGAAGGTCAACTCCGGCACGTTGATGACGTAGCCGAGCGTCGTCTCCTTGATGGTCGAGACGAACTGGCTGATCAGGCTTGGGATGACGTTGTAGAGCGCCTGCGGCAGGATCACGTAGAGGAGCGCCTGGGGGTAGGACTGGCCGAGCGCCCGCGCCGCCTCCATCTGGCCGCGCCCGAGCGCGACGATGCCCCCGCGCACCACCTCGCTCAGGAAGGCGCCCTCGTAGAGCACCAGGGTCACCAGCATGGTGACGAAGCCCGGCACGGTGGCGCCGATCAGGAGCGGCACCATGAAGTAGACCCACAGGATCAGCATCAGGAGCGGCACGCCGCGGGCGACGTAGACCAGCGCCGTCGAGGGCCACAGCAGGAAGGGGTTGCGCGACAGCCGGGCGAGCGCGATCAGCACGCTCAAGGGGAAGGCCAGCGCGATCGAGAGGGCGGAGAGGATCAGCGTGGCGGCAAAGCCGCCGAGCGGTCCGTTCGGGTACTGGCCGACGAGGAGGAGCAGCCAGTTGTCGCGCAGGATCTCGAGGATGTCGCCGATCATGGTCAGCGCGCTCCCGCGACTTGCGTGCGCCACTGCAGGCCGGCGCCGATGCCCATGATGACGAGCGAGACCGCGAGGTAGGCGATCGTCGCGATCAGGTAGGTCTCGAAGGTGCGGAAGCTCAGGTTCTCGACCTCCTTGACCGCGTGGGTGAGCTCCGAGACGCCGATCGCCATGGCGAGCGAGCTGTTCTTGAACAGCGAGACCGAGTGGTTGACGAGGGCGGGCAGGGCGTTGCGGAAGGCCTGGGGCATCAGCACGTGGCGCATCGCGCCGAGGAAGCCGTGGCCGAGCGCCCGGGCCGCCTCCATCTGGCCGGACGGCACGGCGCGCAGGCCCGAGCGCAGGTCCTCGCTGAAATAGGCCGCCTGGCACAGGCCGAGGCCGACGATGCCGTAGATCACCTCGGCCCCGTGGTCGTTGAGCCAGTACTGCACGGCGTCGGGCAGCAGGCTCGCGATACCGAAGTACCACAGCATCAGCTGCACCAGCGTCGGCACGTTGCGGTGATACGAGACGTAGGCCGCGACGATCCGGTCGCCGATCCGGCCGGGCGCCAGGCGGACGGTCAGCAGGACCAGGGCGAGGCTCATCGCGAGGCACCACGAGCCCGCGGCGACGACGAGGGTCATCATCGCGCCGCGCCACAGCATCCGGGCGAAATCCGGGTTTGACAGGACGGCGAGGAGGTCGAACCCGTGCACGGCGTCAGGCCCTTCAGGTCGCGGAGGCGTCGGGGCGGGCGGTCTGGAGGCCGCCCATCACCTGCAGGGTCGGGGTGATCTCCATGTGGCCGACATTCATCGACCGGGGCGCGGCGACCGCGAAGGCGATGGCGTCCGCGATGTCGGCGGCCTCCGGCAGCTCGAAGCCGTCGATGAAGCGGGCGCGGACCTCCGGCGTGTCGCCATGGACATGGGCGAAGATGTCGGTGGCGACGCGCCCGGGGCAGATCTCGGTCACCCGCACCCGGCGCCCGAAGGTGTCGATGCGCAGCTGGTTGCAGAGCATCGCCACCGCCGCCTTGGTGGCGTGGTAGGTCGAGTTGCCACCGAAATTGTAGTTGCCGGCGATCGACGTGATGTTGACCACGTGGCCGCGGTCGCGCGCCGCCATGCCGGGCACGACGAGCCGGCACAGGTGCAGCACCGCCCGCAGGTTCACGTCGACGAGGAGGTCGATGTCGGCTTGCGTGGCGTCCAGGAGCTTGCGCGGCGTGTCGACGCCGGCGTTGTTCACGAGCACGTCGACCGGGACGTCTGCCGCGAGCGTGGCGAGCGCGGCGGTGTCGGCGACGTCGATCACGTGGGGCACGCAGCCGGTGCGCGCGGCGAGGGCCTCGAGGGGCGCCCGGCTGCGCGCAACCGCGTGGACCTCGAGCCCCTCGCGGCGGAAGCGCTCGACCACGGCGGCGCCGATGCCGCCCGAGGCACCAGTCACGAGGGCGGTTCTGTAATCGGAGAACGGCATAGGCGGGTCCGTGAGAGTTGATGAAGGTTAAGTGACGCTGAGGACGGCGGGCAAAGACGGATTTCCTGTGCCGCGATAAGGCGAGGTTATGCGGGTGCTGCATTCCGCCGCGACAGGGGAACGACCTTCCCCCCGGCCTCCGCCACCGCACCCCGCACCGCCCGCGCGAGGGCGACCGCGCCGGGGGTGTCGCCGTGGACCAGGATCGAGTCCGGGCTCAAGGCGAGGCGCTCGCCCTCGTGGGTGACGACGACGCCCTCGGCGAGCAGCCGGCGCACCCGCTCCAGCACCAGCGCCTCGTCGTGGATCACCGCGCCCGGCAGCCGGCGCGGCACCAGCAGCCCGTCGCGGTCGCAGGCCCGGTCGGCCAGGAAGGTTTTCGCGATGCGCAGGCCGTGAGCCGCCGCGGCGTCCTCGATCGCCCGGCTCGGCGAGGTGAGGATCGTGAGGTCCGGGTCGAACCGGGCCACCGCCGCCACGAGAGGCGCGGCGAGTTCCGCATCCGCCGCCGCCATGTTGCCCAGCGCCCCGTGGAAGCTCATGTGGGTCACCCGCGCGCCCTGCGCCCGGGCGATGCCGGCGAGCGCGCCGAGCTGGTAGACCACCATCGCGGCGAGCTCGTCGCGCTCGACCTGCATCACCCGGCGGCCGAAGCCCTGGCGGTCCGGGAAGCCGACATGGGCGCCGATATCGACGCCGCGCGCCAAAGCGGCGCGGACCGTGCGCTCCATGATGAGCGGGTCGCCGGCGTGGAAGCCGCAGGCGATGTTGGCCGAGGACAGGACGTCGAGGAGGGCCTCGTCGTCTCCCATGGGCCAGGGGCCGTAGCCCTCGCCGAGATCGGCGTTGAGGTCGATCCGCATGCCTATGCCTCCGGCCGGATGTCCACGAGCGGGTCGCCGTAGCCGACGAGGGCGCCCTCCGGCGCGACGACCCGGATGACGGTGCCGGCGCACGGCGCCGTCACGGCGAGGAGCAGGCTCCCGACCCGCAGGAGCCCGACCGGCTGCCCGGCCGCGACCCGCTCACCCGGGGCCGCGAGCGGCTCGGCGCGCAGCGGATGGGCGGTGAGGAAGTGGCCGACGCCCGGCGACCGGACGAGCCCGGGAGCAGGCTTGGGGCGCGGCCCGGGCGCTGCCGGGGCCGCGACCGCCTGGCCCCCGCGCACGAGGCGGACCTGCCCGTCCGGGCCCCGGAGCTCGAGCTCGGCGAGGCCGGAGGCGGCGAGCCAGGCGGCGAGGTCGGGGATGCGGGTGAGCGGCGAGGTCGTGCGGGGCGAGGTCATGCGGCGCTCCGGGGCCGGAGGCAGGAGAGGTCGCGCCGGGCCGCTTCGAGCCAGCCGTCGATCGCGTCGCGGGCGGCGAGCGCCCCGTCCCAGTCGGTCTCGACGAAGCGGATTCTGGCGCCGATCGGCGCCTGGGCGAGGCGCCAGAGGTCGGCCTCGATGACGGTGCCGATCTTCGGGTAGCCGCCGGAGGGCTGGGCGTCGCACATCTGGATGATCGGCTGGCCACCATGCGGCACCTGGATCACGCCCGGCACGATCCCGTGCGAGCGCAGCTCCATCGGAGCGAGGGGCACGAGGGTCGATCCGGCGAGCCGGAAGCCGTAGCGGTCGCTCTGCGGCGTCACCCGCCAGGGCTCGCCCCAGAACGCCGCGAGCGAATCCGTCGTGTAGCGGTCGTGCTCGGCGGCGGGCAGCACCCGCAGGGCCGGCACGCCGCCGACGGCGAGCGGCAGGGCGAGGACGGGCGGCACCAGCCCGGTCCCGGGCGGAGGCGGATCCCCGGCCGGGCGGCCGAGCGGCAGCGCGTCGCCCGCCTGGAGCGACCGGCCCTCGAGGCCGCCGATCGCCCCGCGCAGCTGCGTCGCCCGCGAGCCGAGCACCACCGGCACGTCGATGCCGCCGGCCACGCAGAGGTAGGTCCGCGCGCCCCAAGGTCGGAACGCCGCCGGACGGTCGAGGCGCAGGGTCGCGCCGGCCCGGGCCCGCGCCACGGTCCAGGGCAGGACGGGCACGCCGTCGAGGACCGCCGTGCAGTCGGCCCCGGTGACGGCGAAGACCGCCTCGGATTCGAACCGCGCTTCGAGCGGAAGCACCTGGATCTCGATGCCGGCTGCGTCGTCCGGGTTGCCGACGAGGAGGTTGCCGCCGGCCAGGGCCGGGGCGTCCATGGCGCCGGCGACCCCGACGCCCCAGCGCAGGGCGCCGAGGCGCCCGCGATCCTGCACGGTGGCGAGCGCGCCGCAGGCGAGGAGGCGGATCATCGCACCACTCCGGCGATGCGGAAGCGGAGGCTGTCGCCGGGCTGGAGCAGGGCCGGCGGCGTGCGGGCGGCGTCGAAGAAGCTCATTTCGGTCGACCCGATGGTGTTCCAGCCGCTCGGCCCCGGCGAGGCCGAGACCCCGGTCTGCGAGCCGCCGATCGACACGGCGCCGCCGGGGATGCGCAGCACCGGCACCTTGCGGCGCGGCGTGGCGATCCGCGGGTCCATGCCGCCGAGGTAGCAGTAGCCCGGGTGGCTGCCGAGCGCGTAGACGGGATAGAGCGGGGCGGCGTGGATCTCGGCGATCTCCTCCGGGGAGAGGCCGGTATGGGCGACGACGTCCGCCATGTGCGGCCCGCCCTCGCCGCCGTAGACCACCGGCAGCTCGACGGTGCGGCCCTCGAGGGCGAGGGGGGGAGCGGCCTCCCAGGCGGCGGCGAGCCGGTCGGCGAGGGGCGCGAGGCGACGGGGCGGCTCGCGCCAGGTGACCAGCAGGTTGTTCACCCCCGGCACCGCCTCGCGCACCTCCGGCCAGGTCTCCGCCTCGCGGGCCAGCGACCAGATCCGGCGCTGGACCTCGAGGCCGGTCTCGCCCGGCGCCTCGAACAGGAGGGCGGTGGTGCCGAGCAGGCTGATCCCGTCGTGCGGCCGCTTCGCCGCGGCATCCGGCCCGGCGATCGCCGGACGGTCCGACACCGCGCCATGCAGAGGGCCGGCCCAGGTGTGGCGCGGGTTCGGGTTCAGTCCGTTCATGCCGCCGCGCGCCCCAGCATCGCCTCGAGGTGGTGGATGTCGACCCCGCCGGCCCGGAAATCCGTGTCGGCGAGGATGCGGGCGTGGAGGCGCAGGTTGGTGGCGATGCCCTCGATCCGCACCTCGGACAGGGCCACGCGCAGGCGGGCCAGGGCCTCGTCCCGGGTCGATCCGTGCACGATCAGCTTGGCGACGAGGGAGTCGTAGTGCGGCGGCACCGCCGTGCCGGCGCCCGCATGGCTGTCCACCCGCACGCCCGGGCCGCCGGGCACGTCGAAGCGGGCGATCCGGCCCGGTGCGGGCGCGAAGGTGACGGGATCCTCGGCGTTGATCCGGCACTCGAAGGCGTGGCCGCGGCTCACGACGTCGGCCTGGCGCAGGCTCAGGGGCTCGCCGCGGGCGACGCGGATGCCTTCCGCGACGATGTCGAGGCCGGTGACCATCTCGGTGACGGGGTGCTCGACCTGCACCCGGGTGTTCATCTCGATGAAGTAGAAGCGGCCGCCCTCGACCAGGAACTCGAAGGTGCCGGCGCCGCGATAGCCGAGCCGGCGGCAGGCCTCGGCGCAGCGCTCGCCGACCTCCGCCACCGCCGCCGGGTCGAGGCCGGGTGCCGGGGCCTCCTCCAGCACCTTCTGGTGCCGGCGCTGGAGCGAGCAGTCGCGGGTGCCGAGCCAGACGGCATTGCCCTGCCCGTCGGCGATCACCTGGATCTCGACGTGGCGCGGGGCGCCCAGGAACTTCTCGACGTAGATCGCCGGGTTGCCGAAGGCGCGCCGGGCCTCCTCGCGCACCAGGGCGAGGGCGTCGAGGAGGGCGCCCTCCTCGCGCACGACGCGCATGCCGCGCCCGCCGCCGCCGCCCGCCGCCTTGAGGAGGACGGGATAGCCGGTCTCGGCGGCGATGCGGCGCACCGCCTCCGGGTCGTCGGGCAGCGCGCCCTCGGAACCCGGCACGCAGGGCACGCCGGCCTCGCGCATCGCCGCCTTGGCGGCGACCTTGTCGCCCATGGTGCGGATGCAGGCCGCGTCCGGGCCGATGAAGACGAGGCCGGCCTCGGCCACCCGCGCGGCGAAGTCGGCATTCTCGGACAGGAAGCCGTAGCCGGGATGGATCGCGCCCGCCCCGGTCGCCCGGGCGGCCAGCAGCAGCGCGGTGGCGTCGAGGTAGCTGCGCCCGGCCGGCGCCGGGCCGATGCACACGGCGATGTCGGCGTGCCGCACATGGGGCGACTCCCGGTCGGCCTCCGAGAAGGCCGCGACGGTGCGCAGGCCGAGCGTCCGGCAGGCCCGCTGGATCCGCAGCGCGATCTCGCCGCGATTGGCGATGAGGACGGTGTCGAACATCGGTCCCTCAGCCGAAACGGAACAGCGGCTGGCCGCCCTCGACCTCGTCGCCGGAGGCGACGAGGACCGCCGCGATCACCCCGGCGCGGGCGGACCGGACCTCGTGGAAGGTCTTCATCGCCTCGACGGTGCAGAGCAGGGCGCCCGCCTCGACGGCCTGGCCCACGGTGACGAAGGGCGGCGCCTCGGCGGAGGGCGCGAGGTAGGCGAGGCCCGCGAGCGGCGCGCGCACCTCGCTCGCGGCGGCCGGCGCGGGCGACGGAATTGGGGCGGGGCTCTGGCGCTCGGGCTTCTCGGGTGCGGAGACCGCGGGCGCGGCCGGCGGTGTCGCCTCGGCCGCGCTCCGGGCCTCGCGGGCCAGCCGCAGGGTCCAGCCGTCCTTCGCGACCTCCATCTCGGCGAGGTCGGACGCGGCCATCGCGTCGATCAGCGCCTTGATCTCGTCCATGGTCATTGCGGATGCCATCTGCCGGCCGGTTCGGCCGCTCTCGAGGCACGCTAGTGAGGCGGTCCGCCGGGCGCCAAGACGGATTGGGACTGCGCCGATAAGGGCCGTTTATGGCCGCGTCTTCGGGGCCCCGGCGGGCAGCAGGTGCTGCGGCCAGTCGCGCACCAGGTCGAGGAGCAGCGCCCGGACGGCCTGGGCCGGCTCGGAGAGCGGCAGGTGGTCGGACTGGCACAGGGCGAGGGGCGCCTCGATCGTCGGCTCGACGATCCGGGCGCGCCAGGACGGCGTCGAGGTCGTTACCTCCCGGGCCATCGACTCGGGCAGGATCGTCGCCCCGAGCCCCGCGGCGATGACCGCCGTCAGGGTGCCGGCCGATTCGATCTCGGCGACGACGCGCGGCGCGAGGTCGATCCCCGCGCAGGCGCCGTCGACGAGCTTGCGCACGACGTTGTAGGGGCGCGGCAGGTACAGATCGAGCCCGGCGACGTCGCGCAGCGGGACGGGGTCGGGAAGCGGGGCCAAGTCGGCCGGCCCGACGAGGTAGAGCGGCTCGCGCAGGAGCGGCACGAAGCTCAGGCCATGGACCTCCGTCGTCCCGCCGTAGAGGACCGCGATGTCCATCCGGCCGTTCATGACGAGCTCGGAGAGCGTCGTGCCGTAGGTCTCATTGAGGTAGGGCACGATGCCGGGATGGCGGGCGCGCATCGCGCGCAGGAGCGGCAGCGCGAGGAGCGCGGCGGCGGTGCCCGGCGCGAGGCCGACCGAGACCGCGCCCGACAGGCCCTCGCCCGCCGCCCGCATGTCGACCCGGGCCTGGTCGCACTGGCGCATGATCGCCTGGGCGTGGCGGTAGAGCACCTTGCCCGCCTCGGTCGGCGTGACCCCGCGGGTGGTGCGCACCAGGAGCTGCTGGCCGGTCTCCGCCTCCAGGGTGGCGAGCTGCTGGCTGAGCGCCGGCTGCGCCACGTGCAGCACGTCGGCGGCCTGCGTCATGCTGCCGATGTCGACGATTTTCAGGAAGTACTGGAGGCGCTTGAGGTTCACGGGCTCGGCGTCGGGACCGGGGGCATACGGAAACGCTATTAAGCCAGAGCAAACCCGTCTTGGCTACGGGAGCGGCCCGGCCGTAGACCCCTCGGAGCGCTGCGGGAGCGGCTCGCCCCGTGACACCCCGGACCCCCGTTCCGGGCGGTGGGCCGAGCGCCGGACCGCGGGAGAGAGAGCCTGGCCCGGCCGGGCCGATGCGAGGAGCCCACGCCATGACACCGCCAGACCGCCTGCGCGCCCTGCTGGCGCAGCCCGACTTCGTCGTCATGCCGGCGGTCTGGGACGGCTTGAGCGCCAGGCTCGCGGCGGAGGCGGGCTTCCGCACCGCGTTCCTGTCGGGCTCGTGCGTGGCCGCCGCCCGCCTCGGGGGGCCGGACCTCGACCTGATCTCGTTTGCCGAGATGCTGAACTCGCTCGAGATGGTGCGGGGTGCCGCCCCCGACACGCTCGTGCTGGCGGACGGCGACCACGGCTACGGCAACGCGATGAACGTGCAGCGCACCGTGCGCGCCTACGGCCGGGCCGGGGCCGCCGCCGTGCTGATCGAGGACAAGGTCACGCCCCGCGCCCTCACCGCCGCCGGCAAGCCCTGCCTGCCGCGGGAGGAGGCGCGCATGAAGATCCGGGCCGCGGTCGAGGCCGCGAAGGATTCCGGGATCCTCGTGATGGCACGCACCGATTGCCGGCCGACGCAGGGCATCGACGAGGCGATCGCCCGCATCGAGATGTTCGTCGAGGAGGGGGCCGACATCCTGTTCCTCGACTCGCCGGCCGACGAGGCCGAGATCCGGCGGGCCGTCGCTGCGAGCCAGGGGCGCCCGCACTTCGCCGTGCTGTCCCCCGGGGCGCCGCGGGAAACGCCGACCCAGGCGCGGGCGGCGGAGCTGGGCCTGAAGATCGGCACCTTCCCGACGGGGCTCCTGTCCCCGGCCGTCGCGGGGATCCGGAGCGGGCTCGCCGCGCTGGCCGCCGGCCGCTCGGTCGCCGACACCGCCCTGCCGCCGCCGGAGCTGAGCGCGACGCTGGGCTACGGGGCCTACGAGGCCGCCGCCCGGCCGTTCACGCTCTGAGTTCGCAACGAGGGAGAGCAGGGATGAGCAGCAAGGCGGCCGTGCTCCAGATCGGCCCCTATCCCCCATGGGATCAGGAGCCCCTGGACGCGGCCTTCGAGGTCCACCGCTACTACGAGGCGGAGGACAAGCAGGCCC
The DNA here is from genome assembly GCF_001043975.1 of Methylobacterium variabile. Taxonomy (GTDB): domain Bacteria; phylum Pseudomonadota; class Alphaproteobacteria; order Rhizobiales; family Beijerinckiaceae; genus Methylobacterium; species Methylobacterium variabile. The sequence continues at coordinate 53,777 of NZ_LABY01000102.1, forward strand.
TCCTGGACCGCGTGGCGCCCCGCATTCGCGCCGTCGCCACCCGCGGAGAGCTCGGCGCGGACCGCCGCCTGATCGAGGCCCTGCCGGTGCTGGAGATCGTGTCGGTCTACGGCGTCGGCTTCGACGCGGTGGATCTGGGGGCCTGCCGCGAGCGCGGCATCCGGGTCACCAACACGCCCGACGTCCTGACGAAGGACGTCGCCGATCTCGGCGTGGCGATGATGCTGGCCCAGGCCCGCGGCGTGGTGGGCGCGGAGGCGTGGGTCCGCGACGGCAGCTGGGCCGGCAAGGGGCTGTATCCCCTGAAGCGGCGCGTCCACGGGGCGAAGGCCGGGATCCTGGGACTGGGGCGGATCGGCTACGAGGTCGCGAAGCGCCTGGCCGGCTTCGAGATGGACATCGCCTACAGCGACGTCGCGCCCAAGGATTACGCCGGGACCTGGACCTACGTCGCCGATCCGGTGGCTCTCGCCCGGCGCTCCGACGTCCTGTTCGTCACCCTGGCCGCCTCGTCGGCGACCCGCCACATCGTCGGGCGGGAGGTCATCGCGGCGCTCGGGCCGGAGGGCATGCTCGTCAACATCTCGCGGGCCTCCAACATCGACGAGGACGCGCTGCTCGACACCCTCGAGAACGGGACCCTCGGTTCCGCGGCCCTCGACGTGTTCGAGGGCGAGCCTCGCCTGAACCCGCGCTTCCTGGCGCTGCCGAACGTCCTGCTCCAGCCGCACCACGCCTCCGGGACCGTCGAGACGCGACGGGCGATGGGTCAGCTCGTCCGCGACAACCTGACGGCGCACTTCGCCGGACGCGAGCTGCCGACGCCCGTCCTGTAACACCAGGGCGCCTCGCCACCGACGCAGCGACGGCGAGGCGCTCGGCGGCGCTACGCCGCCTTCGCCTCGTGGAAGAACAGGATGAGGGAGTAGCGCGTGCCGCGCTCGATGCGGCTGACGCCGTGCACGAGGTTGCCGGCGTGGAGCAGCGCCGCGCCCGTGCGGCGCGACGGCGCGACCAGACCGGCCTCGCCGAGCGCGAGGAGCCGCCCGCCCGAGAAGCTCTCATCCTCGTTCAGCGCGACGTTGACGGTGTACGCGCAGGTGTCGGAGTGGAACGCGATGTAGGGACGCGTCTGCGGCGAGTACATCCTCAGGAAGATGTCGATGTGGCGATAGGCGTCCCGCGGCGCCGGGCCGTCCGATGGCCTCAACGCGTCCGGAATGCGCGTGAGCACGGCGACGCGCTCGGCACCGATGAGCGCGGACAGGCCGTCGATCGTCAGGTTGACCTGGTACTCGGGCAGGTCGTCGACGGTGTCGGGCACGACCGAGGTCACGTGGGCGGCGGCGAACCGGCACAGCGTCTCGCACTCGGCGGCGCTGAGGACCGGGACGTCCTCGATCACCACGCCGTCGCGGACGTCGCCCGCCTCCGCCGGCAAGCCGTGGCCGCGCACGAGGGCGAGCTCCTCGGGCGTCGCGCTGGCCGGATCGGCGTGGTCGATGAGGAACCGGCGGACGACGGGACAGGTCTCGTGCCGAATGCGCCGGCGGGCGCGGGCCTCGAGCCACTGCATCTTCTCGAACAGCACCTGCGGCGGCGGCAGCGCATGACCGACCGGCTGCGCCGCGGCGGCCGCGAACGCCACGGCATCGAGCACCTCCGGCTCCTGCAGCGCGCGCGAGCCCAGTGCCTCCGCGCGGGCGATGGCCGGCAGGTCGAGCCCGAACTGGATCACCGTGCTCGCGCCCCGGAGGCGATGGCGGCGGCATCCGCCGACGAGGAGCATGTCGCCCGGCTCCAAGGCTACCGCGCCGCCCTCCGCGAAGTCGATCGCGCATGCGGGCCCTGCCTCCGGGTCCGGAGGGGCGCCGGCATGGTCGAGCCGCAGGTAGACGCAGAGATGCGTCCTGCCGCGCCGGAACGGCGGCTCGCCGCCGGCGTCCCGCCGCTGCAGGACGGGCGCCGTGAGCCCGGCCCCGTCGAGGGACACGTCGCGCCCGCGCAGGTGCACGGTGAGGCGGTCGACCGCGTCGCGGAACCCGCGCCACTCCCGGCACCCGTTCCAGAGCAGGACGGCGCCGGAATGGTCGCGCAGCCAATCCTCGTCCGGCACCGCGGCCAGCTCCGCCGCGTACTCGCCCCAGGCCGCCGGGCTGGAGCAGTGCGGCAGCACCGTCGGCTCCCACAGCACGTGGCCGTCGCGGGCCGGCAGGGTGATAGCGTCGGCCGCGCGGCGATGACCGCTGACCTCGGCGAGCGGGATCCAGTCCCTCGCCGGGGAGGGGCCGCTGCGCGCGGGCGCGGGCGCCGCCTCGGGCCGCCCGACCCGGCGCCACACCGAGAGCGAGGGCATCAGGAACTCGTGGTGGCCGTCCCCGGGCCCGCCCCGCGACGTGACGACCAGGTCGTAGGAGACCGAGATCCGCGCCTCGTCGGTCTCGTTCGGCTCGACCTCATGGGTCTGCTTGGCGGGGAACAGGAGCAGGCGGCCGGCGACCGGCCGGTAGGCGGCACTGTTGAAGTTCAACGGGTTCGACGCGGCGTAGGCCGCCGTCATGTGGGAGGCCAGCCTCCGCTCCTCACGCGACGACTGCTCGAAGTCTCCTCCATGCCGTCTCCTGACCCAGCAGATGACCGAACCGGCACTGCGTGAGCGGCTGCGGACTGCATTCGCGGCCAGGATCGCAGCAGCGGAAGCATAGCATGACGCAAGGTCAAATATTCGCGTCAAGTGATCTCTGTAAAGATCGAGCGAGTAATATAAATTTCAGCATTGTAACTCAGATTTCGGTGATCTGTGGCTGTCAAGCCCAGCAGCGGGACGGATGATGGCCTTGAGAAATTTTTCGCCGAGGATCGGCACCACCCTTCAGGTGCTGCTCGGGTCGATGACTGCGCTCGTGGTCGTGGCGATCGGCATCCCGATCTACGGTGACGCCAAGAAACTGCAGGACAGCGCACGCGTGGCGCAGGTTGCGGAGGCCGGCTACGACGTCTTCGCCGCCCTCCAGAATACGCGCACCCAGCGCGGGCCCACCCGCGTGGCGCTGGAAGCCAGGCAGCCCGCGTCCGACGCGTTCCTCACCATGCTCGTCGCCGCGCGCCAGAAGGCCGATCCGGCCACCGCGCGGGTCGTCGCGCTGTGCGCGCAGGTCGATTGCACGGGCGGGCAGCCCGAGATCGCGGCCAGCCTGCCCGGCAGCGTCGCGCGGTTCTCCGCCCTGCGCGGCGAGGCCGACGCCGCGCTCAAGGCGCCGATCGAGCAGCGGCGCGCGGGCTTGAGCCGCGAGTACGCCGCCGCGGCCACCGACGTGATCGACAGGCTGGAGAGGATGTCGGTCGCCCTAGGCGAGGCCATCCGGATGGCCGATACGACGACGGCCGAGCTGATGGCCGTCAAGCAGGCGGCCTGGCTCGCCCGCGACGGCATCGGGCTGGAGCGCACGGTCCTGGCGGAGGTGCGCAGCAAGGGCGAGCTCACGCCGGACCTCGACCGCAGGATGGCCGAGCTGCGCGGCCGGGCGGCCGTCAACTGGTCGGTGCTCAACGAGCTCCTCGCCCGGCCCGGTGCCCCGGCCGGGCTGGTGAGCCTGATGAGCACGGCCAGGAGCGTGACGTTCGGAACCTACGATCGGATCCGCAAGGCCGCCTACGACGATGCCGCCGGCCGGCGCGCGCCGAGCATCGGCAACGACGAGCTCGATCGGACCGGCAACGAGGGGCTGGACGCCCTCTCGTCGATCTCGAACGCCGCGATGGGCATGGCCCGCCAGCACGCCCAGGACCGCTACGCCGAGGCGTCGACGCGGCTGATGGGAGAGGTCGGCCTGCTCGCCGCGGCGCTCGTCCTGGCCCTGGCCGGGTTCGTCGTCGTGCGCCGGCGGGTGATCGGCCCGATTACCGGCATGACGGGGACGATGCGCCGGCTGGCCGGCGGCGACCTCGACGCCCGGGTCGACGGTGCCGGCCGCCGCGACGAGATCGGCGAGATGGCCAACGCCGTGCAGGTGTTCAAGGACGGCCTGGTCCGGATGAAGGCCCTCGAGGAGGAGACCGCGCTCGCCCGCGCCTCCGCCGAGGAGCAGCGCCGGGCCGCGACGCGCGAGATGGCGAACGGCTTCGAGGCCGCGGTGGGCGGCGTCATCACCACGGTCACGGCCGCCGCCGCCGAGCTGCGGGTCACCTCCCAGAGCATGGCCGGCATCGCCGCCGAGACGGCGTCGCAATCGACCACCGTGGCGGCCGCGGCCCAGCAGGCGGCCTCGAACGTCGGCACCGTCGCGGCGGCGGCCGAGGAGCTCGGTGCGTCAGTCCTCGAGATCGGCCGGCAGGTGAACGGGTCGGCGGTCCTGGCCCGGACGGCGGCGGTGGAAGCGTCCGAGACGGCCGCCCTGGTGCAGGAGCTGAGCGCCGCCGCCGCCAAGATCGGCGACGTCGTCGCGATGATCTCGACGATCGCGGGCCAGACCAACCTGCTGGCGCTGAACGCGACGATCGAGGCCGCGCGGGCCGGCGCGGCGGGCCGCGGGTTCGCGGTCGTCGCCGCCGAGGTGAAGGAGCTGGCGACCCAGACGGCGCGGGCGACGGAGGAGATCACCGGGCAGATCGGGCGCATCCAGGGCTCGACCACCCAGGCGGTCTCGGCCATCGGCGGCATCGCGACGCGCATCGGCGAGATCAGCACGGTGGCGACCTCGATTGCGGCGGCGGTGGAGCAGCAGGGCGCGGCCACCCAGGAGATCGTGCGCAACGTGGCGCAGGCGGCCGTCGGCACCGGCGAGGTGACGAGCAACATCGCGGGCGTGGCAGGCGCGGCGGAGGAGACGGGGGCCGCGGCGAGCCAGGTCCTGGCCTCGACCTCGCACCTGTCGCGCCAGGCCGAGCAGCTCTCGGCCGAGGTCTCGCGGTTCCTGGCCACCGTCCGGGCGGCCTGAGGCCGCAGGGATCACTGGACCTGGCCGCGCGGCCCCCGCCGTGCGGGTCCCGGCCGCGGCCTGTGCGTTCCGCGGCCGGATCGCGTAGGAGAGGCGGCCTCGGTGCTCTCACGTCCCCCGCTCATGCGCACGCTCCTGGGCCGGCTCGGCCTGCACTTCGACGACCCCGCCGACGAGCGCACCTTCGTCGCGCGCTTCACCCTCGACGACCTGTCCCGGACGCGGGCCGCGATGGTCCTCGGCGCGGTCATCTACTGCGCCTTCGCGGCCTGGGACTGGATCCTCGACCCGGCGCACTGGACGGAGACGCTGCTGCTGCGGCTCGCGGTCGCCGGCGCGGTGCTCCTGCCGGCGGCGGCTGTGCTGGGCCGGCCCGGCGCGCGGCGCTGGGCCGAGGCGATCTACCTCGCCTACTGCGTCGTGCCCGGCTGCGTGCTCAGCCTGATCTACCTGCGGCTGGGCCCCGGCTTCGACCACGCGGCCGCGGGCATGATCATCGTCATCCTGTTCGTCTCGACGCTGCTGCCGCTGCGCCTGCCCGCCCTCGCGGCGTTCTGCGGCGTGACCTGGCTCTGCTTCCTGGTGTGCGAGTCCCTCGCGACCTACGAGCAGGCGGGCATGCGCCTCGTGAACAATTTCGAGATCGGCATGGCCTACGCGCTCTCGCTCTACGCCGTCAGCGCGCGGGAGTACCGGGCCCGGCAGCAGTTCCGGACCGAGCAGGCCCTCCGGCAGGAGAAGGAGCGATCCGAGGCGGCGTTCTCCGACCTGCGCGAGGCCCAGGCGCACCTCGTGCAGGCCGAGAAGCTCGCGGCCCTCGGCCAGCTCGTGGCGGGCGTCGCCCACGAGATCAACACCCCCATCGGGCTGTCGCTGACCACCGCGACGGCCGCCGAGGGAGACCTGCGACAGCTCCAGCAGGCCGTGGAGGCCGGGCGCCTGCGCCGGTCGGACCTGACCCGGGGCCTCGACCGGCTGAGCGAGGCGATGCGGCTGCTCTTCTCCAATCTCACGCGGGCGGCCGACCTCGTGCACAGCTTCAAGCAAGTGGCGGTGGACCAGGCCAGCGAGGAGCGGCGCACGTTCGAGCTGCGCGTCTGGCTCGAGGAGCTGATGAGCACCCTCGGACCGCTCCTGCGCCGCAAGGGTCACGCCCTGCGGATCCGCTGCGAGGACGGGATCGTCCTCGATGCCCATCCGGGCGCCTTGGCGCAGGTGATCAGCAACCTCGCGCTCAACGCCATCGTCCACGGCTACCCCGAGGGCCGGACGGGCGTGCTGGAGCTGACGGCATCGCGCCTGGGCGAGGACCGCCTGCGCATCGTCGTCGCCGACGACGGCGTCGGCATCCCGGCGGAGAACCTGGGCAAGGTGTTCGACCCGTTCTTCACCACGCGACGGACCAAGGGCAGCACGGGGCTCGGCCTGCACATCGTCTTCAATCTCGTCGCCTCGACCCTGCAGGGCCAGATCGAGGTGGCGAGCGAGGAGGGCCGCGGTGCGCGCTTCACGGTCGACCTGCCGCTCTCCCCGGACGGAGAGGAGGTGCGCCAGGGTGCCGAGCCGCGCGGCGTCGGATCAGCGGGTTGAACCCCGGCCGCGCGGGCGGGCGACGCCCGTGCCCTCGCCGTCCCCGCGCTCACCGTCCATCTCACGACCGCTACGGAGGCCGGCTCCCCGTGCCGGACCTCCCGCCTACGGGGTGAAGATCCTTCGGCAATACGCCGCCAGACGGTCGGGCCGTTCGGCCGTGTCGCGGAAGGCGATGTGCCCGTCGGGGCGGACCAGGACGACGGCCGGGCGGTCCTCGAGCCCGTAGGCCCCGTGCGCCTTGCCGTCGAGATCCGACAGGACCGGCACGTCCCCGGCATCGACGGACGGACCGGCGAGGACGAGGCGCGGCCGCACCCGGTCCCAGGGCGCGACCGCCTCGATCGCCGCCCGGAGCGAGGCCGCCGCGGTCGAGGAGCGGCCGTCGAAGCACAGCAGTGCCCATCCCGTCGTCCGACCGTCCGGGTTGCAGAGGAACGGGAACAGCGAGGTCGTCCGGCCGGCCCGCGTCACCTCCGCGTCGGGGGCCCGGTCGCCCGGTCCGGGCCCGGAGTGGAAGAGCCGGGCCAGACCCGAGAGGTGGTCCTCGTTCAGCGGGCTCTGCGGGTAGCTCACCGTCATCTGCTGCAGGTCGTCCGTCCCCTGGAGCAGGGCGCCGATGCCCGGCAGCGCCTTGGCGGCGAGCCCGAGCGCCGCGTCCGTGACCGGCCCGCGATAGACGGTCCGACGAAAGCCCTTCGCCTGCTGCGCGCTGAGCTGGGCGTGCTCGCCCCCGCGCTCGGCGTCGTAGGAGTCGAGCACGACCGGCGCGGCCTCGCCCCGCACCGTCATCGCCAGCCGCCAGGCGATCTCCACCGCGTCATGCAGGCCCGCGTTCATGCCCTGACCGCCGATGGGCAGCGACAGGTGCCCCGCATCGCCGGCCAGGAACACCCGGCCGCGGGCGTAGCCCGGCGAGACGCCGGACTGGAAGCGGCTGTGGGTGAGCCACTGGGGGTCGGTCAGCGTCAGCGTCTCGTCGCCCGTGACCTCGCGCGCCACCGCCTGCATCTCGGCGAGCGTCGGATCCCGGTCGGGCACGCCCGCGTCGTCGGCGAGGAAGAACAGGCGGTGATAGCCGCCCCAGACCGGCAGCACGCCGCAGAAGCCGCGCTCGTAGTAGAAGAACCAGAGCTGGTCGGGCTCCATCGCGCGCCGCCACGACAGCCTGGCGTCGATCTGGCGGTTCATGCGCCCCTCGAACCGTTCGGGCTCGAAGTCCAGGCCCAATAGCGGGCGCACCGTGCTCTTGGCGCCGTCGGCGGCCACGAGGTAGCGGCAGGTCCGGCGTTCCTCCGGGCCGTCGTCGCCCCGCCTCAGGGTGACGGTCACGCTGTCGTCGTCCTGGGCGATGCCGACGACCCGGCAGCCGCGCTCCATCCGGCCGCCCCGCGCCTCGAACGTCTCGATCAAGGTCGTCTCGATCACGTCCTGGCCGCTATAGAGCACCTGCGGGTAGGGGCTGGCGACGTCGTCGATCGGGATCGGCGTCGTGGGCGCGCCGTTCACGAAGAAGTTGATCTGCCGGATCGGGTAGGCCCGCGCCGCGAGGGCATCCCGGAGGCCGATGCCGGCCAGAAGCTCCTGCGGGCGCGCCCAGAGGTTGTTGGCGCGCGAATGGTCCTGCACCTCGGTGCGGGCCTCCAGGATCAGGCAATCGACGCCGTGATGGCGCAGGGCGCAGCCCGCGGTCAGGCCGACGGGCCCGGCGCCGACGACGATGACGTCCGCGTCGTGCGCCGTCGGGCCGGGCGACGCGTCCCCGGATACCGTGCTCTCGGGCACGATACTGTCGGGTGAAATACTATCGGGCGAAATATTCTTGGACATGGCGACCCCAGGCTTGGCACGGTGTGCGACCGACGGGACGAAGCGAGGTGTGGATCAGGCGTCGCGCGCAGGGCGCCGCGAGGCGCGCGCGTCCTCGTGCGCGTCCTCGTCGAGGCGTCGCTGGAGATCGCGCAGGAGGGCGTTGGCGGCCTCGATCCCGTCCGGCGACAGGCCGGCGCACAGGCCCTCGGCCCAGATCTCCTTGCGCGCGATGGCGCGGCGGTAGGCGCTCTCGCCCTTCTCGGTGAGGGCGATGAGCCCCGCGCGGCGGTGGTGCGGATTCGGATCGACATGGACGAAGCCGGCCTCGCGCATGTCGTCGACGACGCGCTGCACGGCCTGGCGGGTGAGGCCCATGTTGCGCGCGATGTGGGCGACCGGCAGCGGCACCGGCGAGAGGGCGATGGCGCCGAGCACCTGCCATCGGGCGCTGGTCAGGCCGAGGTCGTGGACGAGCTTGTCGCCGGCCGCGAGCAGGTCGCCGTTGAGCCGGAACACCGTGAGGATCAGCTCGGTCAGGGCTTGCCGGCTGCGCTCCGCCTCGGTGGCGGGGCCCGGCGGGTGAGCGGTGCCCGACGTTGTCATGCTTTGCTCGCTACACGTTGCCAAGATGACAGCAGGCTGTCGTTCTTGGCCTTCAACGAGCCGTGCATCCGCCGGTTCCCGGATGGCCTCCTCGACGTGCGGTCCGCCGGCGCGCCGTCACGCCCGCCGCGGCAGCAGGAAGGCGAGGAGCCCGATCGCCGGCAGGAAGGCGCAGAGGCGAAACACCTCGACGATGCCGATCCGGTCGGCCAGGAGCCCGAGCCCGCCCGCCGCGAGGCCCCCGAGCCCGAACGACAGGCCGTAGAACAGGCCGCCGACGAGCCCGACCCGGTGCGGCACGAGGTCGATCGCGTAGATCAGGATCGACGAGAAGGCGCTCGCCATGATGAAGCTGGCGAGCACGCTCAGCACCCCGGTCCAGAACAGGTCCGCGTAGGGCAGGATGAGCGCGAGGGGCAGCGGACCCAGGATCGAGATCCAGATCACGCGACCGCGGCCGATCCGGTCGCCCAGCATGCCGCCCAGGATGACGCCGGCGGCGCCGACGACCAGGAAGCCGAACAGCATGAGCTGCGAGGCCTGCACGCTCACCCCGAACCGCTCGATCAGGTAGAACGTGTAGTAGGAGGTGAAGCTCGCCTGATAGGCGTTCTTCGACATCAGGAGCAGGATCAGGATCGTCATCGCGAACGCGACGCGACCGGCCGGCATCCCCGACGACGTCGCCTCCGCCCCCTTCGCCGCTGCTGCCGTCTGGCCGCGGCGCGAGCTCACGTAGAGCGAGACGGTCCAGGACATCAGCAGCATCGCGGCGACGGCGATGCCGGAGAACCAGGACAGGCTCGCCTGCCCGTTCGGCACGACGACGGCGGCCGCGAGGAGCGGGCCGATCGAGTAGCCGACGTGGCCGCCGATCTGGAAAACCCCTTGCGCGAGCCCCTGCCGGCCCGCCGCGGCGTGCCGCGCCATGCGCGTCGCCTCCGGATGGAAGACGGCCGAACCCGTGCCGACGAGGGCCGCCGACGCCAGCACCATGCCGTAGCTCGACGCGAAGGCGAGGCCGAGGATCCCGGCCAGGGTCGCCGCCATGCCCGCGACCATCGCGTGCGGCCACGGCCTCCGGTCGGTCACGTATCCGAGCAGAGGCTGCAGCAGGGAGGACGTGACCTGGAAGGCGAGGGTGATCAGGCCGATCTGCGCGAAGTCGAGGTGGTAGGTGTCTTTGACCAGCGGATAGATCGCCGGAATCATCGATTGCAGCGTGTCGTTCAGGAGATGCGCGACGCTGAGGGCGGCCAGCACCGGCATGACGGGGCGGGCGGCGGATGAGACGAGCGATGCCGAGGACATGCGACACCGTATCGATGCCGCGAGCGGCCCGTCAATCGACCGCGCTCCCCCCGCTTCCGGTCGCGGATGCAACCGTTCCGCCGTCGCGGCGGGCGGACGGGCACGGGCGAGCCGCACCGTCTCCTCGCCCGCGCGGCGGGTGGGCGTCACGTCGCGTGGGTGCCGCTCAGCAGGTTGCGCAGGATGCTGATCAGCTCGGTCGCGCGGTAGGGCTTCTGCAGGAGCTGGAAGCCGTTCGCGTCCTGGTCGTCCTTCAGGTAGCCGGAGGCCAGGAGGACGGGCATCGCCGGCCATTGCCGGCGGATGACGTGGCCGAGCTCGATGCCGGTCAGCACGCCCGGCATGTTCACGTCGCTGAAGACGAGGGCGATGTTCGGCTCGCTCTCCAGGATGCGCAGGGCCTCGCTGCCGTCCTGCGCGCTGAGGACCCTGAACGAGAGCGCCTCCAGGGTCGAGACGATGGTGGAGCGGACGTCGGCGTCGTCCTCGACGACGAGGACGGCCTTGCCCGCGCCGTTCACGGTCTCCGGCGGTTCGGCGGCCGCCCCCGGGCCGGCGCCCTGCGACGGGGAGGAGCGCCCGACGCGCGCGGGGAGCGTGATGACGAAGCGCGTGCCCTGGCCCGGGCTGCTCTCGACGGCGATGGTGCCGCCGCTCTGCTGGACGAAGCCGTACACCATGCTGAGGCCGAGGCCGGTGCCCTTGCCGGCCTCCTTCGTCGTGAAGAAGGGCTCGAACACCCGGGCGAGGACCGAGGGCGACATCCCGGTGCCCGTGTCGGTGATCGCGATTTCCACGGTGCGCGCGTCCTCGCCGCCGTCCGGGGCCGGGGCGGCGCGGCCCTGGATGCGGATGCCCAGCGTACCCCCGTCCGGCATGGCGTCCCGCGCGTTGACCGCGAGGTTGATGAGGGCGGCCTCGAACTGGGCGTGGTCGACGCAGACCTCCGGCAGGCGGTCGTCCAGGTCCGTCGCGATCGTGACCCGCTCGCCGAGGGTGCGTGCGAGCAGCTTGACCAGGCCGGGCATGAAGGCGGCGATGTCCAGCGCGCTGGGCTGGAGGGAGGAGCGCCGCGAGAAGGCGAGCAGGCGGCTGGTCAGCTCCGCGCAGCGATGCGCGCCCTCGATGGCGCTCTCGACCCGGCGGAGCGCCGCCTCGTTGTTCGCGAGCGCCCCCCTCGCGAGGTCGAGGTTCCCGATCACGATGCTCAGCATGTTGTTGAAGTCGTGCGCGATGCCGCCGGTCAGGCGGCCGACCGCCTCGAGCTTCGAGGCGTGCTGGAGGCTGAGCTCGAGCTCCTTGCGCTCGGTCACGTCGAACCACATCCCGAACAGCTCGGCCGGCGTGCCGTCCTCGCCGCGATTGACCACGACCTGATCGAGGATGTGCCGGTCGGTGCCGTCGGCGTTGCGCCAGCGGTATTCCAGCGCCACCGCGCCGGCCTCCGACACGGTGCGCAGGTCCTCGAGGACGCGCTCGCCGTCGTCCGGATCGAGACGGGACTCCCACAGGCCGGAGGTGGCGAAGGCCTGGCGCGAGAAGCCGGTGATGCGCTCGATGCTGTCGTTCGTGAAGTGGAGCCGCCGATCCTCCATCCCGAGCGGCGAGGTGTAGAGCGCGATCGGCAGACCACGCAGCACGGCGGCCTGATGCTCCTCGCGCCGGCGCAGGGCCTGCTCGGCGTCCAGCTTCTCGCCGCGCACCCGCAGGTTCTCGAGCAGGAGCTGCTTCTCGGCCGCCGCCTTGCGCTTGATCTCCTCGGTCTTGCGGTAGAGATCGACGAAGACGTCGACCTTCGATTTCAGCACGAGGGGCTGGATCGGCTTGAAGACGTAGTCCACCGCCCCGGCCGAGTAGCCCCGGAAGATGTGCATGTCTTCCTTGTTGTGCGCGGTGAGGAACAGGATCGGGACACTGGACGTGCGCGAGCGGCTGCGGATCAGGGCGGCGACCTCGTAGCCGTCCATGCGCGGCATCTGCACGTCGAGCAGGATCAGGGCGAAGTCCTCGCGCAGGGTCCGGCGCAGCGCCTCCTCCGGCGAATCCGCCAGGACGAGATCGATCGCCGGATCGGCGAGGATCTCGGACGCGGCGAGCAGGTTGCGCTGATCGTCGTCGACGATCAGGATCTTGGCGCGGATCGGGAGCGGCTCCGGGGGCACGGCTCGCGTTCCGTCCTCGGCGTCACGGTCCATCGGGGGCGGATCCTGCGGACGCGCGGTCACAGCGGCTTGCGCGCCGAGGCCTGCGCGCCCTCCTTGGTCGCGGACGCGCCGTGCCTGCCTGCGCCCCGCCGCTCGAGCTGGACCCGGAGCACCGCGAGGAGCTGGTCGACGTCGATCGGCTTCGACACGTAATCGGAGGCGCCCGCCTCGAGGCACTTCTCGCGGTCGCCCTTCATCGCCTTCGCAGTGACGGCGATCAGCGGCAGGCCGCCGAAGGCCGGCAGGGCCCGGATCGCCCGGATCGTCTCGTAGCCGTCCATCCCGGGCATCATGATGTCGATCAGCATCGCGTCGATCGTCGGGTTGGCGTTGAGCAGAGCGATGCCGTCCCGCCCGTTCTCCGCGAACAGGACCTCGAGCCCGTGCTGCTCCAGGGCGCTCGTGAGCGAGAAGATATTGCGCAGGTCGTCGTCGACCAGAATGACCTGGCACCCCTGCAGCGAGGCCGCCTCCGTGCTCCCGACGAGGATCTGGTCCTCCACCGGGACGCTGCCGATGGCCCGGTGCAGGAACAGGGCCGTCTCGTCGAGGAGCCGCTCGGACGAGCGCGTGTCCTTGAGGATGATCGTCGAGGCGGTGTGCCGGAGCTGCTGCTCCTCGGCAGCCGTCAGCTCCCGGCCGGTATAGACGATGATCGGCAGCTCCTCGCCCTCGCGCGAGGCGCGGATCTGCTCGATCAGCTCGGATCCTCCGAGGTCGGGCAGTCCGAGATCGACGATCGCGCAATCGAACCGACCGCCCGTCAGAGCCTCCAGGGCGGCGGCAGCGGTGCCGACCGCGAAGATCTTGACGTCCTCCTCGCTCAACAGCGCCGTGATGCTCGCGCGCTGGTTCTCGTCGTCCTCGACGAGCAGGAGGTTGCGCACCGGCCGGGTGATGAACTCCTTCGAGCGCTCGAGGGCGCGCAACAGGCCCTCCCGCTCGACCGGCTTCTCCAGGAAGCCGAACGCGCCCGCGCGCAGACCGCGCTTCTTCTCGTCGTTGACCGAGATCACGTGGATCGGGATGTGCCGGGTACGGGGGTCGTTCTTCAGCAGGTCGAGGAGGGCCCAGCCGTCCATGTCCGGCAGGCCGATGTCGAGGGTGATGGCGTGCGGCTTGAAGCGGTGCGCGAGACTGAGCGCGCTGGCGCCGTCCTGCGCGATCAGGCCCTTGAAGCCGCGCTCGCGCGCGAGCTCCAGCAGCACCGAGGCGAACATCGCGTCGTCCTCGACGATGAGCACGATGTGGTCGCCCCCGTGAATGGCGTGGCGGTCGTCGGCCGAGGCCGAGAGCGCCATCGCGGCGTTGGGCTGGCGGCCGACGGGTGACGGGCTCGCGCCCGCCTCGGCCGCGTCCGGGGCACGACCGGTGATCGCCTGCACCGGCGGCTCGAAGGGCAGGAACAGGGTGAAGGTGCTGCCGGTGCCGACGCGGCTCTCCACCACGATCTCCCCGCCGAGCAGGCGCGCGATCTCGCGGCTGATCGCGAGGCCGAGGCCGGTGCCACCGTACTTGCGGCTCGTCGTCCCGTCGGCCTGCTGGAACGCCTCGAAGATGATGCGCTGCTTGTCCTCGGCGATGCCGATCCCGGTATCGGTGACGGCAAACGCCATCCACCGGCTCCCGGCGCGCAGCGGCGAGCCCTCGGCGGAGCCGATCGCTAAGGAGACGCTCCCCTTCTCGGTGAACTTGAAGGCGTTGGAGAGCAGGTTGCGCAGGACCTGCTGCAGCCGCTTCGAATCGGTGCGGACGGACCGCGGCAGCCCCGGCTCGACCTCGATCTCGAAGGCAAGCCGACGCTCCTCGGCTAGCTGCCGGAAGGTCCGGTTGAGGTTCTCGACGAGGTCATGGAGCGCGACGTCCCCGATCTCGAGCGACACGGTGCCGGATTCGATCTTCGAGAGGTCGAGGATGTCGTTGATGAGCGACAGGAGGTCGGTCCCGGCCGCGTTGATCGTCTTGGCGAATTCCCGCTGCTTGTCGGTGAGGTTGCCGTCGCGGTTCTCGGACAGGAGCTTCGAGAGGATCAGCAGGCTGTTGAGCGGCGTGCGCAGCTCGTGGCTCATGTTCGCCAGGAACTGCGATTTGTAGCGCGAGGTCAGGCTCAGCTGCTCGGCCTTCTCCTCCAGCGCCGTCTTGGCGACGGAGACCTCGCGGTTCTTGCCCTCGACCTCCCGCTTCTGGATCTCCAGGAGCCGCGCCTTCTCCTCCAGCTCCTCGTTGGTCTGCTGCAGGCGCTCGCGCTGGCTCTTGAGCAGGTCCTCGGATTGCTGGAGCGAGGCGGCCTGGAGCTCGAGGCGGTCGTTGGTCTTCTTCAACTCCTCCTGGCGGCTCTGCAGCTCGCCCGTCAGCAGCTGGGACTGCTTGAGGAGTCCCTCGGTCCGCATGTTCGCGGCGATCGTGTTAAGCACGATGCCGATCGACTCGGTGAGCTGGTCGAGGAAGGACTGGTGCGTCTCGCTGAACCGGTTGAACGAGGCGAGCTCGATCACCGCCCGCACCTCCTGCTCGAACAGCACCGGCAGCACGATGATGTTGAGCGGCGCCGCCTCGCCGAGCGCGGACCCGATGGTGATGTAGTCGCCCGGCACGTTGGTGAGCAGGATGCGCTTCTTCTCGTAGGCGCATTGCCCGACCAGGCCCTGGCGCAGGCGGTAGCGGTTCGAGAGGTTCTTGCGCTCCGTGAAGGCGTAGCTCGCCACGAGGTCGAGGACCGGCTCGCCCCCGTCGTCCTCGACCATGTAGAAGACGCCGCGCTGGGCGTTCACCAGCGGGGCGATCTCGGACAGGATCAGGTTCGAGACGGTGGCGAGGTCGCGCTCGCCCTGCAGCATGCGGGTGAACTTGGCGAGGTTGGTCTTCAGCCAGTCCTGCTCGGCGTTCTTCAGCGTCGTGTCCCGCAGGTTGCGGATCATCTCGTTGATGGTGTCCTTCAGCGCCGCGACCTCGCCCGAGGCCTCGACGGCGATCGAGCGGGCGAGGTCGCCCTTGGTCACCGCGGTCGCGACCTCCGCGATGGCGCGCACCTGGGTGGTGAGGTTGGCGGCCAGCTGGTTCACGTTGTCGGTGAGGTCGCGCCAGAGGCCGGCGGCGCCCGGCACCCGCGCCTGGCCCCCGAGCTTGCCCTCGACGCCCACCTCGCGGGCGACGTTCGTCACCTGGTCGGCGAAGGTCGCGAGCGTCTCGATCATCTCGTTGACCGTGGCGGCGAGCGCCGCGATCTCGCCCTTGGCGTCGACCGAGAGCTTCCGCTTGAGATCGCCCTGGGCCACCGCCGTCACCACGCTGGCGATGCCGCGCACCTGGCCGGTGAGGTTGGCCGCCATCATGTTCACGTTGTCGGTGAGGTCCTTCCAGGTCCCGCCGACTCCCTTCACCTGGGCCTGGCCGCCGAGCTTGCCCTCGGTGCCGACCTCGCGCGCCACCCGCGTCACCTCGGAGGCGAAGGAGTTGAGCTGGTCCACCATGGTGTTGATGGTGGATTTCAGCTCCAGGATCTCGCCGCGCACGTCGACGGTGATCTTCTTCGACAGGTCCCCGTTCGCCACCGCGGTCGTGACCTCGGCGATGTTGCGCACCTGGCCGGTCAGGTTCTCGGCCATCATGTTGACGTTGTCGGTGAGGTCCTTCCAGGTCCCGCCGACGCCGCGCACCTGGGCCTGGCCACCGAGCTTGCCCTCGATACCGACCTCACGGGCCACCCGCGTCACCTCGGAGGCGAAGGAATTGAGCTGGTCCACCATCGTGTTGATGGTGGATTTCAGCTCCAGGATCTCGCCCTCGACCGCGACCGTGATCTTCTTCGACAGGTCCCCGTTCGCGACCGCGGTGGTGACCTCGGCGATGTTGCGCACCTGGCCGGTGAGATTCGCCGCCATCATGTTGACGTTGTCGGTGAGGCCCTTCCAGACGCCGCCGACGCCCTTCACCTGGGCCTGGCCGCCGAGCTTGCCCTCGGTGCCGACCTCGCGCGCCACCCGCGTCACCTCGGAGGCGAAGGAGTTGAGCTGGTCCACCATGGTGTTGATGGTGGATTTCAGCTCCAGGATCTCGCCGCGCACGTCGACGGTGATCTTCTTCGACAGGTCGCCGTTCGCGACCGCGGTGGTGACCTCGGCAATGTTGCGCACCTGGCCGGTCAGGTTCTCGGCCATCAGGTTCACGTTGTTGGTGAGATCGGCCCAGGTTCCCGCCACGCCCTCGACGCGAGCCTGACCGCCGAGCTTGCCGTCGGAACCGACCTCCTTGGCGACGCGGGTCACCTCGGAAGCGAAGGAGTTGAGCTGATCCACCATGGTGTTGATGGTGTTCTTCAGCTCCAAAATCTCGCCCTTGACGTCGACGGTGATCTTCTTCGACAGATCGCCATTGGCGACGGCCGTGGTCACGTCGGCGATGTTGCGCACCTGGCCGGTGAGGTTCGCCGCCATCAGGTTCACGTTGTCGGTCAGGTCGGCCCAGGTCCCCGCCACGCCCTTCACCTGGGCCTGACCGCCGAGCTTGCCCTCCGAGCCGACCTCGCGCGCCACCCGCGTCACCTCGGAGGCGAAGGAGTTGAGCTGGTCCACCATGGTGTTGATGGTGTTCTTCAGCTCCAAAATCTCGCCCTTGACGTCGACGGTGATCTTCTTCGACAGGTCGCCGTTGGCGACGGCCGTGGTCACGTCGGCGATGTTGCGCACCTGGCCGGTCAGGTTCGCCGCCATCATGTTCACGTTGTCGGTCAGGTCGGCCCAGGTCCCGCCGACGCCCTCGACCTGCGCCTGGCCGCCGAGCTTGCCCTCGGTGCCGACCTCACGCGCCACGCGCGTCACCTCGCTCGCGAAGGAGTTGAGCTGGTCCACCATGGTGTTGATGGTCAGCTTCAGGGCCAGGATCTCGCCCTTGACGTCGACGGTGATCTTCTTCGAGAGATCGCCGCGGGCCACCGCGGTGGTGACCTCGGCGATGTTGCGCACTTGGCCGGTCAGGTTCTCGGCCATCATGTTGACGTTGTCGGTGAGGTCCTTCCAGACGCCGCCGACGCCCTTCACCTGCGCCTGGCCGCCGAGCTTGCCTTCCGTGCCGACCTCCTTGGCGACGCGGGTCACCTCGGAGGCGAAGGAGTTGAGCTGGTCCACCATGGTGTTGATGGTGGATTTCAGGTCGAGGATCTCGCCTTTGACGTCGACGGTGATCTTCTTCGACAGATCGCCGCGGGCCACTGCGGTGGTGACCTCGGCGATGTTGCGCACCTGGCCGGTGAGGTTCGCCGCCATCAGGTTCACGTTGTCGGTGAGGTCCTTCCAGGTCCCGCCGACGCCTGCGACCTGGGCCTGGCCGCCGAGCTTGCCCTCCGAGCCGACCTCGCGCGCCACGCGCGTCACCTCCGAGGCGAAGGAATTCAGCTGATCGACCATCGTGTTCACGACCTTGCCGATCCGCAGGAACTCGCCCCTGAGGGGACGGCCCTCGATCTCGAGCTGCATGGTCTGGCCGAGATCGCCCTTGGCCACGGCTCCGATGACCCGCGCGACCTCGGTGGTCGGCTGGACGAGATCGCCGATCATCGCGTTGACCGAGTCGACGCAGGCCACCCAGCCGCCCGTCGCCGCAGGCAGCTTGCCGCGCTCGCCGATGCGTCCGTCCTTGCCGACGGTGCGCGCGAGGCGGTCGAGCTCCCGGACCAGTCCCTGGTTCAGCTCGACGACGTCGTTGAAGGCCTCGGCGATCTCACCATCGATGCCCGTCAGGTCGAGGGGGAGGCGGGTCGAGAAATCCCCCTTCCGGAAGGCCCGGAGAGTCTTGAGGAGAAGCTTCGGCTCGAGCTGCGAGGACTCTGGCGACATGCGAACACACCTGCGGACGGCGACGGTCCGTCACGCCAGCCGGCAACCCAGGACGCGGCGCGCGGTCGAGATCCGTCGCAGCCCCGCACTGGTCGTTGCCCGCTGACGGGCGGCGACAGGTGCTGGTACGGGGGCATTACGTGTCGCGCAAGCTCACCCAGCGGTAAGATCACGGCGGTCGATCCGCGCCGCCCCGATGCACAGAATCTTTTGCCGTCCTATGCCCGCTTGCTCCCACTCTCACCCCGCCTCCGCGAGGATTCATTGCGATCTGGTTGACGCGTTTCACATGACGGTCGAGTGCCGGCGTCAACTGGCCGGAATCGTGAATTCCGGGAGTAACAGATCACCGTGATCTCGACGCGACCACGCGATATCGACGCCCGAACAGCCCGTGATACCGCCGCGCCTTCGAACGGACCCGTTCGGAGGCGCAAGGCAAGCCCGAACGGGCGCCGGCGCTGATGCGCCGGACGCCTTCGCATCGACGTGTCGATGCGAAGGCGCGAGGGTATGAGACCGCCGATTGCCTCGGGTGATCACCGTGTGATCGCATCCGCCAGCTCGGATCGGATCTGCTCGGGCGCGCGGAGCGAAGAGGGCCGTGGCGCCGTCGCGTGAGGCGAGCGCAGCGCTTCCGGTCTCGGGCACTGCCGGTGCCGGTTCCGACGGGCAGCGCGCCCTTGAGAAGACCTCATCAAGGCCGGCGGCCTCGGGCCGAGCCTGCGTCACGCTCCGCGGCCGGGCGCGAAGCCCGCCGCCCGGCCCCGTGCTCCGGCTATCTCAGCTTGTTCACCGATGCCGCGTAGATCTGGTCGATGGCCGCTGCGAGCGCCGCGTCGAACGCCTCGTCGCTCATGTCGGCCGTCAGACCTTCGGTCAGGGCGCGCGAGAAGCTCGCGACCATGCCGTGGTTGGCGGCGAGCCGCGCGCAGGCCTCGTCGCGCGTGTAGCCACCCGACAGGGCCACCACGCGGGCCACCCGGGGATGGCGGGTCAGCGGTGCGTAGAGGTCCGTGACCTCGGGCAGGGTGAGCTTCAGCATCACCCGCCGTCCCTCGGGCAGGGCGTCGAGCCTGCGGGTCAGTTCGGCGAGGAGGATCGCCTCCGCGCCGGGCTTGTCGAGGCTCGTGATCGAGACTTCCGGCTCGATGATCGGCATGAGCCCGTGCGCGGCGATCCGCTCGGCCACCTCGAACTGCTGCTCCACCACCGCTGCAATCCCGTGATCGGACGGCGCGCTGATGACCGAGCGCATCTTCGTGCCGAACACGCCGAGCCCGACGGCGCGCCTCAGGAGCGCGTCGAGGTCCGGCATCGGCTTCATCAGGCTGACCCCGTCCTCCTGCGGGGCGAGGCCCTTGTCGACCTTGAGGAACGGGACGATCCCGCGCTCCTGCCAGAGGTAGGTCGGGACGGGCCTGCCCATTGCGGAGCCGTCCATCGTGCCCTCGAACAGGATGGTGCCCATGACCTTGCCGCCCGTGAAGGCGGGCGAGGTCATGATCCGCACCCGCATCGCGTGCATCAGCGCGAACATCTCGCCCTCGTCGCCGTAGGCGGTGTCGGGAATGCCGTACGCGCGCAGCGCGCCCGGCGTCGACCCGCCGCTCTGGTCGAGCGCCGCGATGAAGCCGTCCGCCGCGATCCGCACTGCCATCTCGTTCTCGGTCATGGCTCTCACCTCCGCGACGGAGCGCGCCGCCGATTGCCCAACGCGCCAGCCCTGGTTTCCGGCCCGACCGCCTCGTCAAGGACGAGGGCCGTCACGCGGCGCAGGGCGTCATGCGATCGGTCGCATCGAGCCATGATCGAGGAAGCGCTGGTGCCAGGACAAGGCCTCGCCCGGGATCATGGGCGCATGCAGGCCCAAGGAGCGGTGACGGGCACGCTCCACGTACTCAGCCAGCAGCGGCCGGTAGTCGGGATGGGCGCAGCGGGCGATGATCAGCTCCGACCGCTGCCTCGGCGAGAGGCCGCGCAGGTCCGCCAAGCCCTGCTCCGTCACCAGCACGTGGACGTCCTGGGCGATGTGGTCGACATGCGAGACCTGCGGCACGATGGCCGAGATCGTGCCGCCCTTGGCCGTCGAGGGCGTCATGAAGATCGACAGGAAGGCGTTGCGGGCAAAATCGCCGGAGCCGCCGATGCCGTTCTGCATGCGCGATCCCATCACGAGGGTGGAGTTCACGTTCCCGTAGATGTCGGCCTCGATGAGCCCGTTCATGGCGATGCAGCCGAGCCGCCGGACCAGTTCCGGATGGTTGCTGATCTCCTGCGGCCGCAGGATCATCCGGTCGCGGAACCGCGCCATTTCGGAATTGAGCCGCGAGGCCGCCTCGGGACTGAGGGAGAAGGCGGTTGCGGAGGCGACGCGCAGCTTGCCGGATTCTAGCAGATCCAGCATGCCGTCCTGGATCACCTCCGTGTAGGCCGTCAGGTCCTCGAACGGCCCGTGAAGAAGGCCGGAGAGCACCGCATTCGCGACGTTGCCGACCCCCGACTGGATCGGCAGCAGCGAAGTCGGCAGCCGTCCCCGCGCCACTTCGTGACCGAGGAAGTCCATGAGATGGTTGGCGATGCCCTGGGCAACCACGTCGGGCGCGGCGAAGGGCAGGTTGCGGTCTGGTGCGTCGGTCTCGACGATGGCGACGATCTTGTCGGGATCGCAGCGGAGGGCCGGCTCGCCGATGCGATCCTCTGGGCGTAGGATCGGGATCGGCACGCGGTGCGGCGGCAGGGCCGTGCCGTAGTAGATGTCGTGCATGCCCTCCAGCGCCGGGCTCTGCCAGCGATTGACCTCCAGGATCACCTGGCGCGCCCGGTCCAGCCACGTCTTGTTGTTGCCGACCGACGAGGACGGCACGAGGGCGCCGTCGGACCGGATCGCCGAGACCTCGACGACCGCCGTATCGAGCGGGCCGAGGAAGCCCTGCCACGCCATCGGCGCCACCTGGCTGAGGTGGAGGTCCGCGTAATCCATCTCGCCGCGGTTGATCCTGTCTCGCGCGACCGGGTCAGAGTTGTAGGGCAGGCGCAGGGAGATCCCCTCGGCCGCCGCCAGCGCTCCATCGAGTTCCGGGCCGGTCGAAGCGCCCGTCCAGATGTTGACCTGGAACGGCGTTCCGCTCTGATGGGCGGCTCGGATCCGGGCTGCCAGGGCGAGCGGGACGGCCTTCGGGTATCCGGAGCCCGTGAACCCGCTCATTCCGATCGTGCTGCCCGGGGCGATCAGGCTGGCCGCATGCTCGGCGCTGGTCACCTTGGCCTGGAGGGCGGCGTGCCGGATACGGCTGTTCTGTCCCATGCTCTTCTCCTGAACTCCTGACCCGTCATCCAAACAGGTGGGTGGAGAGGAGGCGCGCCACCGCGTCCATGACCGCCTCGCCCTCGTCTCCCGTGTACGGCAAGGCCACTGCGAGACGTCGGTTGCCTGCCTCCTGCGATCCCCGCCGTCGCGAGCAAGGCCGCGGGCGTACCGGCCACAAGCAGGTGCGAAGCCGCCTCTGTCCGCGGCCCCGTCCTCGCGCTGTGGCCCTGCGCCGGAATTGAGCCGAGCCGCGCTGCGACGGGTACGTGGCTTCATCGTCGTCCCCGCTTGATCCCTGCGGATGCGGCGTCTGCGGAATGGCCACGACGGGGCATCGCCGACCTGCAGGTCCGACCAGTATCGTCGGACCGAGGAACATATTCATATTCCAAACGACACACAGGGTTGCCTGGTCCCAGCCTCGGCGTCGGGGGTCGCTCTCCGCATCCGGCAACTATCGACGTCGCACCCGACCGTTCGGGGATCCCGTGTGTCCTGCCACCCGAACGTGCAGAGGAGCATCACAAAGTTGAGTCAGCAGGCATGCTTCAAATGCATGAATGAGGCGAACGCTCTGATTTAAATGATGTGGATGCATGGCACGTGCGGTAGCACACACGAGGGCGGGCTGTGGCCTGAGCCGCCAATCCTGGAGCCGTCTACATTCGGGCTGTTTGGTGGGCCGGGATTGCACCGGATCGGTGCTTCTTGCTCAATTTTCGTGGATCACGCGGCAAGAACCACGAAAGTGGGGCAATCCCAGTGCCGAACAACATCTCGTTGCTGCACCTGCCGGCGTCGTCTCCGGAGCTGAACCCGATGGAGCCGGTCTGGCAGTACCTGCGCCAGAACACGCTCGCCAACCGGGTGTTCCGGGCCTACCAGCAGATCGTCGACGCCTGCTGCGACGCCTGGACCTTCTTCTCCAACGACACAGACCTCGTCACCTCTGTCTCCTCGCGAGACTGGGCACAGGTCAAAATCTAGGGCCGCTGGTCTCAGAGTTGCACGGCTCAGGCCTGATTGAACCTTCCAAATGCGTCAGCGCAGCGGCGGGCGCTCGGTTCGCAAAGAGATAGGGAGCGAGAGGGCACGCCGCGCGTCTGGCCGCCCGCTCAGTTGAGCAGGCGGTTGGCGCGCAGCCGCGACACGGCCAGGTCGACGAAGGTCCGCACCTTCGCCGGCGCCTGCCGCCCCTCGGGGTACACGACGTGGATCGGCAGCGGCGGCTCCTCGTACTCGGCGAGCACGACCTGCAGCCGGTCCTCCAGCAGGGCGGGCCCGATCTGGTAGTGCAGCACCCGCGTCAGGCCCCAGCCCGCCAGCGCCGCGGCGATGCCGGCCTCGTTGGTGTTGCTCATCAGGGCGGGATGGACCGTCACGCGCTGGTCCTGCGCGAAGCGCCACTCCGTCGAGGCCCAGGCGCCCGTCGACATGGCGATGCGGTGGTCCCTCAGGTCCTGCGGGGTCTGCGGGACGCCGTGGCGCTCGAAGTAGGCCGGCGAGCCGCAGACGACGCGGCGCACCGAGCCGACCCTGGCGGCCGTCAGGCCGGAATCCGACAGGTGGCCGATGCGCACGGCGACGTCGATGCCCTCCTCGACGATGTTGACCTGCCGGTCGACGAACAGCGTCCGCGCCGCCATGGTCGGGTAGGCGTCGAGGTAGTCGGTCACGATCGGCAGCACGTGGATCTGGCCGAACAGGAGCGAGGCGGTCACCGCCAGCGTGCCGGACGGCGTCGCGTAGGAGCCGGCGGCCGCGGCCTCGGCCTCGACGATGTCGGCCAGGATGCGCCGGCAATCCTCGTAGTAGCGGCCGCCGGCCTCCGTGAGCTTCACGGAGCGCGTGGTGCGCACGAACAGGCGGGCGCCGATGGCCTCCTCGAGGGCCGCTACCGCGCGCGTCACGGCCGGCGGGCTCATGTGCATCAGGCGCGCGGTCTCGGCGAAGCTCGCCGTCTCCGCGACCTTCGCGAAGATGCGCATGGCCTGCCAGCGGTCCATGACCTCCCCCCTCCGTCCCGGCCCGTCGACCGCGACGCTTACAGCGGTTCACGGGATCGCGCCGCGAGCCCGTGGCCGGATGGTAAACCGGGGCGGGACCGGCCACCCCGAAGCGCCGGGACCGATCAGAAGCCGAAATGGCTGAGACCAGGATGGTCGTCTGGCCGGCGCCCGAGCGGCCAGCGGAACCGGCGCTCCGCCTCGCGGATCGGGTGCTCGTTGATGCTCGAGTGCCGGGTGCGCATCAGCCCGTCCCCGGCGAACTCCCAGTTCTCGTTGCCATAGGCCCGGAACCACTGGCCGCTGTCGTCGTGGTACTCGTAGGCGTAGCGCACCGCGATGCGGTTGCCGGCGAAGGCCCAGAGCTCCTTGATCAGCCGGTAGTCGAGCTCGCGGTTCCACTTGCGGGTCAGGAAGGCCTCGACCGCCTCCCGGCCGGTCAGGAACTCGACGCGATTTCGCCAGCGGGTGTCGGTCGTGTAGGCCAGGGCGACCTTGGCGGGGTCGCGGCTGTTCCAGCCGTCCTCGGCCAGGCGGACCTTCTCGATCGCGCTCTCCTCGGTGAACGGCGGCAGCGGGGGACGGGTCATCGGCTTCTCCTCGGGGCCGGGGAACGACGGACAGGAAAGGGGAGGGCGGCGGCGACGTCTACCGCTCATACCTCCGCGCTCTGCCATGGGCACGTCGATGACCAGGCGCTCGATGCATCAGCGCCTGGCGCCTGCGGCGCAGACCCGGGCCGTGATCGCCGGTGATCGAGCCTCGGGCGCGGGACGACCGGGCTGTCCTCCGCTCAGGTCCCGCAGAATGTCCGGTAGCCGACGCCGCCGCCTTCCGGCGCCTCGGCGTAGTGCGCGTGGGCCGGCTGATCGTCGTAGGGGCGGGAGAGCACCGTCAGGAGTTCCTCGAACGGCGTGAGATCGTCCCGCTCGACGGCCGCCTCGATCATCGCCTCGACGCGGTGGTTGCGCGGGATGAAGGCCGGGTTGACGGCACGCATCGCCGCCGCTCGCGAGGCGGCATCCCCCGGCTCCTCTGCCAGACGGTCCCGCCACCGGACGGCCCAGGAATCGAAGGCGGTCGGATCGACGAAGAGCCGGCGCACCGCCTCGTCGGCCGTCGGGTCCTCGGCGGCCCTGGCGAGATTCCGGAACGTCAGCGTGAAGTCGGCCTGGTTCTCGGCCATCCGCTTCAGGAGGTCTCCGGCGAGGGCCGGATCTCCCTCCCGCACGGCGGCAAGGCCCAGCTTGCGGTTGAGGCCTCCGTGGAAGTCGGCCTCGAAGAGCGGCCCGAAGCGGCCGAGCACGTCTTCGGCCTCGGCCACGGCGGCCGGCGTGTCGGCGTTCAGGAGCGGCAGGAAGGCCTCCGCCAGGCGGCTCAGGTTCCACAGCGCGATCTGCGGCTGGGCGCCGTAGGCGTAGCGGCCGTGCTGGTCGATGGAGCTGAACACGGTCCCGGGATCATAGGCGTCCATGAAGGCGCAGGGGCCGTAATCGATCGTCTCGCCGGCGATCGACATGTTGTCGGTGTTCATCACGCCGTGGATGAAGCCGACGAGCAGCCATCGTGCGACGAGCTCGGCCTGGCGGGCGACGATCTGGGCCAGGAGCGCGGCGTAGGGCTTCTCGGCCGCCGCGGCCTCCGGGTAGTGCCGGGTCAGGACGTGGTCGGCCAGGGCGCGCAGGCGCTCGACGTCGTTGCGCGCGGCGAAGAACTGGAAGGTTCCGACCCGGACATGGCTGCTGGCGACGCGGGTGAGCACCGCACCGGGGAGCAGGGTGTCGCGGATGACCGTCTCGCCGGTCGCGACGGCGGCGAGGGCCCGGGTCGTCGGGATGCCCAGGGCCGCCATGGCCTCGCTCACCAGGTACTCGCGCAGCACCGGGCCGAGGGCCGCGCGCCCGTCGCCACGGCGCGAGAACGGCGTCGGGCCCGAGCCCTTCAGCTGGATGTCGCGACGCCGGCCATCCCGGCCGACGACCTCTCCGAGCAGGATGGCGCGCCCGTCGCCGAGCTGCGGAACGAAGTGCCCGAACTGGTGGCCGGCATAGGCCGTGGCGATCGGCTCGGATCCCTCGGCGAGTCGGTTCCCGGCCAGGATCTCGGCGCCCTCAGGGCTCGCGAGCTGGTCCGGGTCGAGGCCGAGTTCCAGCGCGAGCGGGCGATTCAGGCGGATCAGCCTCGGCCTGGCGACGGGCGTCGGCGCCGTGGGGGCGAAGAAGCCTTGCGGCAGGCGGGCGTAGCTGTTGTCGAACGGGATCCGAAGCGTCATGCGCGCACGTGGGTCTGTGAGGACGGTGTAGCAGGCGAACGGTCGGCGCCGCTTCGGGTTCAAATCCGCGATCGCCGCGTGTGAGAGCAAGGGCGGATGTCGCGCTCCAGCGCCCGCTGCCGGATTCTCCAGTCACGCCCGGCGCAGTTCCTCGCGCTCGCTCGCCGGCAGGGTGGCGTCAGCCGCAGCGGGCTTCGCCTCCGCGTCCGTCCTGCTGGCCGGCTTCGGCCACCCGGTTGCGGATCGCGCCCGGCGCGGACCGGCGCGACCATCCGACGGCGGAATGTCGCCCGGAACGGGCTCTCGGCCTGACAACAACACCTCACGCGAGAGCGATCCTGGTGCCCATCGGAGCAGGCGCAATCCCGCTTGGCCGGCCGCGCACGCGCCGCCCCGTCGGGCGCGAGGGCGGTGCCGCCCCCGACACAAGGGGGCGGCTGTCCGGCCCCGCACCCGGGCGGCGGGCCGTCAGGCGCCCGGGGCCGCCTGCGGGATCGCGCCCCGGACCGCGCCGTAGCTCGTCATCAGGTTGCGGTAGTCCGGGATATGGTCGCCGAGCAGCGTCGCCAGCCCCTCGACGTCGCGGCGCCAGTCGCGGTGCAGCTCGCAGGCGACAGCGAACCAGTTCACCAGCTGCACGCCGGCGGCCGACATCCGGTTCCAGGCCCCGTCGCGCACCACCGGGTTGAAGGTGCCCGACGCGTCCGTGACGGCGAACACCTCGTAGCCTTCCGCGATGGCCGACAGGGCGACGAAGGCGACGCAGACCTCGGTGACGACGCCTGCGATGATGAGTTGCTTGCGCCCCGTGGCCTTCACGGCGGCGACGAAGTCGGGATTGTCCCAGGCGTTGATCTGGCCGGGCCGGGCGATGAACGGCGCGTCCGGGAACTTGGCCTTCAGCTCCGGCATGATCGGGCCGTTCGGGCCATCCTCGAAGCTGGTGGTGAGGATGGTCGGAAGCTTGAAGTAGGCGGCGAGGTCGGCGACGGCGAGCACGTTGTTCTTGAAGCGATCGGGATCGAAGTCGCGCACGAGCGACATCAGGCCGGCCTGGTGATCGACGAGCAGGACGACGGCCTGGTCGAGGTCGAGGCGATTGTAGGGCTTGGTCATCGTCGTCTCCATCGTTGCGCCCGGTGCGGCGCGGTGTCGATGGAGAGAGTGTGCCGGCGGCTCCTCGGTCTGAAAACAGAAACGATGGAAAACGATCGTTTCCAGGAATGTGATTGCCTGGACGCAGCGAACGCGACCTTCGCGCCTTGCTCGCGGCGCCGGTGGGATCGACGCGCGAGGCGTGGGCCGCTCGGCCCCTGGACGACACGGTCACAGCCTGCCCATCCTCCCCATCCTCGCGGCTGCGCGCGACGATGCCGGCGCCTGGCCCGAACGGCGCGCGCCCTTTGCGTCGTGCGTCCGCGCGCCACTTATGCCTGGGCTCGCGGAGAGCGATTGGAAGCCTGCTTGCGCATGACGGGCCTGAAGCAGAGGGTGCAGGATCTCTACGAGGGGAACAGCGACCGCGCGCACCGATTCCGGTACGGCCTGCTCGCCTTCGATCTGGCCACCCTCCTGTTCATCATCCTGTCGTCGTTCATGCCCCGCCAGCCGCTGGTCGAGGGCATCGACGTCCTGATCGGCGTCGCGGTGGCCAGCGACTTCCTCTCGCGCCTGGCGATCTGCCCACGCCCGGGCCGGGAGTTCCTGCGGCCGACGACCTGGGCGGACCTGGCCGCCATCGCGTCCTTCCTGGCCCCCATCGTCGGCGAGGGCGCCGGCTTCCTGCGCATCCTGCGCACGCTGCGGCTGTTGCGGACCTACCAGCTGCTCGACAGCCTGCGCGCGGACTTCCCGGTCTTCCGCCGCAACGAGGAGGTCATCATCGCGCTGGTGAACCTCGTGGTGTTCATCTTCGTGATGACCGGCATCGTCTACGCGACGCAGCACCGGACGAACCCGGCAATCGGCAACTACGTCGACGCGCTCTACTTCACGGTCACCTCGCTGACGACGACGGGCTACGGCGACGTCACCCTGCAGGGCACTGGCGGGCGGCTGATCTCGGTCGTGGTGATGATCTGCGGCGTGACGCTGTTCCTGCGCCTCGCCCAGGTCCTGTTCCGGCCCTACAAGGTGCGCTTCCCGTGTCCGACCTGCGGGTTGCAGCGTCACGAGCCGGATGCGGTCCACTGCAAGGCCTGCGGCACCCTGCTGAACATCCCCGACGAGGGCTCCGACTGAAGCCGCGCCCGGGAACGCCCGCGCCGCCGGGGCGAGGCGGCGCGCCACTGAGACGCAAGGGCCGGGCTTTGCACGCGACCGCTCCGTGACGCGTTCCTCACCGGATCGGAGCCCGTCCCGAGCGCCCGGCGGCGCGGGTGGCGGGATGAGGCGAGCGATGCGGAGGTCTGGATGCCCGATTGGCGAACGCTGTTCGTGCCGGAGCACTCCCTGCTGGAGATCGCCCTGCGCGGCTCGATCATGTACCTGGTCCTGTTCCTCGTCATGCGGTTCGTCATGCAGCGTCAGGCCGGCGCCGTGAGCCTGGCCGACCTGCTGGTCATCGTGCTGATCGCGGACGTCTCGCAGAACGCATTCTCGAACGAGTACAAGTCGCTGACGGAGGGCGTCCTGCTCGTCCTGACCATCGTCGGCTGGAACTACGCCATCGACTGGCTCGCCTTCCGCTTCCCGGCCTTCGAGCGCCTCATCACGCCCAAGCGCCTGCCGCTCGTCGTCGACGGCCGCGTCTGCTGGCGGAACATGCGCCGGCAGATGATCACCCATGCCGAGCTGATGAGCCAGCTGCGCCAGCAGGGCATCGACGATCCGGCCCTCGTGCGGGTCGCCTCGCTGGAGGGGGACGGGAGCATCAGCGTCATCCGCCGCGACGGCGGGGATCCCGACGGCAAGCCCGAGGATCGCCGCGTGGTCGCCTGAGGTTGCGTGCCGGCCGGGGGCAACTGGCGGCTCCCGGTGCCGCTCGGGCCCGACGACGAGCGGCGCGCCTTCGCCGACCGACTCACCCGTGGGATGATGCGCGAGCGATCGGGGGAGCACGCCATGGGCTGGTTCGAGCGGCTGACCGGGTTCCGGGAGACGAGCTACGCGCAGACGCAAGAGCGGCTGCATCTGGCCGAGGGCCGCCTCGTCCGGCCGGACACGGGCGAGAGCTTCGCGGCCGGGACGCTGACGCTGCCGTCACTGGCCGAACTGCGCGCGGCCGCGGCGGCCGCGGCGGCCGCGAGGCGCCCGGGCCGGCAGCGTCTGTCCATCGTCGAGGGCGACGTGCGCGCCCTGCACCGGGTGCCGGAGAATCGCGGTGCGCTGTTCCAAGTCGCCTCGCAGTTCAACATGCTCGAGATGGTCGGGCCCGACGTGATGCCGGAGCACGGCGTCGCCGGCTATGCCCACGACCACACGCAGGGACCGGCCTGCGCCATGGCGGCGGGGGCCGCCACGATCTACCGCAACTACCTCGCGTCCGTGGACGGCCGCATCGGCCAGACGTCCGGGCGGCAGCTCGACGGCCTGGCCGATCTCGGCGACGCCCTCGCGCGGCGCCTCGGCACCGCGCGCACGGCGCTCTGGACCATGCGCAACGGCTACGCGCTGCCGACGGAGGAGGGCCTGGCGGCCATCGCTGCGCACCTCCGGGCGGCGAGCGAGGCCGACCTGGACGACCTGCGGGGTTACCTCCGGCTCGGCCTGCACACGGACGTCGAGGTCACCGACGGGCCGGCGCCGCGCCCGCTGGTCAGCCAGATCTTCTGCTCGGCGCTGCCGGTCGCCTACACACGCCTGTCGCGAGAAGCCTGGGCGCCGTTCGCCCGGCTCGTCCTGGAGGCGGCCTACGAGGGGACGCTGCTGGCCGGCCTGCTGAACGCGGCGCGCGGCGCGTCGGACCGCGTGCTGCTCACGCGGCTCGGCGGCGGCGCCTTCGGCAACGCGGAGGCGTGGATCGACGCGGCGATGCTTCGGGCGCTGCGAGTCACGCGCGATGCCGGCCTCGACGTCGTGGTCGTGAGCTATGGCCCCCCATCGCAAGGGTTGCGGGACCTCGTGCGCCGGTACGAGGCGGACTAGGCCTGCTCGCGACGTCCCGGACGGACCGGCGTCAGGGTGGGATCGGCTGCCCGTCCCAGGCGAAGACCTGCCCGGAATCGCGGGGGTGCAGCCCGTCCAGGACCCGCACGAGGTGGGCCGCGCTCTCCTCCGGCGAGAACAGGCCGGGCGTCCCGGGCTCCGGGCGAAACGGCTGCGACAGCGCCGTCCGCACGGTCCCGGGGTGCAGGCCCGCCACGATCAGCTCCGGGTGGGTGCGCGCGGCCTCGACGGCGAGCGTGCGCAGGATCTGGTTCAGCGCCGCCTTCGAGGCTCGGTAGGAATACCACCCGCCCAGGCGGTTGTCGCCGATCGAGCCGACCCGCGCCGAGAGCGCGGCGAACACGCTGCGGCCTTTGCGCGGCATCAGCGGCAGGAAGTGCTTGGCGACCAGCGCCGGGCCGAGGGTATTGACGGCGAACACCGCGGCCATCGCGGCCGGATCCAGGCTCCGGATCGCCTTCTCCGGCGCGATGCCCGGCCCGTGCAGGATGCCGCTGGCGACGATGACCAGCCCGACCGGTCCGGTCTCCCCGACGCTCCGCGCCGCCGCCGCGACGGACGCCTCGTCCGTGACGTCGATGGACAGGGAGCGCACCGGTTCGAGCAAGGATTCGGGCGAGCGCGCCAGGGCGAAGACGGGACCGTGCGCACCGCCCGCCGCGACCGCCGCGACGAGGGCCCGGCCGACCCCGCCCGACGCCCCGATGATGACCGCGCTGTTCCTGCCGCCCATCGCTGCACCCGCCTTGGAGCCCGGCGAGGCCTCTCGCCGGCTCGGGTCATCATGTATCGGTCGGAACGCCGCCCGGTCCAATCACGCGCGGGCGCTTCCCCGGCCGAGCTGCCCAGGCCGGCCGAGGCTCGTCCGCTCGGGTCTTCGTTCCGTCGGAGGGGCTCGTGGCAGAACCGGCGACCGCCTTTGCGAGACCTGCTCAGGCCTCGCCCGGCCCGGTGACCCCACAAGAGATGCCGGCGCTGCTGACGGTTTGAATCGGGGGAGCGGACCGCAGCGCCCGCTCCAGGCGCGACTGGGTGTTGCGTTCCGCGATGCCCGCCAAGGCAAGGGCGATCAAGCCGATGCCGATGGCGGTCAGGAGTGCTGCGCGCAGGTTCGGCATGGGTGCGGTCCCGGATTCATCGAGGCGCAGCGATGGCCGGCCAGGGTGGCGGCCGTGTGGTCCAGTTCAGGCCGTGTCATGGCACGCGCGTCCCTGTGCCAGGTTGACCACAGCCCGATGCCGCGGCGCCGGCGCACGGACCCGGAGGCGCCGCGCTCTCGCTCACCACCCCATCGAACCGGGCTCGCCCTTGAAGGGGCCGACGACGCGGCCGGTGATCCAGCCGCCGTAGAAGCCGCCCGGCTGCGGGGTGACGCGCTCCTCGCCGACGAAGCACGCATCCATCGGCCCGGCATAGAAGGCGACGTGATCGGCGAGCGCGGCGAACGCCTCGGTCGGCCGCGGATAGGCCCAGGCGACGCGCGGCGCCCGCCGCCGCGGACCCACCACGTCGAAGTAGACGGCCCGGCCCTTCCACTCGCACAGGCTGCCGCCGCCGGCCGGGGCGAGCGCACCGGGCAGGATGTCGCCGGGCGGCAGGTAGTAGGAGGGCGGGTGCGACGTCTCCAGGACCCGCCAGCCCCGCACCGTGTCGGCGATGGTGACACCGTCGAAGACGACGCGCAGGCGCTCGGGCATCGGTTCGAGGCGCGGCGGGCGCGGGTAGTCCCAGACGCTCTCCTGACCGGGACCCACCGGGTACGGATCGGGGTGGCCGTGCCGCATCATCACACTCCTGCCTCGCCGCAGACGAGCCGCCCCACCGAAGGGCATCCGGTCGGCCGGCTTCGGACACGGGCCGGCGCCGAGTGATCGTCGCTCAGGGTCCGGACATAGCGCGGGACCGAGCGACGCGAAGGCGAGATCCCGACGAAAGGGACCGGCCGAAAGTCTCCACCCGGAACGCGGCAGTTGGCTTGCGGCCCGTGAGAGGACATGCTGCGGCATCTCGTGATCGAGCCCGGCAGAAAGGTCCATGTCGTCATGGAGTGGCCGTTTGGAAACGATGAGATGGCTCATCGTATCCGATCCCATGACTGGGGTGCGACGCCGCTCGGGCCGCCGCAGGGCTGGCCGTCTCCGTTGCGGGCCGCGGTTGACCTCATGCTGCCTGCGGCAACGCCCATCGGCCTCTACTGGGGCCACGACTTCGCCCTTCTCTACAACGATGCGTGGCGCAGGCTCATCGGCGACAAGCATCCCGCCGCCCTCGGCCGGCCGGCGCGCGAGGTGTTTCCGGAGGTCTGGGGCGAGATCGAGCCGATGCTCGCCGCCGTGCTGGCCGGGCACGGCGCGAGCAGGACCCAGGACCAGCGCCTGCCGCTCAATCGCGGGGGCCGGATCGAGGAGGCCTGGTTCAGCTTCAGCTTCGATCCGATCCGGCTCGCCGATGGCGCGATCGGCGGCATCCTGAACATCGCCTCGGAGACAACCGGGCGCCTCCTCACCGAACGCCGGCGCGAGGAGGCCGAACGGGCCCTGCGCGAGAGCGAGGAGCGGCAGCGGCTGATGGTCGAGCTCGTCCCGGCCATGCTCTGGTGGTGCGGCCCCCAGGGCGACAACATCACCATCAATCACCGCTGGCGGTCCTACACCGGCCAGGACAACGCCGACGTCCAGAACTACGGCTGGCTCGACGCGATCCATCCCGACGACGCCGCGGCGACGCACGCAGCCTTCCTCCACGCCTTCGCGACCGGCGAGGCGGTCGAGCGCCAGCAGCGCATCCGCCGGACGGACGGCAAGTACCGCTGGCACCTGGTGAGGCATATCCCGATGCGCGGCGAGGACGGGGCCGTCAGCCGGTGGTTCGGGGCCGTCATCGACATCCAGGACCTGCGCGAGCTTCAGGAGCGCCAGCAGGTCTTGGTCGGCGAGCTTCAGCACCGCACCCGCAACCTGATGGCCGTGATCTGCGCGATCGCCGCCAGGACCCTGGAGAGTTCGGCCGATCTCGCCGATTTCGGCGCCCGCTTCGGCGGCCGGCTCGCCGCGCTCACCCGCGTGCAGGGATTGCTGTCCCGCCTCGCGGAGGGTCGGCGCATCAGCTTCGACGAACTGATCCGCATCGAGCTGGCGGCACTGGACGACGATGGCGGCCGGGTCACGCTGGAAGGGCCGAGGGGCGTCGCCCTGCGCTCCTCCACGGTGCAGACCTTCGCGCTCGCCCTGCACGAACTCGCCACCAACGCGGTCAAGTACGGCGCGTTCGCTCAGGCCCGCGGCCGGCTCGCCATTCGCTGGCGCGTGGAGTGGAGGGCGAAAGGGCAGCCCTGGCTGCACGTCGACTGGCGCGAGAGCGGCGTGGTCATGCCCGCCGAGGCCGCAGCGCCGCAAGGGAGCGGATCGGGCCGCGCGCTGATCGAGCGGGTGCTGCCCTACCAGCTCGGCGCGGAAACCACCTTCGCGATGGGGCCGGACGGCGTTCACTGCACCATGGCCCTCCCCGTCTCGGAGCGGCAGGCGGCGGGTGGGCTGGGCCAGGCCTGAAGGAGGTCGTCCGGCCCGTCCCCGTCACCGGGGAGGACGATGCCCTCGCGGACGGCCTGGACCGCCGCCCGTCCCGACCGCAGCGCCTAATCGTAGGGGTCGAAGGCCGGCCCGTAGCCGTAGCCGACCGGGCGGGAGGGACCGAACCGGCGCGGCCCGTAGAAGCCGTCCTGCTCGACCACGACCTCCCGCACCACGGGGCGGGGCCGGTACACGACCGGGCGCTCCTCGATCACCTCGCGGACCACGCGCCGCGGGCGAACCACCGGACGCTCGACCACGACCTCGCGGACCACCTCGCGGCGCGGGATCACGACGCGGCGCTCGACCACCGTGCGGCGGGTCACCACGGTCTCGGGCGCGTCGTAGGCGTCGTAGCCGTAGCCACCCGCCCGGGCGCAGGTGCTGCCGAGGAGCCCTCCGGCTCCGAGCGCGGCCGCCAGGGCCGCCAGTGCCATCTGCCTCATGGTTTCGTCCATCCTCTTCACAACGTGCAAGGCCGCGCGGTGCGGCGTGCCGTGGCAACGCCGCAGGGCGACGTTTGGTCGAACCCGCGATGGTTGCGGGGTGTCGCATCCAGCTTCCCGCCGCACGGGCCCGGCGAGCCGTCGCCCGCGGGTCGCGAGAGCGGTTGTGGGCGAATTCTGCGGTGGCCATGGTCGGCGCATGACCAGGCAGGATCCCGCTGCTCACATCCTCTTTGCCGGCAAGGGCGAGGTCCGCGCCCTGGCGCGCGACCTCGACTGGTCCGCCCCGCCGCTCGGGCCGGTCGCAGGCCGGCCGCAGAGCCTGCGCTCGACCGTGCGCACGCTGCTCTCGTCCCAATACCCGATGATCCTGACCGGGGGGCCCGCCTTCACCCAGATCGACAACGATGCCTACGCCAAGCTGGTCGGCGCGAGGCACCCGGCGGCGCTCGGCGGCGACATCCGCGTCACCCTGGCGGCGAGTCGGGACACGCTCGGTCCGATGATCGCCCGCGTCATGCAGACTGGCGAGGCGAACGGGACGCAGGCCCTGCCGCTCCTCCATCGCCCTGAAGTAGAGCCGATCGGGAGTATACTCGGTGACTTGGAGGCTGACCGTAGACCTTCAGAAGAAGCGAGGCGGAGAACGGACGGAGCCGGGGCGAATGGCTGGGCTGGGAGGACGGCTTCACGTTTCGCATGGTGCGGCTAAGGCCTTGGCGGGGTTCGCCTGCCAAGCGGCGGGCCAGGCGGCCGCCGCGCCGGCGCACGGCCCGAGGGCCAGCCCTGACGCTCGAGTGCACGCGGCGGCTTGCGTGTGCGGCCGCCCTGTGCCGCTGCCGGCACCGGGCACCGGCATGACACCGGATTCCTTTGATGGCGCGGTCGAATGGGACGCGCAGCCGTAACGGTGGGCCGACCTCGGCCGATCGGGGCGATCGGTTGTCGGCGACGCCCCGCAGCGCCAAGCCGATGATCGCGATGTTGCGATCGGTGTCGTGCTCGATCATCCGGAGCAGGTTCCTGAATGCCGGTTCGATGCGGAAAATGAGGCGAAATCAATCACCTGGAGAGAGCCGCGCGGCAGCAGTCCGGCTTCTGCAAAGCCGGGCTGATCCAGCGGCACGGCGCTTGACACCTGAATGATTGTAATTGAATATTGTTGACGCATCCCGGCGTTGCATCTTGTATCCCCGAGAGAAGTTACACGTTTTCAGCGCTGCATCTCATGATATCGAAAACGGGGGTGCATCATGGTCTTCCTGAACGATTCAAGGTCCGCGGGGCCGCGAGACGATACTCTCCGCACTTTGCTGTTGTTTTTCTGTCTCAACGCGGTCCGGCAGGATGTCTTCGCCGAACCCGGCGCCGCGCAGCCGGTTTCGGGTCTTTCTCCGTCTGCCGTCGCACCGCGCCGGACCGACGTCATTGGCATCTTGTCCCGTCCATCGGCCGTCAGGTGACCCGTCGCCTGCCAGGATGCGAAGGACGCCGCCGGAGACCGCGGATTCCGCCCCGCGCACCGCCACCCCCCTGACCCAGGGAGTGTCATGCCCGAACGTCCCGTCTACGAGGTCGGCTTCGTGCTGGCCGGCGCCGTCTCCGCCGGGTGCTACTCGGCCGGGGTGATGGATTTCCTGATCGAGGCCCTCGACGGCTACTACGCCGCGCGCGACGCGCCGGGCTGGGACGGCCCGACCCACGACGTGCGCGTGCCGGTGCTGGCGGGCGCCTCGGCGGGCGGCATGACCGCCGGCATGGCGGCGCTGCACATGTTCCGTGGCCTCGCGCATGTCCGGCCGGGCGAGCCGCCGCCGCCCAAGGCGCAGAACCGCCTCTACGCGAGCTGGGTGAGCGACATCGCGATCGAGCGCCTGCTGGAGACCGGCGATCTCGACGGGGCGAGCGGCCTGAGATCGGTCCTGTGTAGCGACGTGCTCGATCGGATCCTGGCCGACGCCTTCCGGATCGACGGGGAGCCCGTGCGGCGGCCCTGGATCGGGCGCGGCGACCGGACCAGCCTGCGGGTGATGCTGACGATGACGAACCTGCGCGGGGTGCCGTACTCGTTCGACCTGGTCGGCGCGGGGGCGAAACGCGCCTTCGGCATGACGAACCATGCCGACGTGGCCTCGTTCCGGCTCGGCGCCGGCGAGGCCCCGGCCGACCGGCCCTGGCTCGACGTGACGCGCACGGACGAACCGGCCTGGGACTTCTTCCGGGTCGCGGCCCTCGCGACCGGGGCCTTCCCGGTCGGGCTCGCGCCGCGCGACGTCAGCCGGCCGGGCGCCGATCTGCTGGAGTGGAGCACGGTCGGCCGCATCGGTCCGAACGGACGGTTCGAGATCATCGCGCCGGACGACCGGTACGACGTCAAGGCGATGAGCCGGTACTGGGCCGTCGACGGCGGCACGATCGACAACGAGCCCCTGGAGCAGGCGCGGCGCTACCTCACCGACGGGTACCCGGACGAGCCCGACGGCGGCAAGGCCCGCCGCTCGGTCGTGCTGATCGCGCCGTTTCCCAACTACCAGGCCCTGGAGGCCGATCCCGTCAAGGGCACGCTCACGACGGCGCTGCCGCGCCTGTTCTCGGCGCTCATCAACCAGGCGCGGTTCAAGCCCGAGGAACTCGCCCGGGCGAGGGACGCCACCGACTTCTCCCGCTTCATCATCTCGCCCGTGCGGGAGCGGGCGGACGGCGCGCCCGCCGCCTTCGCCATCGCCAGCGGCGCGCTCGGCGGCTTCAGCGGCTTCCTGCACGAGAGCTTCCGCCGCCACGACTACCTCCTCGGGCGCCGCAATGCCCAGGCCTTCCTGCGCTGGAACTTCGTGCTGCCGGCGACGAACGACCTGTTCACGCGAGCGACCATCGATCCGACGTGGCAGGTCCGCGATGCCAGCGGCGAGACCGGCTCCGTCGCCCCCGGCACCGAGGGCGACCTCCGCGTCAGGAGGCTCAGGGTCGCCGAGGGTCCCCCGGAGGGCGTGCCTCTCTATCCCGTCATCCCGCTGACGCCGCGGCTGCAGGAGCCGATCGAGATCGGCCCGGATGACATGGCCCGCCCCGGCGCGGTCCGGCAGGACGACCTGCGTCGCGGCCTCAAGCGGCGCATCGAGAAGGTCGTCGAGACGCTCGTGGACGTCGATTTCCGCAAGGAGACCGACGAGATGGGGACCGTGGTCGGGTACCTGGCGCGCAAGGGTGCGAAGACCTTCGGCGTCCAGGTCGCGTCCCGGAAGGCCGACACCGTCATCACGGCGACGCTGGACCGGTTGAAGGCGGACTTTCCTTGAGAAGGCTCCGCCGCAGGGCGACGAGACCGATGGCGAGCAGGAACGGGTTCGGGGGCTGCTCTGCGCGCGATGTCCATCGCTCCCGGGCCAGGGCCTGCCGGGATCGCGTCAGAGCTGCGAGGTGACGCTCGCGACATCGCCTCGCGGCGGCGACTTCATTCGTCCCGTCGGACGAGACACGAACGGGGAGGGCGAAAATGGGAAAAGGTCGTTTCGCCAGGATCGTGGCCGGCATCCTGGTCGTCCTGCTCGTCGCCGTCGGCGTCGGCTTCACGCTCTACCGCGACAAGCTGTACATCGCGCTGCCCGACTACCCGCCCGTGAAGGAGGCGCGCTGGCTCGGCCAGGACTGGTCGAACGACGAGCAGGACTGGTACCACCACGCCGACCAGGGCACGCAGACCCTCAACATCCCCTACGAGTGGTTCATCGCCCTCGAGCAGCCGCGCCTCGCGCTGATCGGGGATGTCGGGCGGCTCGCCGACCCCGCCTATCTGGACCGCTACGGCTTCATCCCCGGTGCGACGCGCGGCGGCGAGATCCAGCTGCCGATCGGCTTCGCCAAGGGGGGCGACAGGAGCAGGGACCGGGGCGAGATGCTGCTGCCGGACGGCACGCCCTGGACGAACCCGCGGACGGCCAGGCCGATGCACAAGATCGGCTTCACCTGCGCCGCCTGCCATACCGGACGCCTGACCTACCGCGGGACGGCGCTCCTCGTCGATGGCGGCCCGGCGCTGACGGATCTCGGCAAGTTCCGGCAGGCGCTCGGCATCTCGGTCCTGTTCACCAAGTTCCTGCCCGGTCGCTTCGACCGGTTCGCGATGAACGTCCTCGGCGAGGATGCGGGCGACGCCGACAAGGCCGCCCTGCGCGCCCAGCTCGACGCGCTGTGGGACCGGCTCGACGTGGTGCGCAAGCTCGACAAGAGCGTGGCGGCGGCCAGCGTCGACGAGGGCTACGGCCGGCTCGACGCGCTCAACCGCATCGGCAACCAGGTCTTCGCGCTCGATCTCGGCGAGACGGGCCGGGAGGCCAACTACGCCGCGACGACGGCTCCGGTGAACTTTCCGCACGTCTGGAGCACGTCCTGGTTCGACTGGGTGCAGTACAACGCGTCCATCGAGCAGCCGATGGTGCGCAATGCCGGCGAGGCGCTCGGGGTCTCCGCGCCGCTCAACCTCACCGATCCGGGCACGGGGCTGTTCGCATCGGGCGTACACGTCGAGAACCTCGCCCGGATCGAGAAGCAGATCGCGGGCGAGCAGCCCGAGGCGCAGGCCGGCTTCACCGGTCTGCGCGCGCCGCGTTGGCCGGACCTGCTGAACGCGGGCCGGTCGGAGTCCGAGGCGAGGGGCGCGATCGGACGTGCGCGGGCAGGGGAGGTGCTCTACGACGAGCTCTGCAAGGGATGCCACCTGCCTCCGGTCGGCCGCAAGGACTTCTGGGAATCGCAGGCCTGGCTGGCCCCGAACGTGTTCGGGCAGCGCTACCTGCACGTCAAGCCGATCCCGATCTCCCGGATCGGCACCGACCCGGCCCAGGCCGAGGACATGATCGCCCGCCGCGTGGCCCTGCCGGAGAACCTGGTCGGCGTCCTCAAGGACAGGCGCGGCGACGGGCCGGGCGACGCCGAGCTCGGCGATCCCGACGGCGCCGGCCGCTACGCCTTCGGCCCGGCGCTCGGCGTGACGGTCAAGAGGGCGGTGGATCGCTGGTATGACGGCGAGAACATGTCGAAGCCCGACCGCGAGAGGCTGAACGGCTACCGCCCGAACGGGATCCAGGCGCCTCCGGCCTACAAGGCCCGCCCCCTCAACGGGGTCTGGGCGACGCCGCCCTTCCTGCACAACGGCGCGGTCCCGAACATCTACGCCCTGCTGTCGCCCGTCTCCGAGCGCCCGAAGACGTTCGTGCTCGGCCGGCGGGAGTTCGATCCGGTCTGCCTCGGCTACCAGCTCACCGCCGTCGCGGCGTCGGCCGAGGATCCGCAGGGCTGCCTGAACCCCCGGGCCGGCGCCGACGCGAACCGGCTCGAGGGATTGTTCTCCCTCGACACGTCGAAGCGCGGCAACCTCAACACGGGCCACGAATTCGGCGCGGGCAGCGGCCCCGGCATCGTCGGCCGGCCGCTCTCTCCCGAGGAACGCCTGGCGCTCATCGAGTTCCTGAAGACGGATTGCGTCAACGGGCCGGACCCGAAGCCCGCGGTCGCGGCCGCCTCCGGGACCAGCTGCGAGGCCCTCGCATCCTCCGCGCCGCCGGCCTCGCGATGAGGGTCCGGCGGGTGCGGCCGGGACCATCGGCGGACACGGCCTGGATCCTTCAAAGGTGTCCGGGCCGGGCCTTGCGCTTCTCGGCCTCGAAGCCCTCGCGGCGGCGGGCGATCTCCTCGGCCGAGAGACGGTCGATGCTCGCGTAATCGGCCTTCCAGGACGGATCGGGTCTCCAGCGCTGGGACGACTGCACCGTCGTGCGCGGCGCCGGTGCGGCTTGGAGCAGATCGAGGGCCAGATGCAGGGTGGCCTCCTGCGAGGCCCGGTCGTGCGGCCGGCCGGCGGCGTTGCCGAGGGGAAAATCGCTGAACAGGAAGCGCGGCACGCCGCAATGCTCGACGACGTCCTTGGCGCAGCCCATCAGCACGGTCGCGACGCCGGCCGCTTCCAGGGCCCGGGCGGCGAGCGCGAGCGACTGGTGGCAGACCGGGCAGTTCGCCACCAGGATCGCGGCCTCGGCCCCGTCGGCGCGGATCCGGGCGACGATCTCCGGCGCGTCGACCTCGCTCGTGACGCGCTGGCTGCGGTTCGTCGGCAGGCCGTGGAAGCGGGGCGCGACGCGTCCGATCCGCCCCGCGCCTGCGGCCGCCCGCAGGGCCTCCAGTGGGAAGTAGGTGCCGAGGTCGTCCGTCCGCGTGTGGTCGCGATCATACGCGATGTGGGCGATGCGCAGGTCCGGGCTCCCGTCCGTCGGCGCGGAGTACACGGCGAAGAACTTGGCCGCGCCGTTGTAGGGCGCGCCGGGTCCCTGGTCCCCCTTGTCCGGCTGGTAGGGCGCGGCGGTCGTGACGAGGGCGACGCAGGCCCCCGCCAGGGGCTTCCCGAGGCGCGCGAAGGGCACGTCGTCGAAGCGCGCCCACCGGTAGGGCGGATAGCCGAGGGCGCCGTAATAGGCGCGGGTGCGCGCCATGTAGGGGATCGGCTCGTCGCGGCCGGCGGCTGCGTCCATGGCCGTGCTCAACTGCCGCCGAGGTCGAGCGCCTCGGGGAAGAACAGGTCGCCCAGGCTCGCCGGACGGCGCTTCAGCACGCCCGTGTCGGCCATGAAGTTCGCGATCTTGAGGAGCCCGCGCGGCTGCAGCGTGAAGTCGTTGCCGGAGGTCTTCATCGCGGCGAGCACGTTCTCGGCGCTGTCCTTGTCGCCCGAGTTCTTGAGGTAGATCTCGACCGCCTGGCGCGGCTCCTTGTTGATGAACTCCGTCGCCTCCTGGAAGGCGGCGAGGCAGGCCTTCCAGGCGATCGGGTTCGCCTCCCGGAAGCTGGCGTTGCCGTAGATCGTGTTCGGGGTCACGGAGGGCAGGCCCATGATCCGGAAGCTGCTCGTCACCTCGTGCACGGCGGGGTCGGCGAGCGCACGCTCCTGGAACGGACTCGTCCCCCAGTGGCAGTTGATCTCCGTCCGCCCGAGCATCGCCGCCATGGCGTCGGGATGCGCGCGGCCCAGGGTGAGCGGGTCGAAGCGGCCCCACTCGGCGGGGCCGAAGGCCGCGGCCGCCGCCATCTGCAGCCAGATCGCCTGCGGCGCCGTCTTGACCGCGGGCAGCGCGATCCGGTCGGTGGGCTTGAGGTCCTCGATGCGGCGCAGGTCCGGCCGCACGGTCACGAGCTTCTGGTCGACCGCGTTCATGGCGAAGCACGACTTGATCGCCCCGCGCGAGCGGTCCCAGAGCAGCATCGCCCCCGGCGCGCCGCCGCTCCCGAAATGCAGCTTGCCGGCCAGGAGCGCGTCGGTGACCGGCCCGGTCCCGCCGAGGCGGAGGAAGCGCGCCTTGAGGTTGGGCAGGCCGAGCCGGGCGGCGTGCTTCTCGATCAGGTCCAGGCGCTCCATCACGTCCTGCTGGAGGTAGAGGAGGCCGAATTGCTGCGCGATCAGCACCTCGGAGGTCTCGGCATGGGCCCGGCGCACCGCCGGGGCGGAGAGCGCGAGCGCGCCGGACAGAAGCACGCGACGGGTCAGGGTCATGGGTGACTCCTCCACCT
Source organism: Methylobacterium variabile (assembly GCF_001043975.1). Taxonomy (GTDB): domain Bacteria; phylum Pseudomonadota; class Alphaproteobacteria; order Rhizobiales; family Beijerinckiaceae; genus Methylobacterium; species Methylobacterium variabile. Next base: position 95,326 of record NZ_LABY01000102.1, read on the forward strand.
CTCGCCGCACTCTCGACGATCGTGTGGCCTGAGATCAACTGCCGGGATGCAGAGCGTCTCTCGGAAGCCGGACGATCGCCCGTGTTCCGATCGGCCAATGGTGCAGGCCGGCGGTCGCGGTTTCTGGGCCTCTGCGCGGAGGCGCTCCGCGTGACCCAGCGCCGAGACCGGAGAGATCCTCACAAGTCTTTATCGGTATGGGCGCCTTGGGAAGATTGATTTTCGTAGCCCATGGCCTGTCTTGCTGCTCTCGACAGTATTGACCCCCTCCGTGTCATCCCGAGCCGCGCAGCGGAGCCCAGGATCCAGAGACTCAGGCGGGAGAGAACGAAGCGGACGGTCGCCCGCCTCTTCCTGACTCACCTGCGGTTCTGGATTCCGGGCTCCGCTGCGCGGCCCCGGAATGACCATGGGGTTTTTCGTCCTGTCGATTAGGCATCGATAGGAACCGAGAGCGGCCGCCTTTGGGCGACGGGGCGCGGCGCCCAGCCGGACGGCAGCGCCGTCACGGTGTTTCCTGCGCTGCCACGAAGTCCTCCCGCATCGGCGTGAACACGTCGGTGAGCGCGCCCGCCTCGACCGCGACCGCGGAATGGACCGCCCCCGAGGGAACCAGGAAGCTGTCGCCGGCGGTAAGCCGCGCGGTCTCCCCCGCGATGGTGATGTCGAACACGCCCCGCTCGACCAGCGTGCACTGCACGTGCGGGTGGGAATGCGCCGGCCCGATGGCTCCGGCCTCGAAGGCGACGCGCACGAGCATCACGCCGTCGTCGTAGGCCAGCACCTGCCGGCGCACGCCCTCGCCCGCCGGCTCCCATGCCACCTCCGCCCCCCTGGTGAAGACCTGTCCGCGCCGCGTCATCCGCATCCTCCTACTTCACGAGGCCCATGCTGCGGGGCAGCCACAGGGTGATCTCCGGCACGAAGGCGATCAGCACGAGGCATCCGAGCAGCAGGAGCAGGTACTTGCCGATCGGCCGCACCGTCTGCTCCAGCGAGACGCCGCCCACCGCGCAGGCGGTGTAGAGGCCCAGGCCCAGCGGCGGCGCGAACAGGCCGAGCCCCATCGCGATGATGAGCACGATGCCGTAATGCAGCGGCGCGATGCCGAAGCCCTGCGCCACCGGCAGCAGCAGCGGGCCGAAGATGATCAGCGCCGGCGCCCCCTCGAGCGCCGCCCCCATCACCACCAGGAGCGCGATCGACACCAGCATGAAGATCCAGGCGCCGCCGCCGTGGCTGAGCGCGATCATCGCGTCGGCGAGCGCGTGCGGCACCTGGTTGATGGTGAGCGAGAAGGCGATGGTCTGGGAGGCCGCGACCACGAACAGGATCATGCCGGCGAGCGTCGCCGACCGCACGAACAGGTCGGCGAGGGCCCGCACCGAGAGCTCGCGGAAGCACAGGATGCCGGCCGCGATCGCGTAGACGACCGCGAAGGCGCCGATCTCGGTGGCGGTGGCGAAGCCCGAGCGGTAGCCGCCGAAGATGATCACGATCACCCCGAGGCTGACCGCGCTCGACCAGACCAGGTGGGAGAGCGTGTGGTGCGAGCGCTCCACCGGGGCCGGGCGCGAGCGCGCGGAGAACACCACCACGCCGGCGATGAGGGCGAGCGCCATCAGCGCGGCGGGCAGGATGCCGGCCGCGAACAGCCCGCCGATCGACAGGTTCGCCACGTAGCCGAGGATGATGAGGTTGATGCAGGGCGGGATCGTCTCCGCCATGATCGCGCTCGCGGCGAGCAGGGCGACGCCGTCGCACGGGTCCTGGTTGGAGCGGCGCATCGCCGGCACCGTCACGGTGCCGACCGCGGTCACGTCGGCGAGCTTCGAGCCCGAGATGCCGGAGAAGAGCACCATGGCGAGGATCGTCACGATGCCGAGCCCGCCCCGGCGCTCGCCGATGGCCCGGCGCAGGAGTTCGATCAGCCGCACCGACATCCCGTTGACCTCCATGGCGAGGCCGGTGAGGACGAAGAACGGGATCGCGAGCAGCACGAAGTTGTCGATGCCGCTCGAGGCCTGCTGGGCGAAGACCGCCGGGTCGATGCCGCCATCCGCCGCCAGGAAGGCGAGCGCGCCGACCGAGAGCGAGAAGGCGATCGGGATGCCGGAGCTCAAGGCCAGCGCGAAGCCGAGGAGGAGGAGCGCGAGCGGGCTCGGGGCAGCGTCGGGGAGGAGCACCGTCCAGGCGGCGACGAGGCCCGCGAGCCCGGCGAGTACCAGCGCCGCCAGGCCGACGTCCCGCGCGCGGTGGCTTGCGAGCCGCGCGGCGATGAACACCGCCATGCAGGCCCCGCCCACCACCATGGGGTAGATGAACAGGTTCTGCGGCAGGCCGAAGGGCGTGACCTGCGTCGCGGCGGTCGCCGCGTAGGACAGGGCGCAGGCGGCGAGCGCGAGCGCGACGCCGAGCTCGACGAGGAGGCCGGCGGCCTCCATCACCGCGCCGACGGACGGGGGCACCGCGTCGCGCACGATCCGGATGCCGACGTGGCGGCCATGCGCCACCGCCGCCGCGCCGCCGAGGAACGCCACGACGATCAGCAGCATGCGGGCGACCTCGTCGGCCCATTCGAGCGAATCGCCGAAGGCGAAGCGCCACAGCACGGCGGCCATCACCACCAGCAGGTCGGCCAGCAGCGCCAGGGCCGCCAGGGCCTGCACGGTGCGCAGCAGGCTCGCGACGATGGCGGCGGGCAGGGAGGTGCGGGCGGGGAGCGCGGTCGCGGCCCCCGGGCCGGTCTCGGCGAGCATGGGCGGATCCTCAGGCCTGGGTGATCGCGGCGAGGATCGGCTTCGTCGCCGGGTATGACTTGGCGAACTCGTCCCAGAGCGGCGTCACCAGGGAGCGGAAGGCGGCCCGGTCGCACTCGTGAATGCCGACGCCGTTGCCCTTCAGGGTCGCCAGCGCCTTGGCCTCGATGGCGGCGGCCTGGCTGCGCTGGTACGCCGTCGCCTCCGCCGCGGCGGCGAGGAAGGCCTCGCGGTGCTCGGCCGGCACCTTGTTGAAGGCCCGGGTGCCGATGACGATGGTCTGCGGGTTGCAGATGTGCCGGGTCAGGGTGACGTGCTTGGCGACCTCGTAGGCCTTGATGGCGAGGATGGTGGGCGCGTCGTGCTCCATCCCGTCGATCACCCCGGTCTGGAGCGCCGTGTAGACCTCGCCGAGCGACATCGGGGTCGGCGAGGCGCCCATGGCCCGCAAGGTGGCGACGAAGTTCGCCACCGGCAGCACCCGGATCTTCTTGCCCTTCATCGCCGCCGGGGTCGCGGCGGGCTCGCGCGCCGTGACGTTGCGCCCCCCCAGGCTGTAGCCCCAGCTCAGCACCTTCACGCCGATCCGGTCGGAGAAGATCCGGTCGAGCTGGCTGCCGGCCGGCCCGTCGAGGATCGGCCCCGCGCTCTCCATGGTCGGGAACAGGTAGCCGAGGTCGAGGACGCCGATCTCCGGGGCCAGCGTCGACCAGATCGAGGAGCCGGAGATCATCATGTCGACGACGCCGAGCTTCACCGAGCCGACGACGTCGGACTCCTTGCCGAGCTGGTTGTCGGGGAAGTAGCGCACCTGCACGGCGTCGCCGGCCTTGGCCTTCAGGCTCGCGGCGAAGCGGTCGTACCAGAGCCAGTGGGCCGAGTTCGGGTCGGCGGGCAGCGAGGAGGAGAGCCGCAAGGTGACCGGCGCAGCGGCGGCGGGTCGCGATCGCAGGAGGGCGGCGGCAGGGAGCGAGCCGAGACCGAGCGCGACGGCGCGGCGGGTGAGGCGACCTTGGGTCATGGTATCCTCCGAAGGAGCCGGCGCCCTTCTGGTGGGGCGCCCGACTTGTATGGTAGTGTATGCACATCGCGCGGAGGCTGTGAAGCGGAATGATCGAGGTGACGACAGGCTCTGCGGCGGAGCGGGTGGAGGCGTCCTTGCGGCGCTCGATCATCGCGCTCGACGTGCTGCCGGGCACGCGCCTGTCCGAGCAGGAGATCGCGGCCCGGCACGGCGTGTCGCGCCAGCCGGTGCGGGAAGCCTTCATCGGGCTCTCCCGCACCCGCCTGGTGGAGGTGCGCCCGCAGCGCGGGACGGTGGTGGCCAAGATCTCGGTGGCGCGGCTGATGCAGGCGCGCTTCGTGCGTGAGGCGATCGAGACCGCGGTGGCGCGGCGTGCCTGCGAGGCGTTCGACCCCACGAGCCGTCGCCGGATCGACGATCTCCTCGACCTGCAGGCCGAGCGGGCGGCGGCGGGGGACCACGCGGGCTTCCAGCGCGCCGATTCGCTATTTCACGCGGCGCTGGCGGAGGGGGCGGGCTGCGCGCTGGCCTGGGAGGCGGTGCAGGACGTGAAGGCGCATCTCGACCGAGCCTGCCAGCTCACCCTGCCGGACGCCGCCGCGATGCTCCCCCTGGTGGACCAGCATCGCGCGATCGTCGCAGGCCTCGACGCCCGCGATCCCGAGGCCGCTGCTGCGGCGATGCGCCACCATCTGTCGGAGATCGTGCGCGCCCTGCCGAAGGTCGAGGCTCAGTATCCGCACCTGTTCGAGTAAGCGCCTGCTTGCCGCTCTCCATCGATCGGCTTCGTGAACAGGGCCGCCGCGCGTCCGCCCGGCCGGTCGAGCACCGGACGGCCTCCGGGGCCTGAGCAGGTCTGCCTTGACTGGCGGGCGGTCCGTCCTGAGTTCTTCCTGCTTACCGGGCCGGGAACCGGGTGAGGCTGGCGGGGAGCGATCCACTCATGCGGCAAAACCAACCCCATGGTGGCGTAGCGCGGGTGGACTGAGAACCGGTTTGACTTGCGATATAGTATTAGCACTCTCTTGGTCATTCCGGGGCTGCGCAGCGGAGCCCGGAGTGACATGCAGGGTGTCAACTCTGTGGGATCCAAGCAAACAGGCTCTGACGCCTCGTCCGCCTGAATTCTTGTTTCCGTCGCAGGATCCTATCGCAGAGCCGCCCACGACCCTTGCGAGGTCCTGCTCACGGCCAGATCCTCATCAGCGTGATCGTCCGAAGGATGGCCGGGCTCGGGCAGCGGACAACGAACACGTCGGCGACAAGCTTTCCTTGCAAGACGCGGTCCATTGCGCTCGATCTTTCACGCCCTCTGATTGGCAAGCGAGGGCGAGGCACGTGGTAATCCGCAAGCAAGGAAAAACAGGCTGAGCGTGGCCTGAAGTCCATCGGCAGTCCTACTCGCGCATGTGTCAAATTTGCGCTAGCTGACGAAGAGCGCCCCCAATATGCTTATTCCATGCCTCAGGGTAGCCACGCGCCATGTCCGCCGAAAAATCGAATAATCTTGTTGTCGACCTCAAGCAGATAACGGATAACGAATTTATCATAGCCGTAATATTTCAAAATAAAATGATCGCCAATCTGTACATCAGGGGGAATCGGCAGTATGCGAACGAGATGCTTGAGGTGGCCCGCAGGCGGATCCTCTTGAATATCGTTGGCGAAAGATCCGCCGATCTCAGTGGAAGAGTAGCTTTCGAGCTATCCAAGCTTGAGCAGGGTTTGAAAAAATAGGTCGATGGCAGATTTTGCAGCCATTGCCATCATCCTTTGCCACGAGCAACGCGCACGATGCTGACGTCATCGGCGGGCAGCGAGCAGCTTTCAGTCAGGGTACATTGGCGACGAGGCCTTGATACGGGACTCCGGCCTCGAGCTGGAGGCGCCGGCTTCCGTGAGGGGGCGGCCGCATGAGCCGCACCCGCCGCGACACGTCAGGCCGGCTGCACCGCGGCCCGACCGGCGGCCAGATAGGCGCGCCACCCACCGTGATGCGAGACGTCCTCCGCCTCGCGCACGCCCTCCGGCTCGCAGAGGAAGCCCTTGGGCGTCGTGCCGTCGGCCAGGCGCAGCGTGCCGATGCCGAGGGGCGCCGGGATGGCGGCGACGAAGCGGCCGAAGGCCTCCGGCGCGAGCGCCCAGACCTCGGTGGCGATCGACGTGCCCGCGCCCGCCGCCACCCGCACCAGGCCCGGACGGCGCGGGCCTGCGCCCGGCAGGGCGAAGAGCCGGTAGTCCGGCGTGGTCTCGACGGCCCGAAGGCAGCGGGCGCCCAGCGCCGTGAGTTCGCCGTTGAGGGGGAGACCCGACAGGTGGGCGCCGACGACCGCGAGCTCGATCTCGTCGGATGCCGCGCGCGGCGGTCCCGGATCGGGCGCCGGCGGCGGACACGCGCCGGTCGCCCCCATCGTGGCGCCGCCGGCGCGGTGGAGGGCGCCGCCGAGGGGAACGAGGGCGGCGTCGCGGCCCGCTGGGGCGATCAGGGTCACGCCCGCCGGCAGCCCGTCGGCGCGCGGCCGGGCGGGCACGGAGAGCGCGCAGAGGTCGAGGAGGTTGACGAAGTTCGTGTAGGTGCCGAGTTCGGCATTGGGGCCGATCGGATCGGCGGCCAGCGCGGCGAGGGGCTGCGGGCGCGGGAAGGTCGGCACGCACAACGCGTCGAGGCCGGCCCAGACCGGCTCGGTGGCGCGGCGCAGCTCCGCCAGCCGGTAGCGGCCCGCGAAGGCGTCGGCCGCGGAGAACGCGGCGGCGCGCTCGGTGATTGCCCGGGTGACCGGGTGCAGCGCCTCCGGCCGGGCGGTGATGAGCGGGCGGATCGCCTCCCATCGCTCGGCCACCCAGGGCCCGTCGTAGAGGAGCGCGGCGGTCGCGAAGAACGGCGCGAGGTCGACCGGGATCAGGGTGGCGCCGAGGGCTTCGAGGTCGGCGAGGCCTAAGTCGAAGGCGGCCTCGGAGAGCGCGTCGCCGGCGAAGCGCCGGCTCGCCGCGTCCGGCACGCCGACCCGCAGCACCGAAGGTCCGGGCTGCCCGACCGGGACCGGTCGCGAGAACGGGTCGGCGGCGTCGAAGCCGGCCAGAGCCGTGAAGGCGTCGAAGGCGTCCTCGACGGTGAGCGCGAAGACCGAGACGCAGTCGAGGGTGCGGCAGGCCGGCACGACGCCGCGGGTCGAGATCGCGCCCAGGGTGGGCTTGAGCCCGACGATGGCGTTGAGCCCCGCCGGCACCCGGCCGGACCCGGCGGTGTCGGTGCCGAGCGCCAGCGGCACGAGTCCGGCCGCCACCGCGACGGCCGAGCCCGACGAGGAACCGCCGGGCACGAGCGCCGGATCGAGGGTGTTGCGGGGCACGCCGTAGGGCGAGCGCACGCCGACGAGACCGGTGGCGAATTGGTCGAGGTTGGTCTTGCCGATGACGAGCGCCCCGGCCCGGCGCAGGCGCGCCACCACCTCGGCGTCCGACGCCGCGACCGCGGCGTAGTCGGGGCAGGCGCAGGTCGTGGGCAGGCCCGCGACGTCGATGTTGTCCTTGACGGCGACCGGGATGCCGTGGAGCGGGCCCGCCGGCAGGGTCTCGGCGTCCGCCGCCACCTCGGCCTCGGGCCGCAGGGTGATGAAGATCGCCGGATCGCCGTGGGCGGCGATGCGGCGGTAGACCTCGCGAACCGCATCCTTGGGCGTGAGGGACCCCGAGGCGTAGGCCTCCCGGTACGCGGCGAGGGTGAGGGGGAACTCGGTCACGCCGGAACCTCGTCGATCAGGCTGACATGCGCGGCGACGACCCGCCAGCCCTCGGGCAGCCGGGCCCAGGACTGCATCTGGCGCCCGACCTTGCCCGGGTTGCCCTCGCGCCAGAACAGGGTCGAGGCGGTGGCGAAGTCGCGCCCGAAGGTGGTGATGACTGTCTCGCCGATGCGCCGCTCGACCCCGACCGGCGAGCGCGCCCGGCGGAAGGCCCGGATCGCGTCCATGCCGTAGAGGTTCTCGGCCACGCCGTACCGGATGGTGCGGGGATCATCCCAGAACAGGGCCTCGAGCGTCGGCACGTCGTTGGTGACGAGGGCGGTCTCGTAGCGGGCGAAGGCCGCCTCGACCTCGGCCTTCACGTCGGGGTGGTCGATGTCCATGATGATGCTCCCGTTTCGGAGCCTGGCCGACTGCAGCAGCAGGTCTGGCGGCTCCATCATCGAAACCTCTCCGCGTCGTCCCGGGGCTCGCCGAACGCGACTACCCGGGATGACGCGTGAGGGTATCAACACCGCCGGCTGACCTTGCCGGCCCGATCGAACGGCCTCAGGCCGCCACCGGCGCCACCGCTACACCTGCCGCCTCCAACGCGCCGGCCACCCGCAGCGCCAGGTTCTCCCGCCACGGCGCCGCGATCACCTGGACCGCCAGCGGCAGGCCTCCGCCCACCCGCACCGGCACCGCCACGACCGGCAGGCCGATGAACGAGATCGGCTGGGTGAACACGCCGATATTCGGCCGCGCCGGCACGGTGACGCCGTCGAGCTCCATCGTCGCCTGCCCGATCCGCAGCGCCCGGCACGGCGTGCAGGGGGCGAGGATCACGTCGACCTCGTCGAACAGGGTCAGCACCCGCTTGGCGTACCAGCTGCGGAAGCGTTGGGCGCGATGGACCCAGGCGGCGGGGATCGTCGTGCCGGCGATCAAGCGGTCGCGCACCGCCGGGTCGTAGTCGGCGGGCCGCTCCCGCAGGCGCTCGAGGTGGAGGCCCGCCGCCTCGGCGGCGGTGATGATGAAGGCCGCGGCCCGGGCGCGCGCGGCTTCCGGGATCTCGACGCTGCGCGTCGCCCCCAGCGCCTCGGCGGCGAGCCTGACCGCCGCGAAGCAATCGGGCTCGCCGCCGCGGGCGAAGTAGCCGCCGGCGACCGCGATCCTCAAGCCCGACGCGCCCTGCGCGAGCCCGCCCGCGACCGGCTCGACCGGGCGCGGAGCCTGCCAGGGATCGTCGGGGTCCGCGCCCTGCATCGCGTCGTAGGCGAGGCCTAAGTCGGCGACCGAGCGGGCGAGGGGCCCGAGATGGTCGAAGCTCGCGACGAAGGGGAAGGAGCCGGCCCGCGACAGCCGGCCGAAGGTGGGCTTCAGCCCGAAGGTGCCGCAGAACGCGGACGGCACCCGGATCGAGCCGTTGGTGTCCGAGCCGAGGGTGAGGGGCACGAGCCCTGCCGCCACCGCCGCGCCCGAGCCGCCGGACGAGCCGCCGGTCATCCGCTCCCGGTCGTGCGGGTTGCGCGAGGGGCCGTCATGGACGTTCTCGCCGGTGAAGTCGTAGGCGTACTCCCCCATGTTGAGGGCGCCGACCAGGATCGCCCCGGCCTCCTCCAGCCGCCGCACCAGGGCGCCGTCGCGGGCCGCAGGCTCGCGCTCGCGATTGATCTTCGAGCCGGCGCGGGTGGGCAGGCCCTCGACGTCGAACAGGTTCTTGACCGCGAACGGCACGCCCGCGAGGGGCCCGGGCGCCCGGCCCGCGGCGCATTGCGCGTCGATCTCCGCCGCCCGGGCCCGGGCGCGCGCGGCGGTCACGTCGGTGAAGGCGTTCACGCCCGGATCGATCGCGGCGATTCGCGCCAGGGCGGACTCGACCGACGCGGCGGCGGTGAGCCGGCCCGCCGCCACGGCGGCGGCGATCCCGGCGGCTGTCTCGGGCCCGTTCATGCCCGGAACACCGGCGCCGGCTCGACGGTGTCGTCGAGGGGGAAGTCGATCACCAGGCGGGCGGCGGCCGCCGTCGCCTTGACGCTGGCGATCACCGTCTCGCGCCACTCGGGCGCCATCGGGATGCCGACGAGGGGCACCATCGCGTCGACCACCGCGCCGGCGGTCTCGTCGTCGAGGGGAAGGGCAGGGGGCCGGGGATGTGTCGTCA
>NZ_LABY01000103.1 GCF_001043975.1 Methylobacterium variabile
CCCACGGACCGCCGCTGTTGCCGCCCCGGTTGCCCCAGGGACCGCCCCCGTTGCCGCCGCTACTGCCGCCGCTCTGATTGCTCCAAGGCATGCTCGCCCACGTCCTTTCCCGGCCGGCACGCCCCGCGCTGTCTCTCGCGTCCCGCGCGGCACTCGCATTGCTCTGGCATCCGCACCTTGCGATATCGGCCGAGCCCCTCGCGAAAGCAACCTCCGGCGCCGGCCCAATTCTCAAGGTTTCTGCACTGCCGCGGGAGTTCCATCGCCGCACCCGGGCGTCTGAGATGGTTTGGCCGTCTCAGACGTGCCGCTCGAGGGTGACGAAGCGAAACGCGTGCTCGTCCTCCGGCCCTGCCGGGTGGGGCTCGGCGGCGACCTCGCGGAAATCCGGCGGAATCTCCGGAAAGCGGACGTCGCCCTCCGGCGCCGCCTCGACCTCGGTGAGGTGCAGCCGGCCGGCATGCGGCAGGGCGAGCGCATAGATCTCCGCGCCGCCGGCCACCATCACCTCCGTGGCGGGAGCGGCGAGCCGCAGGGCATCGTCCCAGCCCGCCGCCCGCTCGGCGCCGGCCGCTGTCCAGGCCGGATCGCGGGTGAGCACGATCACCCGCCGCCCCGGCAGCGGCCGGCCGATCGAGTCCCAGGTCCTGCGGCCCATGACGACCGGCTTGCCCATGGTGAGGGCGCGGAACCGCTTCAGGTCGCTCCGCAGGCGCCAGACGAGGGCGTTGTCGCGGCCGATGACGCCGTTCTTCGCCACGGCGGCGATCAGGGTGACGAGGGGGCGGGGCATCCCTACACCGCCACCGGCGCGCGGATCGCCGGGTGCGGGTCGTAGCCCTCGATGGCGATGTCGTCGTAGCGGAAATCGAACAGCGAGCGCACCGAGGGGTCGAGGCGCAGGCGCGGGCTCGGGCGGATGGCGCGGCTGAGCTGCTCGCGGGCCTGGTTGACGTGGTTGGAGTAGAGGTGCGCGTCGCCGAGCGTGTGCACGAAGTCCCCGGGGGTGAGGTCGAGCACCTGCGCCATCATGTGGGTGAGGAGCGCGTAGCTCGCGATGTTGAACGGCACGCCCAGGAAGGCGTCGGCCGAGCGCTGGTAGAGCTGGCAGGAGAGGCGGCGGTCGGCGACGTAGAACTGGAACAGGCAGTGGCAGGGGGCGAGCGCCATGCGTTCGAGGTCGGCCGGGTTCCAGGCCGAGACCACGAGGCGACGCGAATCGGGGTTGCGGCGGATCTCGTCGAGTACCCATGCGATCTGGTCGACGCTGCCGCCGTCGGGCTTGGCCCAGGAGCGCCACTGCCGGCCGTAGACGGGCCCGAGGTCGCCGTGGTCGTCGGCCCACTCGTCCCAGATCGTCACCCCGTTCGCCTGCAGGTAGGCGACGTTGGTGTCGCCGGCGAGGAACCACAGGAGCTCGTGGATGATCGACTTCAGGTGCAGCCGCTTCGTCGTCACGAGCGGGAAGCCCTCGGCGAGGTCGAAGCGCATCTGGTGGCCGAACACCGAGAGGGTGCCGGTGCCGGTCCGGTCGTGCTTCTCCACCCCGTCGTCGAGGATGCGCTGGAGGAGATCGTGGTAGGGGCGCATGGCGGACGTCCTCCGCGAGAAACGGCCCCGGCGCCCTAACGGGCGCCCGGCGGGCTCCAACAATGCCTATGCCCGGGCGGGGATCAGGTTCCCGCCTCGCCCCGGCCGCGTAGCCCGGCAGGATAGCGCGGTCTGTCCCGGAGCGTGAGCGGCCGGACGCGGGAATCAGCCGGTGGTCCACACCCGCGCCAGCACCACGGTGCCGTTGCTCACCGCGTGGAGCGCGATGCAGGGCCACAGGCTGCCGGTCCAGAGCCGCATCACGCCGAGCGCCACCCCGAGCGGCAGGACCGAGACCGGCTGCAGCAGGCCGCGCTCGGCGTGGCAGAGCACGAACACGGCCGCCGCCGCGGCGACCGTCCCGGCCGGCGACAGCAGCGGGCGCAGGCGCACGAACAGGTCGCCGCGAAACAGCATCTCCTCCGCGAGCGGCGCCAGCACCACCAGCCACAGGGCCCAGGCCCAAAAAACGCTGCCGGTGAGGAACGGCGACAGGCGCCAGGCCCGGGCGGGCGGCTGCCCGGCGAGGAGCAGGAGCCCCGCCGTCCAGGCGAGCTGGGCCGCCGGCCAGAGCAGCATGAGCAGGAGCGCGCGGCGGGGCAGGGCGGGATGGGCGAAGCCCAGGCCCGTCCCGGGCCGGAGCCGGCTGGCGAGGAGCACGAGGAGCGCCAACGCCGCGTGCGGCAGCACCGTGAGGGCGAGCAGCGCCCGCTCGTTCCCGCTCAGGCCCGGGAACGGCAGCAGGCCCGGCGGCAGGCCGGGCAGTCGGCCGGCGGCGGCGACGCATCCGAGGACGATCCCGAACGCGGCCAGTTGAAGCAGCAGCGCCCGCCCGACCGCGGTGGCGATTCCGAGCCCGCGCCGGGGACCTCGCTCCGGCCCGGATCCGTCGGATCCGGGCGCCGCCGCAACGGTTCGCGAAACGGACGCAGAATGGCGCGCGGCGGGCTTCAAAAGCGGCACGGGACCCTCTATATTCCCCTTGCCGGTCGCGAGGCCGGCTATGGCGATAAACGTTCTTCGGAATAAACCTATCGGACCCGGGGGCGGTACCCGGCGCCTCCACCCAAGCCCGGAACGGCCCGTTCGGTTCGGGCTTCGGCGGGGGCGAAATAGGATCGACGAGGGCGTAAAGGTTGAGCTTTCGCTCGGCATGGTTCCGCCGTTATCGGGCCAATGCAATAGTTGCCAACGACAACTTTGCTCCGGTGGCGGTGGCCGCGTAAGCGGTCCCCAAGACCAAACGAAGTCCTAGCGGGTAGCACCGCATAGGCGGGGTTCGGAGGCACCTGGCAACAGAAGCCTCCACTTCGAATTCCCCCGCGAGAGATGCGGCGCCAGGCAAGCGACGGTTGATGGCAGACGATCTGATTCGCTACGATCTCCTGGTGCAGGACGCCCTGCGGAACGTCGTGCGCAAGGTGCTGGGCGATGCGGCTCGCGACGGCCTGGCCGGCGAGCACCACTTCTACGTCTCGTTCCGGACCGACTATCCCGGCGTGCGGATCTCGCAGCGCCTGCGGGAGAAGTACCCGCAGGACATGACGATCGTGCTCCAGCACCAGTTCTGGGACCTCGGCGTCACCGAGCACACCTTCGAGGTCGGACTGTCCTTCTCCGGCGTGCCGGAGCGGCTGCTGGTGCCGTTCGAGGCGGTGACCGGCTTCTTCGACCCGTCGGTGCAGTTCGGCCTCAAGTTCGAGCTGAACGACGGCACGACCAGCGAGGATGCGGCGCCCGCCGGCACCTCGTCCCTGCGGGCGATCCGCGGCGCCGGCTCGGAGCCGAGCGAGGCCCCGCCGAAGGTCCCGGCGATCGGCAGCAACCTGCCGAAGATCGTGCCCGCCACCGACAAGGCCGCCAAGCCGCCCGCCAAGGACGGCGCGGACGAGGAGGCGAAGCCCGGCGAGGAGGCCGAGCGCACCGACGCCCCGCAGGAGGGCGCGTCCGTGGTCAGCCTCGACGCGTTCCGCAAGAAAAGCTGAGCGCAGCCGCAGCGCGGCTTCTGAGCTTACCGGGCGAGAATTCCCATCCTCCCTGTCACCCGGGGCCGCGAAGCGGAACCCGGGATGACAGGGAGGATGCGTGCGTCCGGGGTGTGAACCCTCTCACCCCCGCGCCGTGACCCGCATCCGCAACCCGTCCTGCGGCCTGAGCGTCACGCGGTGCAGCGGCACCACCGGGCCGGCCTCCGTCGCCCGGTCGAGGCGCACGGCGTGGAGCACGTGGGCGAGAACCAGGGTCGCCTCCATCACCGAGAAGCTCGCGCCGATGCAGACCCGCGGGCCTGCCCCGAACGGCAGGTAGGCGTAGCGGTCGATGCGGGGGCGGTTCTCCGGCAGGAAGCGCTCGGGCAGGAAGGCGTCGGGCTCGTCCCACAGCCGGCGGTGGCGGTGCAGCACGTAGGGAGCGACCGTCACCAGGGAGCCGCGCGGGATCTTGATCCGGCCGATCCGGTCCTCGGCCAGCGCCTGCCGGCTCATGAACGGCACCGGCGGAAACAGGCGCATCGCCTCCTCCAACGCCGCCTTGGTGCGGGGCAGGGCTTCGGTTCCCGGAGCCGGGTTCTCGGCGAAGGCGGCGTCGACCTCGGCCTCCACGCCCTCGCGCGCCGCCTTGTCCTGCGACAGGCAGTAGAGCGTCCAGGTGAGCGCGTTGGCGGTGGTCTCGTGGCCGGCGCCGATGAAGGTGACGATGTTGGCCCGCACCTCGAGGTCGGAGAGGCCGCGGCCGGTCTCCGGGTCCTGCGCCTTGAGCAGCAGGGTGAGGAGGTCGTGCGGCGCCTCTCCGCCGGCGGTGACCAGCGCGCGGCGGCGCTCGATCAACTCGTCCACCACCTCGGCGAAGAAGCGGAGCGCCGGCCGCGCCTTGAGGCGGCCGATCCGCGGCAGCCAGTCCGGCATCCCGAACACATCGAGGGGGTCGATCGGCCCGAGCGCCTCGAAGTAGCGGGTGATGGCGCGCCCGAGCGCGTCCGGCTCCCGCGACAGGCCGTGGGTGAAGATCGTGCGCTCGAGCACGTCGAGGGTGACGCGGGTCATCTCGAGGGCGGCGTCGACGCTCTGGCCGTCCCGGCGCTTCAAGCGGCGGGCGAGGCGGGCGGCGGCCTCCGACATCGGCGCCTCGAACCCGGCGACGTGGCGGGGCGAGAAGATCGGCGCGAGCGTGCGCCGCTGCAGGCGCCACTCGTCACCCTCGGCGGTGAGCAGGCCGTTGCCGAGCCCCGGCGCCAGCACCCGGCGCTGCAGGTCGTCCTTGCGGTAGTTGGCGGCGTTGTCGACCAGCACGTGGCGGATCGCGGCAGGATCGCTCACCACCGTGATCCGGCCGAGCGCCCCCTCGCCGGTGACGATCGGCTGCTCGAAGTGCTCCTCGTACCAGGTGGTCAGCGGGTTGGCGCGGGCGGCGCGCAGGAAGGTGAACAGCCCCATCGGCTCGGTGCGGGGGCGGGGCACGACAGGACGGAAAGGGGCGGACGTTGCCGCCGCACGCGAAAGCATCCGGTCTCCTCGGGACAGGGCGCGATTCGGTTCGGGTCAGGGCATCGCGCAATCGCCGCTCTTGGCTTAAGTAGGCGCCGTTTCGCACCGCCAAAGAGGCCATGATGTCGCCGACCGAGAAAGCCACCCGCACGGAATCCGATACGTTCGGGCCGATCGAAGTCCCGGCGGACCGCTACTGGGGCGCCCAGACCCAGCGCTCGATCCAGAACTTCCGCATCGGCACCGAGCGGATGCCGGCGCCCCTCGTCCACGCGCTCGGCCTCGTCAAGCAGGCCGCGGCGCTCGTCAACCGCGACCTCGGCGTGCTCGATCCCAAGCTCGCCGACGCGATCGCGGCCTCCGCCGCCGAGGTGGTCGAGGGCAAGTACGACGACGAGTTCCCGCTGGTGGTCTGGCAGACCGGCTCGGGCACCCAGTCGAACATGAACGCCAACGAGGTCATCGGCAGCCTCGCCAACGAGCGCCTCGGCGGCAAGCGCGGCGGCAAGTCGCCCGTGCACCCGAACGACCACGTCAACCGCGGCCAGTCCTCGAACGACGTCTTCCCGACCGCGATGCACATCGCGGTGGCGCGCGAGATCAGCGACCGGCTGATGCCGGCGCTGCAGCACCTGCACGCCGCCCTCGACGCGAAGGCGAAGGAGTTCGGCGAGATCGTCAAGATCGGCCGCACCCACCTGCAGGACGCGACCCCGGTCACGCTCGGCCAGGAATTCTCCGGCTACGCCGCGCAGGTGGCGCTGGGCGGCGCCCGCGTCGGCGCGACGCTGCCTGGCGTGCTGGCACTGGCGCAGGGCGGCACCGCCGTCGGCACCGGCCTCAACGCGCATCCCGAATTCGCGGAAAAATTCGCCGCCAAGGTGGCGGAGCTGACCGGGCTCTCCTTCACCTCGGCCGACAACAAGTTCGAGGCGCTGGCGACCCACGACGCCCTGGTGTTCACGCAGGGCGCGCTCAACGCCCTGGCGAGCGGCCTGTTCAAGATCGCGAACGACATCCGGCTGATGGGCTCGGGCCCGCGCTCCGGCCTCGGCGAGATCTCGCTGCCGGAGAACGAGCCCGGCTCGTCGATCATGCCCGGCAAGGTCAACCCGACCCAGGCCGAGGCGATGACGATGGTCTGCTGCCAGGTGATCGGCAACGGCACCACGGTCTCGATGGCCGGCAGCCAGGGCCATCTCGAGCTCAACGTCTACAAGCCGGTGATCGCCAACGCGGTGCTGCAATCGGTGCGGCTCCTCGCCGACGCCGCGGTGAGCTTCGCCGACAACTGCGTTGTCGGCATCAAGCCGAACCACGACCGCATCGCCGACCTGATGAGCCGCTCGCTGATGCTCGTGACCGCGCTCGCGCCCACCATCGGCTACGACAAGGCCGCCGAGATCGCCAAGACGGCGCACAAGAACGGCACCACGCTGAAGCAGGAGGCCCTGCGCCTCGGCTACGTCACCGAGGAGCAGTTCGACGCGGTGGTGCGCCCGGAGGACATGCTGGCGCCGAGCGCCGAATAACCCCAAGCTGACGCAAGCCCCGCGCAGCTTCCGGCGGCGCGGGGCGTTGTCCATCGTGGCGGGGGCGCGGAGGATCAGGGTATGGCCGAGATCATCAACCTGAAGCAGGTCCGCAAGGCCCGCGAGCGAGCCGCCAAGGAAGCCCAGGCGACCGAGAACCGCATCGTCTTCGGCCGGCCCAAGGCGGCGAAGACCCGGGAGGAGGCCCGCAAGAGCCTGGAGACCGCCCGGCACGAGGGCCACCGGCTCAAGAATCCCGACACCGAGGCGTGAGCCTGCCGACGGGCCACCCGCCGCCGGGCGTCTTGCCCGGGGGCGGACTCGTCAAGCGCTCCCTGGTCATCGCCGGCCACCGCACCAGCGTCTCCCTCGAGGCGGCGTTCTGGGAGGCCCTGCGCCAGCTCGCATCGGCGCGCGGCCTCTCGGTCCAGGCGCTCGTCGGCCGCATCGACGCGGAGCGGGGCGAGCAGAACCTGTCGTCGGCGATCCGCGTGTTCGTGCTCAGGGCAGTGTGGCCTGGACGGGTGGAGACAGTCCCGCAGGCTCGGAGCGAAGGCGCCTGCGGCCAGCCTGACGAGGCTGGATGTCATTGAGCGCCCAATCGGATCTCGCCATCTGCGGTAGCGAGACATGCGCTGCTCAAAATTCAACGTCATTCAAAAGGGGTAAAGATCTATCGTTCGAGGGAGATGTCACATTTCACGGAGCCTATGGTTTGCCCGACAAACTTATCATTGCTTATTTTATTGAGAGTATAAGAGTATGCGCTCGATCGATCGCTGACGTAGACGTACGACGAAGGTCCTTGCGCATTGGGACTGGGCAACAACCGGACATTCGACTTTCCGGAATTCGCTCCACCCCACACCGCGGTGCCCGAAGCAGTGTCGCCTGATTGCTTATCGAGAGTTAGTGTCAATGAGAAGACTCGACCATCTCTGCAGATGACGGAGCCGACCCATTCTCCCGCGAGAGACCTTCCCGGAGCCTCAATGGCAGCCCCGGGTGTGTCTCTTCTGGTTCTCGGTGATGTTCCGTTCTGCTGAACATCGTTGTCGGGCTCCCGCGCCACGACTTCGAACATCTTCATGAACAATCGCTCTCTGCAGCCGCGATCGCCCTGCAGCGCATCGCCCGTTGCTTCCTGCGACAGCCCCTCGAACGCTTCGCGGCGGTCTGAGACTTTCCCGTCCAGGCCGACATTGGCGAGCCTCCCGGCCAAGCCTCCCAGTTGGGCTTTGACGTCACCGGCAATCTGAGTCTCTGACTTCTGGCCTTTCGTTTCGGTGACCGTATTGCAGATCTTGGCGGCAGTGTTTCTGATTATCTCCAGCTGGGCGGCATTGAGTTCCTTGGTGTGGACTGGCGAACTCATGATAATATATGACGCTGCCGCACATATATTTATATTTGCCGATTTCACAGGCATTGCAGGGCTCCTGCAACTGCAGGCACGTCCATCATGCCTGAATTGATTGTATCAGTATTGTTTAGCGGGACAAATTGTCAATGCTGCCTTGAATGGGGCGCGTGCATCAGCCGACGCACGGCCTTCATCCAACCCCGGACCTACGTCGATGGGATGATCTTCCATCATTCACGGGGGCGACGATGAAACACCCGCTCGTGGGACGGCAGCGCCCGCTATCCGGCGATCGGCCACGGGAAGGTGGCGAAGCCCGGCCTCTCGACCTGGACTGGCCGTCCGTCCGCAACCGGCACGTCGCCGGCCGACAATGCGTCCGCAAGCCGGTCGAGGCGCAGCAGGGCGAGACCGCGGTCGCCGGCAGCGCTCCCGGTCTGGCCGAGGCTGCGCTCGCCAGCGGTGACCGGCGTGCCGGCCGGGACCGCGCGACCATCCGGATAGCGCACCGGCACGATGCGGGTGCGGGCGGTGCTGCGGTGCTGCATGCGCGACACCACTTCCTGGCCGACGTAGCAGCCCTTCTTGAAGTCGACGCCGCCGAGCTGGTCCATCAGCGCCTCGTGCGGGAAGGCGTCGGCGAGCGCGAAGTCGGTCCCGCCCTCCGGCACGCCGAGGCCGATGCGGTGGGCGGCATAAGCCTCCGCATCGGCGTCCGCCGCCGGGACCTCGGGGGCGTAGAGGCGCCAGCCGAGAGCGGCGAGGCGTCCGTCGCGCAGGGCGGAGGAGGGGGCGTCCGTACCCCACCCCGCCGCCACCGCGAGCGGCAGCGCCGCGATCGTCACCTTCGCCCGCAGCTTGTAGAGCGTCAGGCGCTTGACGAGGTCCGGCACCCGGTCGCGGGCCACGTCGAGGCGGAACCCGTCGGGCGCGCGGCTGACGAGGAAGTCGAACAGGATCTTGCCCTGCGGGCTGAGCAGCGCGCCGAGACGGGCCTCGCCCTCGGGCAGGGTCTCGACGTTGCAGGTCAGGAGACCCTGGAGGAAGCTCGACGCGTCGGCGCCGGTGACCGCCACGACGGCGCGGTCCGGCAGGAGGGCGAGGGGCATCGGGGGTCCTTTGCTTGAACCGCGGGCAGGGCTGACATAAGCCGCCTGCGCCCGGCCCTCAATCGCGGCGCCGGGTGAACGCGAATTGCGAACGCGGATTGCGCACGAGGGGACCCCGACGATGAGCCAGAGCTTCGACCTCCTCCTGCGCGGCGGCACCGTGGTCAACCACGACGGCGAGGGCCAAGCCGATATCGGGGTGCGGGCCGGGCGCGTCGCCGCGATCGGCGACCTGTCGCAGGCCTCCGCCGACCGCACGCTCGATTGCCGCGGCCTCCACCTCCTGCCCGGCGTGATCGACAGCCAGGTGCATTTCCGCGAGCCGGGCCTCGACCACAAGGAGGACCTCGAGAGCGGGTCCCGCGCCGCCGTGATGGGCGGCGTCACCGCGGTGTTCGAGATGCCGAACACCGTGCCGCAGACGACGAACCCGGAGGCGCTTCAAGACAAGCTGAAGCGCGCGCACCATCGCATGCACTGCGACTTCGCGTTCTGGGTCGGCGGCACGCACGAGAACGCCAAGGACGTGGCCGAGCTCGAGCGCCTGCCGGGCGCAGCCGGCATCAAGGTGTTCATCGGTTCCTCCACCGGCTCGCTCCTCGTCGAGGACGATGCCGGCATCAGCGAGATCCTGAAGCGCACCCGCCGCCGCTCCGCCTTCCACGCCGAGGACGAGGCGATGCTGCGCGAGCGCAAGGGCCTGCGGGTGCCGGGCGATCCGTCGTCGCACCCGGTCTGGCGCTCGCCGGAAGCGGCGCTGAAGGCGACCGAGCGCCTGGTGCGCATCGCCCGCGAGACCGGCGCGCGCATCCACATCCTGCACATCTCGACCGCCGAGGAGATGCGGTATCTGGCCGAGCACAAGGACGTCGCCACCTGCGAGCTGACGCCCCACCACCTGACCCTCGACGGTACGGAAGCCTATGCCCGCCTCGGCACCCTGGTGCAGATGAACCCGCCGGTGCGGAACGCCGCCCATCGGGACGGGCTGTGGTGGGGCCTGTCGCAGGGCGTCGCCGACGTCATCGGCTCCGACCACGCGCCGCACACGCTGGAGGAGAAGCAGAAGGCCTATCCCGACTCGCCCTCGGGCATGACCGGCGTGCAGACCCTGGTGCCGGTGATGCTCGACCACGTCGCGGCGGGCCGGCTCTCGCTCCAGCGCTTCGTGGATCTCACCAGCGCCGGGCCGAAGCGCGCCTTCGGCATCGCCCGCAAAGGGCGCCTGGCGGTGGGCTACGACGCCGACGTGACGGTGGTCGACCTGAAGCGCCGCGAGACCATCACCAACGCCTGGATCGCCTCGAAGTGCGGCTGGACGCCCCATGACGGCCGCCAGGTCACCGGATGGCCGGTCGGCACCGTGGTGCGCGGCCAGGCGGTGATGTGGGAGGGCAGCCTCACCGAGCCGTCGCGCGGCGAGGCGGTGCGGTTCGAGGAGGCGTTCCCGGCCAGGGGATGAGGCATCGCGGCCCGACCCTCCCCCGCAGAGGAGGGGGAGGGTGCATGCGCGGCGCCCGACCGATTCTTCTATGGCTCCGTCACACCCCCACCCTTGGCGCCGGCGCACTTCTCGTATACGAGCGCCCGGAATTGGAGGTCCGGACGCGTCCCGCGTGCCGGCCGTTGCCACGTTGGCGGCCCCCGGGCCGGCCCGGAAGCCCGATGCAGACCGTTCTGATCGTCGTCCACCTGATCATCGTCCTCGCCCTGATCGGCGTGGTGCTGCTGCAGCGCTCCGAGGGCGGCCTCGGCCTCGGCGGCGGGGGCGGCACGCAGGGCTTCATGACCGGCCGCGGTCAGGCCAACGCGCTCACCCGCGCCACCGCGATCCTGGCGGCCCTGTTCTTCACCACCAGCATGATCCTGGCCATCATGTCGCATCGCGGCGCCGGCCCGCGCTCGATCTTCGACGGTGCCGGTACCCGTGCGCCCGCGGGCCAGACCGGCGCTCCGCCGGCCGGCAACGTCCTCGACCAGCTGCGTCAGCAGCAGGGCGATGCGCCCGCGACCCAGACTCCGGCGGCTCCCGCCGCCCCGGCCGCTCCTGCGGCGCCCCAGTCCCGCTGATTCCGCGCGGTCCCGGCGGCGCCGACGCGCCGCCGTCTTCCGACAAACCTGTGAATCCGGCCGGCCTTGCCGTCCGGACATGACCCCGTTGAGCTAACGGCGTTTGGCAACCCGGCCACGCCTGTGTATGGAGCGAGTCCCATGACGCGGTATGTCTTCATCACCGGCGGCGTGGTCTCCTCGCTCGGCAAGGGTCTCGCTTCCGCCGCCCTCGCGGCCCTGCTCCAGGCCCGCGGCTACAAGGTCCGCCTGCGCAAGCTGGACCCCTACCTCAACGTCGATCCGGGCACGATGAGCCCGACGCAGCACGGCGAGGTCTTCGTCACCGACGATGGCGCCGAGACCGATCTCGATCTCGGCCACTACGAGCGCTTCACCGGCGTGCCGGCGACGCGGGCCGACAACATCACGACGGGGCGGATCTACCTCGACATCATCACCAAGGAGCGGCGGGGCGACTACCTCGGCGCCACCATCCAGGTGATCCCGCACGTCACCAACGCCATCAAGGAATTCGTCCTCGACGGCAACGACGCCTACGACTTCGTGCTGGTCGAGATCGGCGGCACCGTCGGCGACATCGAGGGCCTGCCGTTCTTCGAGGCGATCCGCCAGCTCGGCCAGGAGCTGCCGCGCGGCACCTGCGCCTACGTCCACCTGACGCTGCTGCCCTACATCCCGTCCGCCGGCGAGCTGAAGACCAAGCCGACCCAGCACTCGGTGGCGGAGCTGCGCTCGATCGGCATCCAGCCCGACATCCTGCTCTGCCGCTGCGACCGGG
The DNA here is from genome assembly GCF_001043975.1 of Methylobacterium variabile. Lineage (GTDB taxonomy): Bacteria > Pseudomonadota > Alphaproteobacteria > Rhizobiales > Beijerinckiaceae > Methylobacterium > Methylobacterium variabile. The sequence goes on from NZ_LABY01000103.1 coordinate 11,928, forward strand.
CGATCCCCCGCGAGGAGCGCCGCAAGCTGGCGCAGTTCTGCAACGTGCGCGAATCGGCGGTGATCGAGGCCCGGGATGTCGGCACGATCTACGAGGTGCCGCTCTCCTACAAGGAGGAGGGCCTCGACCGCGAGGTGCTGGCGCATTTCGGCCTCGAGACCGGCCCCGAGCCGAAGCTCGACCGCTGGCACGACATCGTCCGCCGGATCAAGAGCCCCGAGGGCGAGGTCTCGATCGCCATCGTGGGCAAGTACACGGGGCTCAAGGACGCCTACAAGTCGCTGATCGAGGCCCTGCACCACGGCGGCATCGCCAACCGGGTCAAGGTCAACCTCGAGTGGATCGAGTCCGAGGTGTTCGAGCGCGAGGACCCGGCGCCGTTCCTGGAGGGCCTCAACGGCATCCTGGTGCCCGGCGGCTTCGGCCAGCGCGGGGCGGAAGGAAAGATCCGCGCCGCCCGCTACGCCCGCGAGCGCAAGATCCCGTATTTCGGCATCTGCTTCGGCATGCAGATGGCGGTGGTCGAGGCGGCGCGCGCCCTCGCCGGCATTCCCGACGCCAACTCGACCGAGTTCGGCCCGACGCCGGAGCCGGTGGTGGGCCTGCTCACCGAGTGGATGCGCGGCAACGAGCTGGAGCGCCGCGTGGCCGAGGGCGACCTCGGCGGCACGATGCGGCTCGGCTCCTACACGGCCTCCCTCGCGCCCGATTCGCAGATCGCCAAGATCTACGGCGGTACCCGGATCGCCGAGCGCCACCGCCACCGCTACGAGGTCAACATGGCCTATCGCGAGCGGCTGGAGGCCAACGGCATGCGCTTCGCCGGCCTGTCGCCGGACGGGCTCCTGCCGGAGACCGTCGAGGTGGTGGGCCACCCCTGGTTCATCGGCGTGCAGTTCCACCCGGAACTCAAGTCCCGGCCGTTCGAGCCGCACCCGCTGTTCCAGAGCTTCGTCGCCGCGGCGATCGAGCAGAGCCGGCTGGTGTGAAGCAGGATCCGGACGAGAACTTCCGGGTTAACAAAAGTCTATTTCAGGAACCGGAACGGTGGCGAGCACTGCCGTTCCGTCGCGACAGTGATACCAACCCACGGTATAGGAACCGCCATGAGCCGGCCGTCCGGCACGAGGACGGATTCGGCGTGGAAGAGGTGTCCCGTGATGCGTGAGATTCCCCTGGCGGCGATTCGGGCGCGTGCCTACGACCTGTGGGAGCGCAACCACCGCCCGGAAGGGTTCGAGATCGAGTTCTGGCTGCTGGCCGAGCGGGAATTGCGGGCCGAGCAGGAGAGCCGGCGGGACGACGCGGCCGGAGAGGCCCCCGGCCAGACCCGGTCTCCGGCCGAGACGGTGGCGGAGGGCTGAGCCTCGGTCCGCTGCGGAGCCGGTCCGAGAGCGCTCGCCGGCTCCGCAGCGGACAGCAAGGCCCTGAGGCCGCACGGGATGCGCCATGCGCGCCGATTCGGGGACCTGCCGGGGTTGCCGATCAGCGAAGCGCGAGCCGCGATCCCGCCCGCAGGAAACGCTGCGGGTCGACGGGCTCGCCGTCGATGCGGGTCTCGTAATGCAGGTGCGGCCCGGTCGAGCGGCCGGTCGAGCCGACGCGGCCGACCATCTGGCCCGCCGCCACCGCCTGCCCGGGCACCACCGTGATGGCGGAGAGGTGGGCATAGCGGCTGCTCAGGCCGTGGCCGTGATCGACCTCGACCATGTTGCCGTAGCCGCCGGAATACTCGGCCAGCGTCACCGTGCCGGGCGCGGTGGCCCGCGCCGGGGCGCCGTACTCGGATCTCAGGTCGATTCCGGTGTGCAGGGCGAGGCCGCGGGTGAAGGGATCGACCCGGTAGCCGAAGGTGCTGGACAGGCCGGCGTCGGTCGTGGCCGGCCGCCGCAGCGGCAGGGTGCCGATGATCCGCCGCAGGGCGTCGCGCTCGCCGAGGTCGCGCTGGGCCTGCAGCACGGCGGTCTCGAACGGTCCCGACCCGGCCGGAACCAGCGGGCCGCCGATGCCGCCGCCCCGGGCGGCCGCGAAGCGCCGCGCGTCGAGCCCGGTCTCGGTCATCACGACCCGCAGCCGGGCCGCCTCGCTCCGGCCGCGGGCGGCGAGACGGCCGACCGTCAGGCTCTGGCGCGCCTCGAACCCGTCGAGGGCGTGCTCCAGCATCGCCATCCGGGTGGTCACCCCGGCGGAGGGGGCGGGGGCGACCTCCCCCGCATCCGTGCGCAGACCCAGCGCCTCCGGCGTCGGGAGCGGCACCGGCGTGGCTTCGCGGGCCGCAGGTTTGGCCTCCCGTGCCGGCCACGCGCCGGAGAACCCGCCATCCTCACCCGGCGGGACCGGGGCGCCGCCGGCCTGCTCGGCGAGGCCGAGCAGCATCGCCTGCCGGCTCTCGAGGGCGACCTGGCGGCCGGCGAGGTCGGCCAGCCGCGTCTCGACCCCGTCCTGCTCGAGGAGCTTCTGGGTCGCCACCCGGTCGAGGCGGGCGCGCAGGGCGCTGATGCGCTCCTCGTAGGCGTACTGCATCGCGCCCTGGCGCTCCATGAACCGGGCCAGGGCCTCGTCGCGAAACACGATGAACCACGTCGCCGCGCTCGCCCACAGGGAGAGGACGGCGAAGGCGAAGGCCGCGAGAACGAGGGTCCTGCGTCGCACCACCCAGACCTTGTCCGGTTCGCGGGACAGCGCAGCCGGCCGCAGGACGGCAGGGATGACGGACGAGAGGCGGGGAGGGAGCATCAGGACGGTCCGGTAACCTGGTCCGGACCGTCGCGGGTTAAGGTTAAGGATGTTTCAAGTCCGGGCGCGCCGCGACGTCCCGCCCGGGGCACTCCGGCCGGCGGCGCGCCGGTGAGCGGTCTCGGTGGCCCAGTCCTCAGAGGGCCCGGGCGGCCTCGAGCACGGCGTCAGCGTGACCCGGTACCTTCACCTTCTGCCACACCTTCGCGACGGTGCCGTCGCGGTCGATCAGGAACGTCGTGCGCTCGACGCCCATGTACTTGCGCCCGTACATGCTCTTCTCGGCCCAGACGCCGTAGGACTCGAGCATCGCCTTCGTCTCGTCGGAGGCGAGGGGGAAGTCCAGGCCGTACTTCGCCCGGAACTTGTCGTGGCTCTTCATCGGATCGGGCGAGACGCCGATCACCGCCGTGTCGGCCTCCGCGAAGGCCTGCCGCAGGGCGTTGAAGGCCTGCGCCTCGAGCGTGCAGCCGCTGGTGTCGTCCTTGGGGTAGAAGTACAGCACGGCCTTGCGGCCCTTGAGGCCGGCGAGGCTCACGGTCTCGCCGCCCGTCGCCGGCAGGGAGAAATCGGGGGCGGGGTCGCCCGGGTTCAGCGCCATCGTGCCTTCCTTTCGGCCGATTGATGGTGTGCCTCTGAGAGAGGCGATCGGGGCGCCGCGAGGGGCGAGGGACCCGCCCGGGCGCACGGCCCGATGCACTAGCCGTACGACGTTACCCTTTGGTCACTGGACCAAGCAATCATTGGCGGGGCCTCAACGGTCCGGAGCGTGGCCCTCACGCCCGGGACCCGGGCCCCGAACGGCCCGGCTTTCGGGTCCAGAATTGCCCGATCCCCGGGCCCAGCATGGCGGCGCCCCGGCGGGGCGCCCGGAGTGGCGACGCGCGAGTGACGACAGGCCGAGCGACACCGGACATGGATCACGCGACCGAGCCGGCGAGCACCGCGCGAGGCCCGCAGGCCTGCGCGGTGAAGGCTGCGCGCGCGCGCCGGTCGCTGCTGCGGACCTGCGTCCGGGGCGTGCTGGTGCTCAAGCTCGCGGCCGTCCTGCTCCTCGGCCTGGGTCTCGGCCTCGCCTATCTGCGCCTGGCGAGCGGCCCGGTGAGCTTCGCCTGGCTCGAGCCCCGGGTGGCGGCGGCCATCGCCGAGCGCCTCGGCCCGGGCTGGAGCGCGAGCCTGCACGACAGCGCCATCGAGATCGACCGCGACGGGGCGCTTGCCCTGCGCACCACCGGCCTCGACATCCGCAACCCGGAGGGCGACCTCGTCGTGCGGGCGCCCCTCGCGGTGGTCGCCATCGACCTGCGGTCGCTCCTCGGCCTCTCGGTCCAGGCCCGCTCGGTCGAGTTCCGCGACCTGCAGCTGCGGGCGCTGCTGCACCACGACGGCTCGATCGCCTTCGCGGCCTCCGGCGATCCCTCCGAGGCGAAGCCCCACACACCGCCGGCGGTGGTGGCCGCCCGCGGCACGGTCTCGCCGGTCTCCGCCACGGTGGCGTCGATCCTGAGCCTGGTCCTCGATCCGGCCGGCGTGATCGGCAGCCTCGACCGAGCCCGCCTGACCAATGCCCGCCTGACCCTGCTCGACGAATCCGGCGCCGAGCGCGTCGTCTTCCCGCAGGTCGACGGGCTGTTCAACCGCGATGCGACCCGGCCGGCCCGGGTGTTCGAGATGCGCATCGTCGGCCCGCACGGGCCCTGGCGCTTCGGCGGCGACGTCGAGGAGGCGCCGGACGGCGGCCGCCAGGGCGTGCTCACCCTGGACGACCTGCCGGCGACCGACCTGCTGCTGCTCACCGGCCAGTCCCGCCTGCCCCTCACCACCGACCTGAAGCTCTCCGGCCGGGCCCAGGTGGCGATGCACGGCGCCCGCCTCGACGGGATGACGCTCCGGCTCACCACCAGCGAGGGCAACCTCCTGATCGAGGAGAAGGACTTCAACCCGGTGACGGTCGAGGCGGTGACGGTCGACGCCGCCTGGGACGAGGCCCGGCGGGCCCTGCGGGTCGACGCCCTCGACTACCGCGGCGCCGGCAACCGCGTGCGCCTCGCCGGCGAGTGGCTGGCGGCGCCGAACGGCGCCGGGCCGGGCTGGACGGCCGTCCTCTCGGGCACGGACGCGGTCCTGCGCGGCGCGGCGCCTGGCGACGCGGCCGTCAAGATCGCCAAGGTCGACGCCCGCCTCTTGGGCCGCGATGACGGCATGCAGATCGACGGCCTCACGCTCTCGGGCGACGCCGTGCGGGGCACGATCAGCGGCACCCTCGGCACGAAGGCCGACGAGGGCGGCCTGACGCTGCGCATCACCGCCGAGCGCACGGACGGGCGCGCCGCCCTCCGGCTCTGGCCTGAGAACGTCGCCCCGCCGATCCGCACCTACCTCGTCGACAACATGCGGACCGGGCGGCTCGACAGCCTCGACATCGTGGTCGACATGAGCATGGCCGAGTTCGCCGCCGCGACCCGCGGCGAGCCGGTGCCCGACCAGGCGGTGCGGATCGCCTTCGCGGTGAGCGAGGGCGGGCTCCTGATCTCCCCCGACGCGCCGCCGCTCGCCCGCGCCCGGGTCGCTGGGCTCGTCACCGGGCGCAACACCGCGATCCGGGGCGCGACCGCCGAGATCCGCATGCCGGACGGGCGGGCGCTCACCCTGCAGGACGGGTCCTTCGTCATCAAGGACGCGGTGCCGAACGACGTCCGGGCCCAGATCGGGCTTCGCCTCACCGGCGGCGCCGACGCCCTCGCGTCCCTGCTGCAGACGAAGCTGTTCCGCTCGCTCTCCGGCACCGAGATCGACCCCGCGAGCTTGCGTGGCCAGGCGGACCTGCGCATCGACTTTCCCCTGTCGCTCGAGGCGGTGCCCGACATCGGCGACCTGCCGGTGACCCTGAGCGGCAGCCTCACCGACATCGCGGCCGAGCGCCTCGTCGGCAAGGAGAAGCTCGAGAACGGCCGCTTCACGGTCGCCTACGACCGCGCCGGCTTCAGCCTGAAGGGCGACGGGCGCCTCGCCGGCGCCCCCCTCACCGTCGACCTGCACCAGGCCAAGGCGGGCGCCCCCGGCGAGGCGGTGGTGAGCCTGGCCCTCGACGATGCCGCCCGGGCGCGCAAGGGCCTGCCGTCGGCGCCCCAGCTCGCCGGCCCGGTGAATGCCCGCTTCGTCGTGCCGGTGGGCCGCCCGGGCAAGAATTCGGTCCGGGTCGAGGCCGACCTCTCGCGGGCGAGCGTCGACGGGCTCCTGCCGGGCTGGACCAAGGCGGCCGGCCGGCCGGGCCGCCTCAGCCTCGCCCTCACCGAGACCGGCCAGGGCAGCGACCTGCGCGATATCGTGCTCGACGCCGGCCCGGTGCAGCTGCGCGGCAGCGCGACCCTCAACGCCGAGGGCGGCCTCGAGCGGGCCGACCTCACGAGCCTCAAGCTCTCCCCCGGCGACGACATCCGCGCTCAGGTCGAGCGCGGCGGCAACGGCTACCGGGTCAGCGCCAAGGGCGGCGTCGCCGATGCCCGGCCGTTCCTGCGCGCGCTGACGGCCCCGCCGCGCAAGGGCGGCAAGGACGGGCCCGCCCGCGACGTCGAGGCCGATCTCAGCTTCGCGATCCTGACCGGCTTCAACGAGGAGGCCCTGACCAACGCCAACCTGAAGCTGTCGCTGCGCGGCGACGACCTGCGCCAGGCCCGGATCCAGGGCCGCCTGCGCTCGGCCGGGGTGAGCCTGGAGGTGGCCAAGCCCGAGCGCGGCAGCCCGCCGGTGCTCAGCGCCGAGACCAGCGACGCCGGCGCGGCCCTGCGCTTCCTCGACATCTACAAGCGCATGCAGGGCGGCTTCCTGCAGCTCCAGATGACCATGAACGACGGGCCGCAATCGGGCCTGGTGCAGATCCGCTCCTTCGCCCTGCGCAACGAGCCCGCCCTCGGCCGGATCATGGCCCAGGGCGAGGAGGGCGCCGACCGGCGCAGCGACGCCAACGACGTCGGCTTCGATCGCCTGCGCGCCGCCTTCCAGCGCAACGGCACCCGCATCGCCTTCACGGAAGCGGCGATCTCCGGCCCGGCCATGGGCTTCACCCTGGGCGGCTGGATCGACACCGGCCGCGACCGCACCGACATCTCCGGCACGTTCGTGCCGCTCTACGGCCTCAACAACGTGGTGTCGCAGGTGCCGATCTTCGGCCCGCTCCTCGGCGGCGGCCACAACGAGGGCCTGTTCGGCATCAACTTCCGGGTCGCCGGCGCGATGAGCGCGCCCAACATCAGCGTCAACCCGCTCTCGGCAATCGCTCCGGGCTTCCTGCGCAAGCTCTTCGGTGCCGGCGGCGGCGATCCCGCCTCGTCACAGTCCCTGCGCCCGGAGCGCTGACGCGGCCCGCCCCGGCAGCACGGCAATTCGGGGGTGGACAGGGCCGGGACGACCCCGTATGACGATCACCGCCGCGGGCGTAGTTCAGTGGTAGAACGTCAGCTTCCCAAGCTGAATGTCGTCGGTTCGATCCCGATCGCCCGCTCCACTAAGTTTCTGGAACTGAACACCTTTTGTCGGGCCGAGCGGTCCTGGTGTTCCCCATGTTCCCCAAGGCGTTCCCCATCGCTGTTCAGGATCCGTTCCTCAACGCTCGGTGTGTCAGCGCCCCACCGCAGACACCGCTTCATCATGACCCGGTCGCCGTTCGCGACAAGCGAAACTGCTGTGGCGTCTCGCCGGTCTTCTTCTTGAACACCCGCGAGAAGTATGCCGGATCCCGGAAGCCGAGCGCGTGGCTGATCTCGGCGAGCGGCAGCGTGGTGTAGATGAGCCAGCGCTGTGCCTCGACCAGGACACGGCGCTGGATCAGCGCCTTGGGCGGCTGGCCGAACCGGCGCTGGCAGGCCGCGAGCAGCCGGTCCTCGGTCACGGCGAGGCGCCGGGCGTAGTCGGACACGGTCTGGACCGTGCGAAACTCCTGCTCGACGAGGTGCTGGAAGCGGGCAATCAGCGCGGCCTCGGCCGATCTCGGCGCGTCCTCCTGACCTTGCGCAGCCACCATGCGGGCCGCCGCCACGAGGATCCGGATCAGCCCGGCCTCGATGGCGAGCATTCGGGCCGGGGCCGACCACAGGAATTCCCGCGACAGTTCGGCGAAGGCTCCGGAGAGCCCGGCCACGGCCTCGGCCTCGAGGCGGCCGATGCAGGCCGCCCGGCGCAGGAGCCGGTCGATGGCGGCTTCGCCCCGGGCGACGTCGGCGGCCATCGAGTCCGCCAGGGTGACGACCCATCCGTCGGTGCCGGCCACGAAGTCGAAGGCGTGGATCGCGCCCGAGGGAACGACCAGCAGGGCCGGCGGCGTGATCGGAAAGTGCTCGGCCTCGGCGCGCATCACGCCGCCGCCCTGCGTGACGAGCAGGATTTGGTGCAAGTCCGCGTGAGCGTGGGGCGCGATGGTCCAATGGTGCCGGCCGCTGCGCAGGTGGATCCGCTCGACGTGCAGAAAGCGCGCCTCGACGCTCTGGACCGGCTCCCCGTAGAGGAGATAGCGCTCGACCGGCGCGGCTGGCCCGGATTCCCGCCTGGTCTGCACCATCCGCCCCCTCCCGGCCGCGCCGCGATCCTCTGCGGGAAAAGTGCAATCGAACGCGGCTTCTGTCCATTGTGCCGCGCAAGCCGTGGAGTAGCCTCTGCGCCATGGTCCTCGCAGGCGTCAGATCTTGCGAGAGGCGGGAGGAACAACGGCGCGAAGCGCCCGATGCCGATGGGTCCGGACGGGTCGAGCCGCCGGTCCCGCGCATCCCGGCTCCGCCGTACCCGAGAGAGGATGAAGCCATGGCGCCCCAGGCAGCCAGCGATCTCGCTTGCGACGTGCTCGTCGTCGGCTCCGGTGCCGGTGGTCTCTCGACCGCGATCACGGCGAGGAAGCGCGGCCTCGACGTGCTGGTGATCGAGAAGGAACCATTCTTCGGCGGCACCACCGCCTTCTCGGGCGGCGTGCTGTGGATCCCCGGCAACCCGCACGCGGTGCGCGCCGGGCTGTCCGATACGCGGGAGGCCGCCCGGACCTACCTGCGCCACGAGGCCGGCAACGCCTACGACGAGGCGGCGGTCGAGGCCTTCCTCGACCAGGGCCCGCGCATGATCGAGTTCTTCGAGCGCGAGACCGAGGTCAAGTTCGTGCTCTCGGGCTACCCCGACTACCATCCGGACGCGCCGGGCGGCGCGCAGGCCGGCCGCTCGGTCACGGCGGCGCCCTTCGACGCGCGCAAGCTCGGGCGCGAGATCGCCCGGCTGCGCCCGCCGCTCGAGACGATCACCTTCATCGGGATGATGTTCAACTCCTCGAACGAGGACCTGAAGCACTTCTTCCGGGCGACCCGCTCGCTGACCTCGGCCGCTTACGTGGCGCGCCGTCTCGCCCGTCACCTCAAGGATCTCGCGATCCACCGCCGCGGCGTCCAGATCACCAGCGGCAACGCGCTGGCGGCGCGGCTCGCCAAGACCGCCTTCGACCTCGGCATCCCGATCCGGACCGGCACTGCGGCCGAGAGCCTGAGCGTCACTGAGGGGCGGGTGACCGGGGCGGTCGTGCGCGACGTGGACGGCAAGCGCCGCATCACCGCCCGGCGCGCGGTGGTGCTGGCCTGCGGCGGCTTCCCGCACGACCGGGAGCGGATCGCCAAGGCCTATCCCCACGTCGCCCGCGGCGCCGAGCACCTGTCGCCGACGCCTTCCGGCAACACCGGCGACGGCATCCGCCTCGGCGAAGCGGCCGGCGGTGCGTTCGAGATCCGGATGGCCAACGCGGCGGCCTGGATGCCGGTGTCGCGCGTGCCGCTCGGCCATGGTCGCGTGGGGGTCTTCCCCCACCTCGTCGACCGCTACAAGCCAGGCATCATCGCGGTGAGCCAGCACGGACGGCGCTTCACCAACGAGGCGAACTCCTATCACGACACCGGCGCCGCGATGATCCGCGACGGGGAAGGGGCAGGCGAGACCGCCGCCTGGCTGATCTGCGACCATCCGACGATCCGCAAGTACGGACTGGGCTATGCCAAGCCGGCTCCGGTCCCGATCGGTCTCTCCGTCCGCAACGGCTATCTCGTCACCGGCCGGACGCTGCCCGACCTCGCCCGGGCGGCGGGCATCGACGCGGATGGGCTCGTGGCGACGGTGGATCTCTACAACCGCGGCGCCGCGCGCGGCGAGGACCCCGCCTTCGGGCGCGGCTCGACCGCCTTCAACCGCTTCCTCGGCGATGCGGAGCACCGGCCCAACCCCAACGTCGCGCCGATCGCGAAGGGGCCGTTCTACGCCCTCAAGATGGTCATGGGCGATCTCGGCACCTTCGACGGCCTGCGCACCGACACGGTCGGGCGCGTGCTGCGCCCCGACGCCCATCCCGTCCCAGGCCTCTACGCGGTCGGCAACGACCGGGCCAGCATCATGGGCGGCGCCTATCCGGGGGCCGGGATCACGCTCGGGCCGATCATGACCTTCGGCTTCATCACCGGACGCCACCTCGCGGACGAAGCGGCCTGAGAGAGCTGCCCGCGCACCACCAGACGACGAACAACGGAGGACACGCCATGACACTCGACCGCCGCACCGTCTTGCGCGCCGGCCTCGCCGGCCTCGCCATGATGCCCGCGTCCTTGAGCCGGGCCCAAGCCGCCAGCACCATCCGCATCGGCGTCATCACCGACATGTCGGGCGTCTACCGCGACGTCTCGGGGCCGACCACCGTCGCCTGCGTCCAGCAGGCCGCCGACGAGTTAATGGCGCAGAATCCCGACATCAAGGTCGAGATCCTCACCGCCGACCACCAGAACAAGCCGGATGTCGGCCTGACCATCATCCGGCAATGGTTCGACCGCGGCGGCGTCGACCTGATCGAGAACGTCGGCAACAGCTCGATCGCGCTCGGCTCGCGCGGCATCATCGAGGAGAAGAAGAAGGCGGCGCTGATCACCACCGCCGGCAGCTCGGACCTCACCGGCAAGAGCTGCAGCCCGAACTGGGTGCACTGGTCGTGGGATTCCTGGTGCCTCGCCCACTCGACCGCCACCTCCCTGGTGCGGGTCGGCGGCGACAGGTGGTTCTTCATCACCGCCGACTACGCCTTCGGCCACGCGGCGGAAGCCGACGCGTCCCGCTTCGTCAAGGCCGCCGGCGGCAAGGTGCTCGGTGCGGTGCGCTATCCCCTCGGGAGCACCGCGGACTTCTCCTCCTATCTGCTCCAGGCCCAGAGCAGCGGCGCCAACGTGATCGCCTTCGCCAATTCCGGCAGCGAGCTGATCGCCTGCCTCAAGCAGGCGCAGGAGTTCGGCATCGAGGGCAGCGGGGTGCGTCTCGCCGCGATGGTGGGCTACGTCACCGACGTGCTCGGCATGGGGCTGCCGGTGGCCAAGGGCCTGTCGCTCACCGAAACCTTCTACTGGGATCTGAACGAGCGCACCCGCGGCTTCACCAAGCGCGTCAAGCCGCGGCTTGCCGCCAACGTCCTGCCGAACATGAGCCAGGCCGGCGACTATGCGGGGGTGCTCCACTACCTCAAGGCGGTGAAGGAGCTCGGCGTCGCGCAGGCCAAGGCCGACGGGCGCGCGGTGGTCGAGCTGATGAAGCGGATGCCGACCGACGACGACGCCTTCGGGGCGGGCCGCATCCGGGCGGACGGGCGCAAGATCCACCCGGCCTACCTGTTCGAGGTGAAGAAGCCGGAGGAGAGCCGGGGGGCGGGCGACGTCTACAAGCTGGTCTCGACCATGCCGGCCGACGAGGCCTTCCGGCCCGAGGCGGATGGCGGCTGCCCGCTCGTCCGCTCCTGATCCCAGCTCAAGACCCGGAGGACATCCTCATGACTCTCGATGCGGCGATCGTCGACCTGCGCACCTACACCATCCGCCTGCGCGGCATGGCGGAGTTCCTCGACGTCTTCGACCGGCTCGCGATGCCGGTCCAGCTGAAGTATCTCGGCGCCCCGCTCGGGATGTTCACGAGCGCGGTCGGTCCCCTGAACCAGGTCGTCCACCTGTGGGGCTTCGACGATATGGGCCAGTTCGAGGCGCGCCACGCCGCCCGGGACAAGGACCCTGACTGGCCGGCCTATCTCCAGGCCTCCGCGCACCTGATCACCGCCCAGGAGAACCGGCTGATCCGGAGGGCGGTCCTGCCGTCCCTCGCCGGGCGCTGACGGCCCGGCGCGCATCCTCCCGCGGAGCACCGACATGAGCGACACGGATTCCGATTGGCTGGCCTTGCGTGGCCGCGTCTGCGTGGTCACCGGCGCCGCTGGCGGGCTCGGGCAGGCCGTCGCGCTTGGCTTCGCCCGGGCCGGCGCCCGCCTCGTCCTCCTCGACCGCAAGGCCGAGGCGATGGCAGGCGTGCGCGCGCAGGCAGAGAGCTGCGGCGCCGAGGTGCTCGCCCTGGCCTGCGACGTGACCGACCCGGACAGTCTCGAATCCGCCGCCGCGCAGGCGCGGGACCTCGGGCCCTGCGCGGTGCTGGTCAACAATGCCGCGCTGATGCGGCCCGGGCCCCTCGAGACCTTGCCGCTCGCGGAGTGGAACGCGCTCCTCGCGGTCAACCTCACCGGCTACTTCCTGGGCGCGCAGGTCTTCGGGCGGCAGATGCGGGAACGGGGCGGCGGCGCGATCGTCCACGTCGCTTCGATCGCCGCGCACCACGCGCAAGGCTTCAGCGGTGCCTACAGCGTCAGCAAGGCCGGCATCGTCATGCTGTCGCGCCAGCTCGCGACCGAGTGGGGGCCGGCGGGCATCCGCAGCAACGTGGTCAGTCCCGGCCTCGTGGTGACGCCGCTGAGCCAACCCTTCTACGACGCCCCCGGCGTGCGCGAGCGCCGCAGCGCCGTGGTGCCCCTTGGTCGCATCGGCGCGCCCGAGGACATCTGCGACGCCGTCCTCTACCTCGCCAGCGACCGGGCCGCCTACGTCACCGGCGACGAGATCATGGTCGATGGCGGCTTCGGCCGCGTGCTGATGAACCTGATCCCGCGACCGGGCTTCGAGGCCGGCGCAGTCGCCGTCGTCCGATAGGACCATGCCAAGGAGCGCATCATGACCCGGAACGTCCCGCCTCCAGTGGCCCTGATCACGGGAGCCGCGGACGGCATCGGCTGGGCGATGGCCCGGCGCTTTGCCGCAGCCGGCTGCCGCGTCGCCCTGGCCGATCTCGACGGCGACCGCGCTGCCGCGCGGGCAGCGGAACTCGGAGCCCATCATCTGGCGGTACGGGCTGATGTCGCCGACGAGGACTCCGCGGTCGCGATGATCGAGGAGACCGTCGCGCAACTGGGCCGGCTCGACATCCTGGTCAACAACGCGGGGATCGGCGACAGCCACAAGCCGACCCTGGAGCAGGACCTCGCGACCTTCGACAGGATCCTGCGCATTCACCTCGACGGCACCTTCGTGGCGTCGCGGGAGGCAGCCCGCGCGATGGCGGAGCAGGGCGGCGCCATCCTGAACGTGAGCTCCATCGCCGGGCTGACCGGCCTGCCCCGGCGCAACGCCTACGGGGCGGCGAAGGCCGGCATCGTCGCGATGACGAAGAGCATGGCCTGCGAGTGGGCGGGCGCCGGGATCCGCGTCAACGCCATCGCGCCGGGCTATGTCGGCACCGCGCTGGTGGCCAAGCTGGTCGAGGCGGGACGCATCGACCGTGCGCGGCTGGAACGGCGGATCCCGCTCGGCCGCCTCGCCGATCCGGCCGAGATCGCCGAGACGGCGTGGTTCCTGTGCTCCCCGTCGGCCTCGTACGTGACGGGCGCGGTTCTGAGCGTCGATGGCGGCTGGAGCGCCTACGGTGACGCCGGCGATGCGTCGCCGGCCCAGGAAGCCTGACGATACGCCGACACCGTACGGAGTGTAGCCTTCCGCTCGCCGCGGATCATGAGCCAACAACCGCAGAGCGCCGATCACTCGATCTGGTGTTGCCGGATGTTTGAAGGAAACAGGAGCTTCGAAGTGCGAAGGTTACGTCGCCGAGCATCAGGGCGAGTGACGCATACGGACCTGGTTGCGCGGATGGCAGCACCTGCCAACGATAATCACCCTTGTGGTTCAGGATCCGTTCCTCAGCGCTCGGTGCGCCAGCCGTAGCTCGGCCACCCGGCGCGACTTGCCGACCGTGCCGCGCGAGTAGCGCTGCGTCGTCGCCACCTGTGAGTACGCGGCCGACCGGATGCGGTCGAGGTCGGCCCCGGCATCCTCGGCGTCGGTGATCGCCCGGGCACGGGCATCCATGTTCCAGATGTGGCTCGGGATGCCTGCGGCACGCGCCACGATCCGCCACTCGCGGCCATAGGCTGATTCAGCGTAGGGCCGGCCCGAGGCCTCGTCGATGATCTGCGGCCCCGTCCGTTGCTCGGGCGGCACTCAGTCGAGCAGGTCGAGCACCAGCGGGCAGAGCTTAAGGTCGTGGGCCGCCTAGGCCCGTTCTTGGTGGTCGCCTTCCGGATCACCAGATAGGCCGGCAGATCCTCCCAGGCCGCGGGCCCAGCGCCGGCCGTTGAGGATGAACCCACCCGCCAGGACCGGTTTACCACCCGGCACCGGCTCCCACTCGCCGATGACTGATGTTGACCCGCTCTCGTGGAGCCCTTCAGGCTTTCCCACGAGGTGCCTTCTATGCCGCACCCACGTCGGTCCTATCCCGCTGAGTTCCGTC
>NZ_LABY01000104.1 GCF_001043975.1 Methylobacterium variabile
CCCGTCCGGCCGGGGCGGGGGCGGCCTGCACCGCGCAGGGCAGCGGCGGACCGCCCTGGCTCTCGCGAAACAGGAGGTCGACCACCTTCGGGAAGAGGCCGTCGTAGCGGTTGACCACCTCGAGATAGGGGCGCTGGCGCTTGAGCCGCTGCAGGGTCAGGGCGTAGCCGAACACCGTGCTCTCGCTCGGCATCCAGGCCACGGCGCGCTGGAACCACTCCAGGGCGGCGTCGAACTGGCAGGAATTGTATGCGTACCAGGCGAGCCCCTGCGCGCCCTCGCCGGAGGCGGTGGCGTTGACGACCCGGGCGTAGCGCTCGATCCGGACCGGCTCGATGAAGGGCGGGTTCGCCAGCGTCAGCTTGCGCTCGAGGAGGTCGATGAACAGCAATTCGTTGCCGACGAAGCGTTCGCGCCACGCATAGGCGACCTCCTCGGCCTCGCGCATCATGTTCAGCTCGCGCAGGGTGTGGGCGAGGCCGTGCGCCACCATGGCGTCGCCGCCCCGGGCGATCGCCTGCTTGAACCACTCCAGCGCCTCGCGGAACTGGCGCCGCTTGTAGGCGTACCAGCCGAGGAGGCCGGTCTGGCTCGGCTCCGCGACCTTGCGAGCATAGGCCTGGAAGGCGGTGAGGTCGGCGAGCGTCGGGGTCTGAGCCGGCTCGTCGTGCAGGAAGGCGGCGATCCGGGCCCGGGTGATGTCGAGGCGGATCGGGTCGAACTCGGAATTGCCCGCCGGGTCCTGCCGGCCCATCGCGATCAGGCGCTCGGCCTGCTCCATCTTGATGTGGGCCATCGCCTTCTGGATCGTGGCGAGGCGCGCGCCCGCATCGGCGGCGCCGTCGAGCACGGACTTGTAGAGGTTGAACGCGTCCTCGCTCGCACCGGTGGCGGCGAGGCTGTCGGCGATCGTCCAGATGCTCTCGACGTCGGCGGGGTCGAGGGCGCCCGGGTCGGCGCGGTAGAGGGCGACGACCTCCTCGAGGGTCCTGGTGTCGGAGGCCTTGCCCGCCAGGGCCTGGATGCTCGCGCGGAACTCGGCCCGGCGCAGCTTGCGCCCCAGCTCCTCGGAGGGCTGCCAGGCCGGGTCGAGGGAGTGGCGCGCGGTGATGGCGGCGCGCAGGTCCTGCAGGCGCCCGGCGGTGAACAGGTCCCAGAGCGGCGCCTCCTCGGGCGGGCTCGGCTGCAGGCTGTCGAGGTCCGGGGGCTCGGTCCAGCCCGGATAGAGCCGCTTCAGGCGGGCGATCTCCGCCTTCATCCGGGCGGTCTGCTTCTGCGAGGCGTAGTAGCGCAGCGCGCTCTCGTCGACCATGCCGGGGACGCGGGAGGTCTCGGGATCGACCATGATGGCCGGCGCGCGCGTGCCATCGCCGTAGACGACCCGGGGACCCTGGGCCTCGGGCGGTGGGCCCGCCGCCTGACCCGTCCCCTGGCCTGCTCCTTGGGCGAGGGCCGGCGCGGCCGCGCCGAGGACGAGCGCGGCGAGGAGCGGCAGGATCCGGGGGATCACGATCTCAGGCATGACGGATAGCGCATCCGGACCGCGACCAGCGCGAGGAGGTGGAGCGTCGCGGGATAGTAGTTCTGGCCGTCCTGCACGGTCCGCAGGGATTCCGGAACGGCGGTGCCGTCCTGCGCGCAGGCGACGAGGGCCGGAAGCGCGGTGTAGCCGGGCTCGCTCAGCCATTCGACCGGGCGCCCGTCGCGGGTGTCGACGATCGGCAGTCGCTCGCGGTCGATCCCACCCCACAGGGTCCGGAACGGCGCGTAGTCGGCGGGGCGGCCGACGCCGGCCCAGGCGAGGTAGAGCGGGATGCGGATCGCATTGTAGGAGAAGAGCGGCGGGAAGCCGTCCGCCGGCCGCAACGCGTCGTCCTTGGCGGAGATCCACTCGGTCGGCAAGGCGCTCGGGCCGAAGCGGGACTGGCGCAGAACCTCGACGCCGCTGCGGATAATCGAGGCCCAGTCGTATTCGGGCGCCACGATGCCTAAGCGCTGGAAGGCCGGGAAGACCCAGTAGGAGAGGTTCACCAGCGGCCCGTCGGCGCGGTCGCGGGCGGCGAAGCCGGCGACGGCGGGCAGCACCAGGGGGCCGGGGGCGGCGCGGAACAGGATCGTCTTGCGGCCGAACTCGACCGCGATGCGCCGCGCGGCGGTGCGGTAGGACGGCTCGCCCCAGGCCTCCGCCGCCTCGGTGAGGGCCCAGGCGACCAGGATGTCGCCGTCGGTGGCGTTGTTCATGTCGGCGACCGCCGGGCGCTGGTCCGGCGCCCAGCGCCAAGCCATCAGCTCGTCGGAGCGCACCATCAGGTTGGCGCGGGTCCAGCCCCAGATCCGGTCGAACGTCGCCCGGTCTTTGGCCGCCACCGCCAGGAGCAGGCCGTAGCCCTGGCCCTCGCTGTGGCTGATCAGCCCGTTGGCGGTGTCGACGACGCGGCCCTTCTCGGTCACGAAGCGGGCCCGGTAGGCGCGCCAGCCCGCGTCGTCGCCCAGGCTGCCGGCGAGGGCCGGCCCGGCGGCGCGGCCCGGCGCCTCGGGCGAGGGCTGGGTCGGCACGGCGATGGCGGGGGGCACGGGGGTCGCCTCCTGGGCCTGGGCCACCTCCGGATTCTGCGCGGGCTGCGGCGACTGCACAGCCTGCGGCGCCTGGATGACCTGCTGCGCCTGGATGACCTGCGGTGCTTGGATGACCTGCGGTGCTTGCGCCCGTCCGGGAGCCGCCGGACCGAGGAGCAGGGCCGCCGCGGCGCAGGCCGCGCGCAGGGGCGTCCGGCCGCTCATGAGTTCCTCCGTCCGAGCTGGCGCACCAGGCTCGTCGTGGCCAGGCCGAGACAGAGCGCCATGACGAGCGTCATGGCGACGTAGGCGGCGGGGTTGAGGGAGAGCCAGGCCGCCGAGACCAGCCGCAGGTTCCCGAGGCTGCGCGCCTGGGTCTCGATCAGCCCGACGCGCTTGGGCTGCACGACGCTGAGGCTGCCGTCCGAGGCGTCCAGGAAGGCCGCCTGGCCGACGAGGTTGGTCCAGACCACCGGATCGACGAGGCAGGAGACGGAGGCCTTGAGCATCGAGGGGTTCGGCGCGGTCACCAGGACGGTGCCGTCCTCGAGCCGTCCGCCGGCGCCCTGGGCGATGATCAGCGAGGCGCGGGGATTGAGCGGCACGGCCTCCGGTGCTGGTCCGCCGGCGAACCGGAGGGCGAGGTCGCGGGCTTC
>NZ_LABY01000105.1 GCF_001043975.1 Methylobacterium variabile
GTGCCGGAGCCGGCACGCGGGACGCCGACGGGGCCCGGGGCGCCGCCTCGGCCAGGCGGACGGGGGCCGGGATCGGGGCGCGGGCCGGCGCCGGGCGCCGGGTCTCCGGCTCGTCCTCGGCGATCCGCACCGGGGCGGCGATCCGGGGCCGCTCGACGATCGGCCGCACCGGCTCCGCCTCAGGCTGGCGGAACGCGAACGACCTCGCCTCGTCCCGCGTGTCCGGCCGCGTGTCCGGCCCGGCCTCCGCCACCATGATGTTGGCGCCGGCCGGCGAGCCCGCCGGGCGCCCGTCGGTGCGCAGGGTCGCCATCAGCTTGCGGTCGTCGCTGCCGCCGACCGAGGCCTTGCCGACGTACTCGACCCGGACCTTGGTCGTGCCCCGGCGGCGGAAGTCGAGGGCCTCGGCCACCGCCTGCGACACGTCCATCAGCCGGTCGGCGTGGTAGGGACCGCGGTCGTTGACCCGCACCACCATCGAGTGGCCGTTCTGCAGGTTGGTGACCCGGGCGTAGCTCGGCAGCGGCAGGGTCGGGTGCGCCGCCGCGACCGAGAAGCGGTCGAAGACCTCGCCGTTGGCGGTCATGCGGCCGTGGAAGGCGGTGCCGTACCAGGAGGCGAGGCCCTCGCGGACGTAGCCGCGGGCGTCCTGGCGCGGCACGTAGGTGCGCCCGGCGACCACGTAGGGCTTGCCGGTCATCTGCCGGCCGCCGCCCTTCGGGATCTTGTCGTTCTCGCCGTAGAGGCGCGGGCTCGCGGCGACGCCGTATTTCGGGTCGATCTCGCGGCCGCCGCTCCTCACCGCGAGCTGCTTGGGCGTCGGACCGGCGCAATTGGCCGCCGCCAGGGCGATTCCCGCCACCGCGGCCCACCGCACGACCGGCATCGGCCGGAGGGCCCCCCGCTCCGTCCCCGGGCGCGGAGAACCGCTCTTCGAAGATCCCGCCATCGACCCCTCGGTCCCGTGCCGCCCGGGGCCGCCGGCTCCCTGCCCGGGACGGGCTGAGGAGGGGCGGAGCCCGTGGCCGCACAGGGTTACGCTGCACTTGCGCAGACCCTGCCGGCCCTGCGTAAATGAAAGCTCAACGGGAGCCTGGGCGCGAGTCCCCTCCACCGCCGTCCACAGGCCGTGGGGATACCCGGGGAAAGACAGGGCGTGGTCCTCCCCGCTCCCGGCCGTGCCTGTCCACGCCTCGCCCGGGACGGACCTCGTCGATGATCGACCCTCTCGATCAGGCCCTGACCTGCTTCCTAGATGCCGGGGGCTTTCGAGCGGCCGCACGGGCACGGCGGGATCGCAGTCGATTTGCCATGCCGCGCGCCACCCGGCCGGTGCGGGATGTCTCTCCGAGCCTGTTTGACTTGCTGGATAGTATTAACGCCCTCTTCGTCACTCCGGGGCCGCGTAGCGGAGCCCGGAGTCCAGGAACTCAGATGTTGTGGAGTAAAGCGAATTGTGTTCCGCTCTACCCTGAACATCCTGCGGTTCTGGGCGCGCCTTCGGCACTTCGGGCTCCGCTGCGCGGCCCCGGAATGACATGCAGGGTGTCAAATCTGTAAGATTCGATCAAACGGTCTCTCAGACCATCCCCTGACCGGGCGACGGCTCTGGCGGGCCAGGGCGCGTGAGCGCGCCCGCCGGCGCGGCGACGGGGATCCCGCGCCTATTCCGCCGGCTGCGGTGCGGCGCCGGTCCCCGGGTTTTCCGTCCCGGGCTCGCCCTCGCGTCCCCGCCCCGCCACCAGCCGCTCGGCGGCGACGTAGAAGACCGGGGTGACGAACAGGGTCAGCAGGGTCGCCACCAGCAGGCCGCCGATCACCACCGTGCCCATCGAGATGCGGGCGTTGGCGCTGGCGCCGGTCGCGAGCGCCAGCGGCACCGAGCCGAGGATGAAGGCGAAGGAGGTCATCAGGATCGGCCGCATCCGCAGGCGCACGGCGTCCTGGGCCGCCCGCACCGGGTCCTCGCCCTTCGCCCGCAGGTCGCGGGCGAAGGAGACGAGCAGGATCGCGTTCTTGGCGGCGAGGCCCACGAGGAGCAGCAGGCCGATCTGCCCGAAGATGTCGAGGGGCAGGTCGCGCAGGGCCAGTGCCCCGACGGCGCCGAAGATCGCCAGCGGCGTCACCAGGATCACCACGAAGGGCAGCCGCAGGCTCTCGTACTGGCCGGCGAGCAGCAGCACGATCATCACCACGCCGAGGCCGAAGATCAGCGGCGCCCAGCCGCCGGCGATCTTCTGCTGGTAGGCGACCTCGGTCCATTCCACGGCGTAGTTCGTCGGCAGGGCGGTCTCGGCCAGGCGCTCCACCGCCGCGATGGCCGATCCCGAGCTCGCCGTCTCGGCGGTGTCGATGGCGATCTCGATC
The DNA here is from genome assembly GCF_001043975.1 of Methylobacterium variabile. Lineage (GTDB taxonomy): Bacteria > Pseudomonadota > Alphaproteobacteria > Rhizobiales > Beijerinckiaceae > Methylobacterium > Methylobacterium variabile. Next base: position 2,368 of record NZ_LABY01000105.1, read on the forward strand.
GCCGGGTAGGTGTTGTAGGACAGGACCGCCGTCGGCCCGCTGACGAAGTGCGGCGTGACGAGCGACCCGATCCGCACCGGCTCGCCGCGGTTGTTCGGCACCGTCAGGCGCGACAGGTCCTCGAGGGTGCGCCGCCCCTGCGACTCGCTCTGGACGTAGACCTGGTAGACGAAGCCGAACTTGTTGAAGAGGTTGACGTAGGACGAGCCGACGTAGGTGCCGAGCGCGTCGAACAGCGATTGCAGGCTGACCCCGAGCTGCTCGGCCTTGGCCCGGTCGATGTCGAGGCGCAGCTGCGGCACGCCGTAGCTCGTGGTGGCGGTGGCGCCGCCGATCTCCGGCAGCTTCTTCAGCTGCGCGATGAAGCCCTCGGCGGTCCTGGCGAGCTTGAGGCCGCCCTCGCCGCTGCGGTCCTGCAGCTCCACGGTCAGGCCGCCGCGGGAGCCGAGGCCCGGCAGCGGCGAGGGGTCGACGATGCGCAGGACCCCGTCCGGGTGGTTCTTGAACTGCCGCCGCAGGCGGCCGATCACGTCGTTGACCGTCTCCTCGCGCTCGTCCCAGGGCTTCAGGGTCGGGATCTGGAAGCCGTAGAACGGGGCGGTCACGTCGGCCAGGATGCCGCGCCCGGCGACCCCGATGGTGCCGGCGGCGGCCGGCTCGGCCAGGACCGCCTTGCCGACCTCCTCCACCATGGCGGCGGTTCGGCCGACCGAGGCGCCCTTCGGCATCGCGATGTCGGCGAAGAAGTAGCCCTGGTCCTCCTGCGGCACGAAGGCGCTCGGGCGGCTCGCCAGCATCCAGGCGGTGAGGCCGGCGAAGGCGAGGAAGACCAGCCCGGTGGCGACGAGGTGGCGCGACAGCCGCCCCGCCGAGCCGACCGCGGCGCCGGTGGCCCGGTCGAGGGCGGCGTTGAACCAGCGCAGGGGAGCCCGCCAGCGGCTCCGATGCGCCGCCTCGTCGCGGGGCTTCAGCAGCAGGGCGCAGAGCGCCGGGGTCAGGGTGAGCGAGACCACCGCCGAGATCAGCACCGAGATCGCGATGGTGAGGGCGAACTGGTTGTAGAGCTGGCCGGTCAGCCCCGGGATGAAGGCGACGGGCACGAACAGGGCGGCGAGCACCAGGGTGGTGGCGATGACCGGGCCCGCCACCTCGTTCACCGCCTCGCGGGCGGCCTCGCGGGGCTCCTGCCCCTCCTCCATCAGCCGCTCGGTGTTCTCGACCACGATGATGGCGTCGTCGACGACGAGGCCCACCGCCAGCACCAGCCCGAGCAGGCTCAGGGTGTTGAACGAGAACCCGAGGACCGCCATCGGCCCGAAGGTGCCGACGAGCGCCACCGGCACCGCGATCGCCGGGATCAGGGTCGCGCGCCAGCTCTGGAGAAACAGGTAGGTGATGACGACCACCAGCACGATCGCCTCGATCAGGGTCTTGATCACCTCGTGGATCGAGGCGTTGACGAACTCGGTGCGGTCGAGGGCGATCCTGTATTGCAGGCCCGGGGGGAAGCGCTTCGCCAGGTCCCTCATGGTGGCGTGGACGCCCTTCATCACCTCGACGGCGTTGGCCTCCGGGTTCTGGAACAGGCCGAGCGACGCGGCGGGCTTGTTGTCGTAGGTCGAGCGGCTGCCGTACTGCTCCGAGCCGAGCTCGACCCGGCCGACGTCGCGCACCCGCACCACCGAGCCGTCGGGATTGGCCCGGATCACGATGTCGGCGAATTCCCGCACCTCGGTCAGGCGGCCCTTGGTGACGATCTGCAGCTCGAAGGCCGGGGTGTCGCGCACCGGCTCCTTGCCGAGGGAGCCGACGGTGATCTGGGCGTTCTGCTGCTCGATCGCCTGCACGATCTGGCTCGGGCCGATGCCGAGGGACTCCATCCGGGCCGGGTCGAGCCAGATCCGCATCGCGTAGCGCTTGTTGGAGAAGTTGACGATGCGGCCCATGCCGGTGACCCGGCGCAGGGGCTTGATCACCTGGGTCTCGGCCCAGTTCGACAGGAAGAGCTCGTCGTAGCGGTTGTCGTCGCTGTAGAGCACGACGTTGCCGAGGCGCTGGCGCGACGACTTCACGATCTCGAGACCCTGGTCGCGCACCGCCTGCGGCAGGCGCGCCTCCGCCCGCTGGGCACGGGTCAGCACCTCGGCGGCGGCGGCGTTGAGGTCGGAGCCGACCTCGAAGGTCGCGTCCATGGTGACGCTGCCGTCGGCGTTGCTGGTCGAGTTGATGTAGATCAGGTTCTGGGCGCCGTTGATCTCCTGCTCGAGCGGGATCGCGATCGCCTCGTAGGCCTGCTGGGCGGTGGCGCCCGGATAGGTCGCCTGGACGTTGATGATCGGCGGCGCGATCTCGGGGAACTGGGCGATCGGCAGGGCGAAGCCCGCCACGGCCCCGATCAGGGTGATGAGCACCGAGATCACGCCCGCCAGGACGGGCCGGTCGACGAAGTAGGCGAACATCCCGCGTCCCGGTGGCCGCCGGGGCGTGCCGGGAAGGCCGCCGCGAGCCGGGGCCCTGGAGCGGCCCTCCGGGCCCTGCGACGGTAAGGTGAAAGCTCACGTGCAACGCTATCGCGTTCGAGGGAGTTCCCCTCGGGCGAGTTCCCCTGGGACGCCGGCCGGGGCCGCTCCGCGCGGGTCCGGGCCGGCCTGCCGCAGCCTCCAGGCTCGAGGAGCCGCGGGCCGCTCTCGGAACCGTCTCGTCGAAGGAGACCGACATCGTGCGCGCAGGGTTTCGCTACGGCCTCATCGGTCTCGCCGGCATCGCGGCCGGGGCCGGCCTCTGGTGGGGGCTCGGCCACCCGCTGCCGGAGGGCGCCGTCGGCGTCCTGCCCGGCCCGGTGGCGAAGGTCCTCGCCCCGCCGGCAGCGCCGAAGCGCGAGGCCGACGCGCCGGAATTCGACGTCACGGTGGCGCGGGCCGTGTCCGAGACCGTGCCGGTCGCCTTCTCGTATACCGGCACGGTGATCTCGCCCAAGGACGCGGCCCTCCAGCCCCGGGTCACCGGCGTGGTGGTGGAGCGGCCGTTCGAGCCCGGCGGCCACGTCAAGAAGGGCCAAGTGCTGTTTCGCATCGACCCGCGGCCGTTCGAGGTCGCCTTGCGCACGGCGGAGGCCCAGCGCGAGCAGGCGGTGGCGCAGCTCGCCTTCGCGGATGCCGAGGTCGACCGCACCCAGCCGCTCGCCGACAAGGGCTACGCCTCCGAGCAGCGCTTCCAGCAGCTCGAGAGCAACCGGCAGGTCGCCCGCAGCCGGGTGCAGGAGGCCGAGGCCGCGATCGCGCGCCAGAAGCTCAACCTCGACTACGCGGTGATCCGCGCGCCCTTCGACGGGCGCTCCAGCCTCTCCGACGTCAATGTCGGCGACCACGTCAACGAGAACACGACCCAGCTCGTCAGCGTGGTCCAGGTCGACCCGATCGAGGTGCAGGTGGCGCTCTCGAGCGAGGATTCGGAGGCGGTGCGCGCCGCCCTGAAGGAGAACCGCGCCTTCATCCAGGTGCTCGACAGCCAGGGCCGGCCGGAGCGCAAGGCGACGATCTACAAGCTCGACAACCGCTTCGACCCCCGCACCGCCCGCCGCCTGGTCCGGGCCTGGCTGCCCAACGCCGACGAGCGCTACCTGCCGGGCGAGTTCGTCCGCACGCAGGTCGAGGTGGGGACGCAGGAGCGCCTCCTGGTGCCGACGGTCGCCCTGTCGTCCCAGCTCGATCAGCGCATCGTCTGGCGCGTCGGGGAAGACGGCCGGGTCGCGATGACCCCGGTCGAGACCGGCGAGGAGTTCGGCGACCGCACGGCGATCGAGAAGGGCCTGAAGCCCGGCGACCGGATCGCCACCGACCACCTCCAGCTCCTGCGCCAGGACCAGCGGGTCGGGATCAAGCCCGACAAGGATGCCCGGCAGGCCGCGAACGGGCCCGACGGCGCCGTGCGGTGACGCCGGCCGGCGTCAGAGCTTGCCCCGCGTGAGGCCCTGACGCTAGGCTCGGCCGATCCCGTCACGGCACGGAGCGATGGCCATCCGCATGACCTCCCCTGAGGCCGCGCCCCGCGGCGACCTGCGCTTCTCGGTCGTGACCGCCGGGCCGGACGGGCTCGAGCTCGTGGTGGCGTTCGGGCCGCGGGACTACGCGGTCCGGCTGACCCCCGCGGAGGCGGCCGAGCTCGGCCTGGCGCTGCTCGCCACCGCCTCGGTCGCGGCGGATGCGGGCCAGGACGTGCCGGTGGGCACCCGGGTGGAGAACTGCTTCTTCCCGGTCCTCGGCTGGACCGCCGGCGAGGTCTCGCCGGGGGTGCCGGCCCTCGCCTTGCGGCTCGCCGAGGGAACCGAGATCGCCTTCCAGTTCGATCGCGAGGGCGCCCGGGCTTGCGGCCGCGCGCTCGCCCGCAGCGGCCGGATGCGCCTGCGCGAGCGCCTCCGGCGCGCCTTCCGGCGCCCGGCCCGGCCCCTCGGACGAAACTGAGGAGGCGCGGCGCGGGGGACCGCGTCGCGCCTCGCACAGGGCATCCGCGTCGACGGCCCGCGGCCGTCGCGCGAACCGGTCCCTGCGACGTCAGCCCTGGCTGCCGAAGCCGAAGGTGGTGTCGCCGACGGTTGAGCGGCCCTCCACGGCGCCGAACATCAGGTCGTGCACCATCGGATCCACCTTGGCCGACGCCACGTCCGGCTAACGCGCCGGCGCGGCGCGCCAGGCGAGGTCGAGGGCGAGGCCCCGCGGCAGGGTGTCGAGGAGCGGCGTGACCGGCAGCCCGGCGGCGTTGAGGAGCCCGGCGCTCCAGTGGTTGCAGACGGTGAGCAGGGTGAACCGTCCCTCGGCCTCGTAGAACAGGCTCGGGCCGTAGAGGCCCGGGCCCGCCTCGACGGGGTGGCCGTCGCGGACGGTGAGGGAGCGGCCGAGGGCGGCGGCGAGGCGGCGGAAGCTCGCTCGCGACAGGCGCAGCGGCACGACCTCGGCGTCCTGGAAGGCGGCGCCAGGCTCGGCCGCGACTCCGACCACGTGCAGCACCGCCGGGCGCCCGCCGGGGGTGAACAGGGCCCTGAGCGCCAGGCGCCAGTCGAGCGCCTGAATCGTCGGCACCCCGCGGTAGACGCCGGCATCGCCCCAGCCGATCTCGAGCGCCGGGTAGGCATGGAAGCGCTCGGTCACCGCCAGCAGCGCCCCGGCCCCGATCTCGCCGGCCGCCCGGGCCAGGTCGTCGCGGGGCAGGAGCAGGCCGGAATGCCAGGTCCGGGCGACGAGCCGCACCACGACCGCCTCGTCGCCGGCGGCCGGCGGGTAGAGGTCCGGGTCGCCCGGCCGGGCGGTGAGCCAGGCCGCCAGGGCGAGGAGCGCGGCGGGAACCAAGAGGAGCGACAGTGCGAGCGCCGCGGCGCGCCGGGCGATGCGCGGGCCGCGGCGCACGACGTCAGGCCGCCACGGTGAGCTGCCGCAGGTCCTGGCCGGCCGCCAGGGTCTCGGAAGCTCCGAGGATGTCCATGGCGGCGACGGTGCCGCCGGCATCGTAGGCGACGACGACCCCCGGACGGACTTCCCGGCGCATCACCACCTCCGCGTCGCTGAAGCGGACGGACAGCACGTCCGTCTCGGTGTCGTAGCAGCCCTTCACGGCGCCGGCCTCCGGGCGGGGTCGGGATGTCGCGGGCTCGGGTCGCGGTCTCATGCCTGTACGCAAATCCGGGCGGCGTTCGACGGATCGCCTCTCCGTGCGCGGACGCCCGATCGTCTCGAACCGAACGCCGCCGAGCGCCTCTCCCCGATCATCTCGTTCGCATCCGGTGCGGGCGGCCACGCCGCCCGCACCGGAGCCGGTCCGTTGCCGGCTCAGCCCTGCAGCCGCGCCAGGGCTTCCCGCACCTTCTCGCGGCGGGCGAGGGCCGCCTCGCGGCGCTCGCGCTGCTCCTCCACGACCTCCTCGGGGGCGCGGGCGAGGAAGTCGGCGTTGCCGAGCTTGGCGTCGATCTTGCCGATCTCGCCGTCGAGCTTGGCGTCCTCCTTCTTCAGCCGCGCCACCTCGGCGGTCAGATCGACCACGCCCTCGAGCGGCAGCGCCGCCACCTCGCCGCGCACGATCAGCTGCACGGCGTTGCGGGGGCTCGTCTCGGCGACCTCGATCGAGGCGATGCGGCCGAGCCGGCGCACGGTGTCGCCCCAGCGGGTGGCACGCTCGCGCACCGCCTCGCTCGGGGCGACCAGCACCAGCGGGATCTGGGCGCCGGCCGGCACGTTCGTCTCCGAGCGGGCCGAGCGGATCTCCGAGACGAGGTCGACGACCCAGCCGATCTCGGCCTCGGCCTCCGGCCGCGCCAGCGCGCCGAGGTCCGGCCAGGCGGCGAGCGCGAGGAGCCCGCGCTCGATTCCCGCCTCGCGGGCCTTGGTCGCCCACAGCTCCTCGGTGAGGAACGGCATGAATGGGTGCAGCAGCACGCAGATCTGGTCGATGAGGTAGGCGATCGTCCGGCGCGTCTCCTCCTTCGCCGGGCCGTCCTCGCCCTGGAGCACGGGCTTGGCGAGCTCCAGGTACCAGTCGCAGAAGACGTTCCAGACGAAGCGGTAGGCGGCGTTGGCGGCGTCGTTGAACCGGTAGGCCTCGATCGCGCCGGTGACCTCGGCCACCGCGCGGGCGGCCTCGCCGAGGGCCCAGGCGTTCAGGGTCTGGCTCACGCCCTCGGGCCTGAAGTCCGGGTCGAGCCGGCAGCCGTTCATCTCGGCGAAGCGGGCGGCGTTCCAGAGCTTGGTGGCGAAGTTCCGATACCCTTCAACGCGTTGCACCGAGAGCTTGATGTCGCGTCCCTGCGCCGCCATGGCGGCGAGAGTGAAGCGCAGGGCGTCGGCGCCGTAGCGGTCGACGAGGTCGAGGGGATCGACCACGTTGCCCTTGGACTTCGACATCTTGGCGCCCTTCTCGTCGCGGACGAGGGCGTGAATGTAGACGGTGCGGAACGGCACCTCGTCCAACGCGTGAAGGCCGAGCATCATCATCCTGGCAACCCAGAAGAAAATGATGTCGAAGCCCGTCACCAGGGCGCTGGTCGGGTAGTAGCGGGCGAGCTCCGGCGTCTCCTCCGGCCAGCCGAGCGTCGAGAACGGCCACAGCCCCGAGGAGAACCAGGTGTCGAGCACGTCCTCGTCGCGCCGCAAGGTCACCGGCCGGCCGTGCTTCTCGGCCGCCAGCGCCAGGGCCTCCTCCTCGCTCTGCGCGACGAAGCAGTTGCCCTCCGGGTCGTACCAGGCCGGGATCTGGTGACCCCACCACAGCTGGCGCGAGATGCACCACGGCTCGATGTTCTCGAGCCACTGGAAGTAGGTCTTCTCGTAGGTCTCCGGCACGAAGCGGGTGCGGCCGTCGCGCACCGCCTGCAGCGCCCGCTCGGCCAGCGGTTTGACGTTCACGTACCACTGGTCGGTCAGGTAGGGCTCGATCACCACGCCCGAGCGGTCGCCGTGCGGCACCGCGTGGGTGTTGGGCTCGATCGTCACCAGCCGGCCGCGCTCCTCCATCAGGGCGACGACCCTGGCGCGGGCCTCGAAGCGGTCGAGGCCGTGCAGCGCGAGCGCCTCGGGCTCCGGGCTCGCGCCCTCCAGGAAATCCGCGTTGCCGTCGAGGCTTATGCGGGCTTCCTCATCCAGGATATTGATCTGGGAAAGCCCGTGCCGGCGGCCGACCTCGAAGTCGTTGAAGTCGTGGGCCGGGGTGATCTTGACCGCGCCGGTGCCCTTCTCGGGGTCGGAATACTCGTCGGCCACGATGGGGATCAGACGGCCGACGAGGGGCAGGCGCAGGCGCTTGCCGACGAGCGCCCGGTAGCGCTCGTCCTCCGGGTGCACCGCCACCGCGGTGTCGCCCAGCATGGTCTCGGGCCGGGTCGTCGCCACGGTGATGGTCTCGCCGGTCTCGTTGCCGGCCTCGTCGACCACCGGGTAGGCGAAGTGCCAGAGGTGGCCCTTCACCTCGACCTGCTGCACCTCGAGGTCGGAGATCGCGGTCTGGAACTTCGGGTCCCAGTTCACCAGGCGCTTGTCGCGGTAGATCAGGCCCTGCGCGTGCAGGTCGACGAAGACCTTCAGGACGGCCTTCGACAGGCCCTCGTCCATGGTGAAGCGCTCGCGCGACCAGTCGCAGGAGGCGCCGAGGCGCTTCAGCTGGTTGACGATGGTACCGCCCGATTCCGCCTTCCACTCCCAGACCCGGCGAACGAATTCCGACCGGCCGAGGGAGCGGCGGTCGGGCTGCTGCTGCTCGGCGAGGCGGCGCTCCACCACCATCTGCGTCGCGATGCCGGCATGGTCGGTGCCGGGCTGCCACAGCACGTCCTTGCCGCGCAGGCGCTCGAAGCGGGCGAGCACGTCCTGCAGCGTGTTGTTGAGGGCGTGGCCCATGTGCAGCGAGCCCGTCACGTTCGGCGGCGGGATCATGATGCTGTAGGGCTCGGCACCGGCCCGGTCCGGGCGCCCGGCCCGGAAGGCCTGCGCCTCCTCCCACTCGGCGGCGATGCGCGCCTCGACGGCGGCGGGATCGAAGGTCTTGTCCATCATCACGAAGAGAGCCACTCGCACGGCGCCGCCCGGGGCGCGTCCCGACGGCGGCGCCGGAACCAATACGAAAAAGGCCGGCCGCGCGAGCGGCCGGCTCCCGAGCCCGCTTTCAAGCGGACCCGCGCGGTCCCGTCAACTGGAGCGCGCCCGGATCCGTGCCGGGGCCTCAGCGCCCTCGCGCGACGCGCTCGATCTCGGCCCGGACCAGGCGCTCGACCAGGACCGGCAGGTTGTCGTCGAGCCAGGCCTTCAGCATCGGGCGCAGCATGTCCTGCACCAGGTCCTCGATGGTGCGGGCGTTGCGGGTCAGCACCGTGCTGGCGAGGAGGTCGAAGGCGTGGCTGACCGTGGCGTCGGTGGCCTGGGACAGGAGCCGGTCCTCGGCGACCGGGCGCGGCGGCTCCGGCGGCGCGGGCGGGGGC
>NZ_LABY01000106.1 GCF_001043975.1 Methylobacterium variabile
AATTCCAGTCCCGCCGCCGTGGCGTCGCCCGACCAGGCATGGATGCGGGCGGCGCGGTTGGTGCCGAAGTAGTCCAGGGCCCCCCGGGCCGTCTGGGTGCCCGCGATCGGGCCGCCGACATAGGCCGCCCCGGCCATGGCGGCGAACCCGCCTACGCTGAGCCCGGACGCGTTGATCGTTCCGAACGTCGTCGCGTAGTCGCGGGATCGGAACGCCACCGCGCCGGCATTGATGTACGTCGTCGTATCACCGCCTGCATTGTAGAAGGTGAACGCCTGGATACCATCTCCGGCGAGCACTGTCCGATAGTTGCCGCTCACGCCGAACAGAGGCGAGCCGCCGATGCTGTATGATCCCGCCGTCAGCGTGCCGGCGACGTTGAGCGTGGGGAGGATGTTGGGGGGGCCGAACGTCTGCGCGGCCAGCGGGCTTGCGGTGAGCGTGAGGAGCAGGATGATGATAGCGCGCATGGATCGTGTCCTCAGTTGCCGCTGCACTGGTAGCCGTAGGTGCCCGGCGAGGCGTTCGAGAGGGTCAGCACGGCGACGCCTCCGGCATTGGCGACCGACCATGACGAGGCGGTCGCCCCCGAGGCGGGCATGACGTTGCAGATCGGGAGCTGCGGGTAGGTCGGGGCCGGACGGGCGAAGGTGATCGTGCAGCCGGTCGCTCCCGTCCCGAGCGTCACGACACCGGAGCGGTTGGCGCTGCCGGCCTGCACGCTCGGGCTCGTGCCGCACGACGACAGGACGGGGGGCGGATCCTGCAGCGCTGAAACATAACCGCCTAGGGCGTAGAGCTGATTGCTTCCCGGGATGAACTTGTTCCCGGTGATGAAATCGATGTTCGCCAGGTTCGAGGTGCCGGTCGCCCGGATCCCGGTGTCCCGATTGTTCTTGATGATGTTGTTGGTGATCTTGATCCCCGACATGACATCGGAGTTCGTGATCGCGCCGTTTCCGACCACGACGCCAGCGTTGCCGTTGACCGCCCCGTTATCATCGATGATGTTGTTGTCCATGATGAAGTTCTGGACGGGACGCCCTGCGGACGCCGAACTCCATCCGATCAGCGCACCGACCCCCTGCGCCCCGCCAGAATTCCCAGTGCAGTTGTGGAACCTGTTGTTCGAGATACGGTAGTTCTTGCCGGAGAAGACGTACAGGCACGCGGTGAAGTTGCTGAACTCGGAGTTGACAATCGTCACTCCGTCATTGTCGTCGAAATTGTACGGCAATCGGCTGTCGTAGGTGCCGACCGGGTCATAGATGAACGAGACGCCCTTGGATCCCGGGCCACCGCTCTGCGTCGCGTCCCCGCCGACGGCGACCATGCCGTCGATCGTCAGCCCCTTGGCCTGCGCGAAGTCGACGGCCTGGCCTACGCCGGTCATCCGGATGTTGCGGTAGGTGGTGTTGTAGGTCCAGTTCGAGGCCATCCCGGAGCCGCCCCCGCCGAAGTTGCCTCCGACGGTGAAGTTCTCGAACAGGCTGTTGTCTTGGTTGTGCGTGACGACGGCGACCGACGAGGCAATATCCGCGATCAGGTTGTGGTTGCCGTTGTACGTGCCCCCCGTGAGGTGTGCGCGCTTGTTGCGATCGAAAAAGAAGATCGCCAGAGGATTGGGGTAGTCGCACGTGTTGAAAGTCGCCCCGGTGTTATCGACGGTGAGATCGTCATACCCCATCGGCCAGACGCCGGCCGGGAAGTACTGCCCCGTCGTGTGCGCCGCATCCTGCGCGTAGGGACCGGCCATCACCCATGAGCAGAACCGGTACGTCGCCGGAATGGACCGGACCGTGCGGGCGCTGCCCATCGCGGCCCGGAACGCAGGTGCGGCATCCGTGGTGCGGTTGGCGAACGCGCCCCACCACGAGGTCCAGACCTCGTGCGCGCCGGCGGCGACGACCGTGCCCGCCCCCTTGAAGATGTACTGCTTGCGCGCGGCGTCGATCTGCCCGGCGAGCGTCACCGTCACGCCTGCATCGGGGAGGAGGACCGCCCCGGGCATGAAGGTGACGTCGTTGCCGAGCGTGACGCTCGAGGCGATGCGGTAGGTGCCCGGAGGGATCACCGTCGCGCCGACCGCGTCCGCAGCGGCCAGGGCCGCGCGATCGTCTGTCGTGCCGTCGCCACGGGCGCCATAGGGCGCATCCTTGACGTTGGTCTGGTCCTGCCCACGGGCCATCAAGGACCGTCCGAGCACGCTCATCCCCGACGCATCGTCGGTTGGGCGCTGCACCCGGGTCCAGGTCTGCCCCTGGAGCACGCAGGGCACTCGAGGGCCGCTCGTGCCGGAGGCGTAGCACTGGCCCTGGGTCGCGGGACCGGCTGGGGCGAGACCGTCGGCGCGAGCCGCGGCAGGGCCGAGAAGGACCGCAGGCGCGACGAGGAGAGCAGACAGGCGGCGCATCAGACCGTGACCCACACGTTGGAGAGGACACCCCTACGCAGGCGCACGTAGGCGCCCGCGCTGTCGAGAGGGATCAGATTGTTGGTCCAGGGCGGGAGCGTGTCCCCGGAGCCGGCAAGGGGGCCGAGCGTGAGCGTGAGGCCGGCCCCAAGGAACCGACCCTCATCGACGATCACGAGATCCTGCCCATAGGGGTAGCCGTCCACGTCGGGCAGCGACCAGGCCCGCGAGGCCGTGAGCTGCGGGATGACGACGTGCACGACGTCGGCCGGGATGTTCCAGTCCGCGTCGGGGCCGATGGTGCCGCCGAGGCTGGCCTTGCCGGCGAACGCACCGAGAATGGTCGTTGGCGCGTCGCCTACGATGATCGGCACCTGCGGAAGCACCAGCGTCATAAGCGCGACAGGATCACGCTCTTTCGGTTCGCCGCCCTCGACAGTAATCAGCCTCACGAAATCCGGCATGGGATACACCTTAATTTTAGCAGATCAGCCGATCGTCGCGCTAGAAACCGTTCACCGTGTAGATCACGGTCGTCGAAAGATTGGCATTTGAATTGCCAAATCCCGCAACAAAGCTGTCTTTTGTCGGATTGCCGATGATTGAGGGCGCTTGATTGTAGTTGAAGTAACTTTGCACAAGGACGTGGGGAGTCGCGCTGAATAGCCCGCCTGGGAGCGGCACGGCCAGGTTCCCGGTTGCGTCCGCCATGCCGGTGTACGTGGCGCGCAGGGTCACTGACCCATCGTTCTCCAGGACCACGCGCCCGGCGCTAGCAAATTGCTGCTTGAGCCGGATGCCCTGGGGGCCTCGCGTGTCGATGAGCAGCGAGGCGAGCCCCCGCGCCAGAAACAAGTTGGTCTTGTCGCCGATGTAGCCGGTGATGGGGTCCGTGGTGACGACTGGATCGAGAGGAAATCCATGATTGTAGTTTTGACCTGACACAGCGGTCAGACCATTGCCGTTGTGCTGGAGATCGAAGAGCACGCCAGCAGTCAGCTGATCAATACCAAGACCATGAACGGTCAAGCCACCGCAAATGCCACGAGTGCGGATGACGGCGGCGTGATCGCTGTCGCTGGTGTAGTAGCCGGACGAGGGCAGACCGCACACGATCTTGGTGGCGGTGGTGTCCACCAAGAGCACGCCGGCCGACAGGGGCATTACAGCCGCCCCTCCAGCGCCGCCGGTCCCGCATAGGATTGGCACGCCCAGGTCCAGGATCGTGCCTGACCTGCCATGGATCCGCACGAGGTAGCGGTTGGCCGCCGCGTCGCGGATGGTGATCCGCAGCGTCGGCGGCAGGCCAGCGACGCCGCGATAGCCCGAGCGCGCCGACACGAAATCGACCACACCCGCACCGCTAACCTCGATCTCACCCCCCTCGATGCCCGTATTCTGCACGTCCCAGCCAGTTGCATGATAGGCGACAGCTGTCTCGTAGCAGCCGTTTGCGAATAGATGCACCTGAGGAAGATAGCTGTCGATCAGTTCGATACCGCATCGGGCAAACCGAGGCGTAGACACGAGAGACGCAGCACGGGTTGCGCCTCCTTGCTGACTTGTTCTGACATAGGATCCCTTGCGGATAATCGGCAAGAA
>NZ_LABY01000107.1 GCF_001043975.1 Methylobacterium variabile
GGTCCGCCGACACAGCTCCCGCTTGGCCTGCCATCGCAGATCGGCGGCCGTAGCGATGTCGGTCCGGATCTCGACGGCACGCGTCATAGGCTCCTCCCCGGTGAAGGGCAGCAGCGAATCACACGCACGCGCCAATGAAAACCCGCTACGAGTCAAAACCTAAGCGCGGCGGTATCACTGGGGGTTGTCACCGGGCCGCGATCAGTCTTGTCGCACGATGCAGTCTCTGCCTGACCTGACCTGTTCGAGCAAAGGCCAAGCGCATACCCTCCCCGTCTGGGAGAGGGGATCCCGTGCCTTGTCGGCATCGGAACAGGTCGGGCGGACATCGTCCGACGGGGACGAAGGCCGCGCGATCCTATGCCTCCGCCCGCGCCGCCTTGAGCCGATAGAGCGCGTCCAGTGCCTCTCGCGGGCTCAAGGAATCCGGGTCGATCCCATCGAGGAGCAGGCCGACCGGATCGGGCTTCTCCACCGGAGCCGCCGGGGTGACGCTCGGCGGCATCGCGGCGAAGAGCGGCAGTTCGGCGGGCGCCTTGCGACCGCGGCCGCCCTCCCCCCGCTCCAGCTCGGCGAGCAGGGCCTTGGCGCGGGCGATCACCGGGGCGGGCAGGCCGGCGAGACGCGCCACCTGGAGGCCGTAGGAGCGGTCGGCGGCGCCCGGCACCACCTCGTGCAGGAAGACCACGTCGCCCTTCCACTCGGTCACCTTGAGGGTGGCGTTGGAAAGCCGGTCGAGGGTTTGCGCCAGGCCGGTCAGCTCGTGGAAGTGCGTGGCGAACAGCGCCCGGCAGCCGCTCGCGCCGTGCAGGTGCTCGAGGCACGCCCAGGCGATCGACAGGCCGTCGAAGGTCGCGGTGCCGCGGCCGATCTCGTCGAGCACCACGAGCGAGCGACGCGTCGCCTGGTTCAGGATCGCGGCGGTCTCGACCATCTCGACCATGAAGGTCGAGTGGCCCCGCGCCAGGTCGTCGGCGGCGCCGACGCGGGAGAAGAGCCGGTCGACGAGGCCGAGATGGGCGAAGGATGCCGGCACGTAGGCGCCCATCTGGGCCAGCACCGCGATGAGGGCGTTCTGGCGCAGGAAGGTCGACTTGCCGCCCATGTTCGGGCCGGTGACGAGGAGGATCTGGCCCGCCTTGTCGCCGGAAAGGTCGCAGGCATTGGCGATGAAGGCCTCGCCGGACCGGGTCAGCGCCGCCTCGACGACGGGGTGGCGCCCGCCCTCGATCCGGAAGGCGAGGCTGTCGTCGACGACCGGTCGGGTCCAGTTCAGCTCGACGGCGAGCTCGGCGTGCGAGGCCGCGACGTCGAGGGCGGCGAGCGCGCTCGCCGCCGCCACGATCGCCTCGGACTGGCCGATCACGGAGGCGGAGAGCGCGTCGAAGATCTCGAGCTCGAGGGCGAGGCCGCGCCCGGCGGCATTGGCGATCTTCGTCTCCAGCTCGCCCAGTTCGACGCTGGTGAAGCGCATCGCGTCCACCATGGTCTGGCGGTGGACGAAGGTGGCGCGCCAGGGATCCTTCAGCAGGGTCTCACCGAAGGCTTGCGGCACCTCGATGTAGTAGCCGAGCAGGTTGTTGTGCTTGATCCGGAGCGTCCGGCAGCCCGTATCCGCGGCGTAGCGGGCCTGGAGCCCGGCCACGACCTGCCGGGAATCGCGCTGGAGCGTGCGGGCCTCGTCGAGTTCCGTCTTGTAGCCCTCGCGCACGAAGCCGCCGTCGCGGCGCTGGAGCGGCAGGTCGTCGGCGAGCGCGGCGGCGAGCTCGTCGGCGAGGTCCTGCCCGAGCCCGGCGAGGAGGCGAGCGGCCTTGCCGATCTCGCCCGGGAGCGCGCCGGCGCCGGCGAGCGCCGTGGCGATGCCACGGGCGGCGAGCAGCCCGTCGCGGAGCGCCGCGAGGTCGCGGGGCCCGGCCCGGCCGAGGCCGATCCGCGTGAGCGCTCGGGCCATGTCGGGCGCGCGGGCGAGCTCGGCCCGCAGTTCCGCTCGTAACGCCTCCTCGCCGACCAGGAACTCGACCGCGTCGTGCCGGCGCCGGATCAGCGCAAGGTCCGTCGAGGGGCCGGCGAGCCGCTCGGCCAGCAGCCGCGCCCCGGCGCCCCCCACCGTCCGGTCGATGGCGGCGAGCAGGCTCCCGGCCCGCTCGCCCGAGAGGGTGCGGGTCAGTTCGAGGTTCTGGCGCGTCGCCGCGTCGATCATCAGGCTCGCGCCCGCCGCCTGACGGGTCGGCGGGCTCAGGGTCACCTTCGCGCCGAGCTGGGTGCGGGCGATGTAGTGCAGCACCGCGCCCGCCGCCGCGACCTCGACCCGGCTGAAGGCGCCGAAGCCGTCGAGGGTCTGGACGCCGAACTGCTCCTTGATCGCCCGCTCGGCGGAGGCCGGGTCGAGATCGCCGCGGCCGACCGGGGTCACGGCGGCCGGCGTGTCGCGCCAGAGGCGGGCGAGGTCGGGATCCTGGTGGATCGCCTCCGCCATCACGATCTCGCGCGGGTCGAGCCGGGCGATCTCGGCGGCGAGCGCCCCGCCCTCGGCCTCGCCCAGCGAGAAGCGCCCGGTCGAGATGTCGACGGCGGCGAGGCCGTAGGCCCAGGCCGACTCCGAGGCGCGCCGGCGCGCGAGCGCCAGGAGCACGTTGGCCCGGCCGGGATCGAGGAGCCGCTCCTCCGTGATCGTGCCCGGGGTGACGAGGCGCACCACCTCGCGCCGCACCACCGACTTCGAGCCGCGCTTCTTGGCCTCGGCCGGATCCTCGGTCTGCTCGCAGACCGCGACCCGGTGGCCGAGGCCGATCAGACGCTGCAGGTAGTCGTCGGAGCGATCCACCGGCACGCCGCACATCGGGATGTCGGCGCCCGCGTGCTTGCCGCGGCGGGTGAGCACGATGCCGAGCGCCCGCGACGCGATCTCGGCGTCCTCGAAGAACAGCTCGTAGAAATCCCCCATGCGGTAGAACAGCAGGGAATCGGGATTCGCCGCCTTGATCTCGATGTACTGCGCCATCATCGGCGAGACCTTGGTCTCGTCGTCGGGAGCGGCCCGGCGGGTGCGGGCGGGCGGCGGGGGCGCCTCGTCGGTCGGCTCGAAAGCCTCGTCGCGCAGGCGGCGGCCGGTGTCGCTGTCCATCGTCATGGGATCGGGGGCTGTCGTCGGATCGGCGGCGAAGTGGTCTGCCAGACTAACAGAGGACCTCGGCCACGCTCCAGACCGGCACGGCGTGGATGATGGGGATCGTCATCCCCGAAGGAAATGGCGCACGGGCGGGTGTTAGCGCCGCAGCGCCGCTTGAGCCGGCCGAGCCATGGCCCTAAGGGACGTGTCCCCCGTCATCTTGCGTCCCGCAACGTGATTCTTGGTCGTAGAGAAGAGCTTGGCATGAGCGAGTCCCGCCCCGTCACCCGCCGCAAGCGCCCGACCTTCACCGACCAGGAGGCGCTGCAGTTCCACCAGCAGGGCCGCCCCGGCAAGCTCGAGGTGGTGGCGACGAAGCCGATGGCGACCCAGCGCGACCTGTCGCTGGCCTACTCGCCGGGCGTCGCCGTCCCGGTGCTGGCCATCGCGGACGATCCGGCGCTCGCCTACGACTACACCGCGAAGGGCAACCTCGTCGCGGTGATCTCGAACGGCACCGCGATCCTCGGCCTCGGCAACCGCGGCGCGCTCGCCTCGAAGCCCGTGATGGAGGGCAAGGCGGTCCTGTTCAAGCGCTTCGCCGACATCGATTCCTTCGACCTCGAGGTCGGCACCGAGGACGCCGAGGCGTTCATCAACTGTGTGCGCTATCTCGGGCCCACCTTCGGCGGCATCAACCTGGAGGACATCAAGGCTCCCGAGTGCTTCATCATCGAGGAGCGCCTGCGGGAACTGATGGACATCCCGGTCTTCCACGACGACCAGCACGGTACCGCGATCATCTCGGCGGCTGGCATCATCAACGCCCTGCACCTCACCGGCCGCGACATTTCCGAGGCCCGCCTCGTCGTCAACGGCGCCGGGGCGGCGGGCATCGCCTGCATCGAGCTCGTCAAGGCGCTCGGCTTCCGCTCCGAGAACGTGATCCTGTGCGACACCAAGGGCGTGGTGTTCCAGGGCCGCACCGAGGGCATGAACCAGTGGAAGTCGGCCCACGCGGTCGCGACCTCGAAGCGCACGCTCGCCGAGGCGATGGAGGGCGCCGACATCGTGTTCGGCCTCTCGGTGAAGGGCGCCTTCACCCCTGAGATGATCGCCTCGATGGCGCCCCAGCCGATCATCTTCGCGATGGCCAACCCCGATCCGGAGATCACCCCCGAGGGGGTGGCCCAGGTCCGCGACGACGCCATCGTGGCGACCGGGCGCTCGGACTACCCGAACCAGGTCAACAACGTTCTCGGCTTCCCCTACATCTTCCGCGGCGCGCTCGACGTGCACGCGACCACGATCAACATGGAGATGAAGATCGCGGCGGCCGAGGCGCTCGCGGCGCTCGCCCGCGAGGACGTGCCGGACGAGGTGGCGGCGGCCTACCAGGGCGCGCGGCCGCGCTTCGGGCGCGAGTACATCATCCCGGTGCCGTTCGATCCCCGGCTGATCCACACCGTGCCGCCGGCAGTGGCCAAGGCCGCGATGGAGACCGGCGTCGCCCGCAAGCCGATCGACAACATGGACCGCTATCGGGCCCAGCTCTCGGCCCGGCGCGATCCCGTCGCCGGCACCCTCAACCGGGTGTTCGAGCGGGTGCGCAAATTCCCCAAGCGCGTGGTCTTCGCTGAGGGCGAGGAGGAGGTGGTGATCCGCGCCGCGGTCTCCTTCGTCAACCAGGGCCTCGGCACCGCGATCCTGGTCGGCCGCGAGGACCGGGTGATGGCGAATGCCGAGGCTGCCGGCATCGACCTCTCGGGCCGCGACAACATCGAGATCCACAACGCCGCGAAGTCGCACCGCAACAACGTCTACGCGCAGTTCCTCTACGCCCGGATGCAGCGCAAGGGCTTCCTGTTCCGCGACTGCCAGCGCCTGATCAACCAGGACCGCAACCACTTCGCGGCCTCGATGGTGGCGCTCGGCGACGCCGACGCGATGGTGACCGGCACCACCCGCAACTACTCGATCGCGCTCGAGGACGTGCGCCGCGTCATCGACCACAAGCCCGGCCACCGGGTGATCGGCGTCTCGCTCTGCCTCGCCCGCGGCCGCGTGGTGCTGGTGGCCGACACGGCGATCCACGAGATGCCGAGCGCCGAGGAGCTGGCCGGCATCGCCATCGAGGCGGCCGGCGTGGCGCGGCGCCTCGGCTACGAGCCGCGGGTGGCGATGCTGTCGTTCTCGACCTTCGGCTTCCCCAAGGCCGAGCGGGCCGAGAAGGTGCAGGAGGCGGTGCGGATCCTCGACGGGATGCGGGTCGATTTCGAGTATGATGGCGAGATGGCGGCCGACGTCGCCCTCAACAAGGACCTGCTCGCCCAGTACCCGTTCAGCCGCCTCAAGCAGCCGGCCAACGTCCTGGTGATGCCGGCCTTCCACTCGGCTTCGATCTCGACCAAGATGCTGCAGGAGCTCGGCGGCGCCCAGGTTCTCGGGCCGCTGATCGTTGGCCTCGACAAGGCGGTGCAGATCGTTCCCCTCGGGGCGACCGATTCCGACCTCGTCAACATGGCGGCGCTCGCCGCCTACAACATCGGCGGCTGAGCCCGCGTCAGGCGCCGCCCGCCTCCCGGGCGGCGCTCTCCCTGGCCCGGTCCCGGGCCAGCTCCTCCGGCACCAGCGTGGCGGCGTCCTGGCGCGCCGCCAGCGCCGCGAGCCGCACGGGACGGTCTTCCCAGGCATCGACGCCGACGTCGCAGGAGCGGGTGGTGTCGGCAAGCGTCCCGTGGGTGTGGCCGTAGAGGTGGCGGGTGCCGCGCCACAGGCCCGGCCAGGCCCGATGGGCGTAGTGCGCGAGGTACAGCCGCCACTCCCGGCCCTCCTCCCGCAGGGTGAGGCGCGCTCTCTCGACCGGCGGATCGGCCCAGGGCAGGTCGAGGACCCGGTTGCTGTCGTGGTTGCCCCGCACCAGGCGCTTGACGCCGTTGAGGCGGGCGAAGATCGCCGCGCAGTGCTCGCGTTCCGCATGGGCCGCGAAGTCGCCGACGTGCCAGACCTCGTCGTCGGGGCCTACCGTCGCGTTCCAGTTCGCCACCAGCGTCTCGTCGTGCTCGGTCAGGGACCCGAAGCGCTGGCCGCGTTGGCGCAGGATGTGGGCGTCGCCGAAATGGGTGTCGGCGGTGAAGAAGACGGCCATGCGCATCCGGTTCGAAGCGGGACGGATGCGGGTTCAGATGGGGCGGCGGCGCCCTTCGGCACGGGGCGGATCGCCGCGTCCGGCAGATGTCAGAGTCTCGTCGATGCAAACCGTCCTCTCGCCCTCGACCCCGTGCATGAGGTTTCGGCGGGACGGACGGAAGCAAGCGAAAGCTGCACGTGCGCATCGAACGATCGCTTCGGAATTTCCTGCCGGCGCCGGAGAGTTCGGAGGGTGACGCAATCGAATTCAGATGAAACGAAAATCAACGATGTACGAAACCGGCATCCCGAGGCCCTCACTCATCAGCGCCGATCGCATCAGTGGGGGGCGGGCGGCGAATAACGCCAGGCTTAGCAGTTCACGCCTGAAACTCGACTCCTCGACGGTTCCGCTGTCACCGGATGACGGATCCGCCTTTGTTCGTTCTGCGCGACGCTGAGTAGGGTCTACGGAATACTGGCACCCACACGTGCGGAGTGACTGCCCTGTGTTTCACTCCTCCCTGTTCGCTTGTTCGGAAGATACGGGTTATGGTCGCTCTTGGCGAGATAGTCGCCATATCTCTCTAAATGCTTGATCAGTTTTTCAAGATCATCGCTCGTTGCATCGTCGTTGAGCGAAGCAATCCAGTCCGCAATTGCTTGCCTGACAGGCTCAGAGTATCTCGGATACGTGTATACAAAAAAGAACTCAGCTTCGGATTGCCCCTCGAGGCGCAGAGCTAATTTTTCAAATGTTTCATTGGAGACAGGCATGAAGATCACCGAAGGTGCGCGTGCGCATTGTAGAATCGCAGGGCCGTATTCTGGTTGAAATACAGGTAGCGCCCATCGTTGGCACGACCGGTCGCGAATCCCGGCAGCGTCTGATGCGTGATCGGATCGACGATTTCCGTCCCACGATGCTGGTACCAGGTTAACAGATTGTAACTCCCTTTGGGATCCGCATGAAGCCATAAACGACCGTCGCACTCATTCAACGCGATGCAGACCGCCAAGTCCAGAGCTGCCTGACCAATCATCTTCGGTGAAACATCATGCCCAGAATCGTTGGTTACGATCAGGCATTCGGGCGGTGCCGTACTCAAGAAAAACAAGAAAGACGCGGAATTCTGCGCATCCAGACACCATCTTTCCCTTGATAGCAGGGCGATCATTGCGGCTGGACGTTGCTCGGATCCGACTGTTAATTGAAATATACGTCCCCGCCGGTGAGACATGCCGAAGAGCACGAGGGGCGCGATCTGATACGGCCAATTCCAATCGGCGTCTGGCCGCCCGCCATGTCTTTTAATCACGGGTTGAACGTTGGTATGCCAATCACGTGCGAAGCCACGATCCGAATTCAGGCTCAAACTTATTTCGTGATGCCCAACCGCAATATATTGTCCATGTATCGAGCTGGGGACACGGGTGATGAATGTGTGCAACGTGTCCCCCCAGGCCGTGATGCGCGGACGCCGGACCGCCGCGACAAATCACGCACTGGGCCATAGCACTACAGCTTGTTGAAGAAAAGCATCAAATTTATTTTAAATAGCAGGCAGAGCAAGATGAAATTCGGGTAATCGTGACAATCGTAGACGCCCTCTGATACGGGATTCTAGAAAGGACATTTTGATATAAAATATTAAAATATTCAGTATGCATAAAATTAAACAAACGTATATTAAAAATCATATTTCAAATACGATTTTCCGGGAACCGGTATGTTGACCGATCCCCGGAACGAATCAGAGCATTATCGATGCAGAACCCGGTTGGATTGCTGCGATTCTGAGCCCGCTCAGTAGCGCGGGCCGCCCGAGGTGTTGCCGAGCTGCTGCTGGTAGCCCGGACGGGACGGGTTGCGGGCGTTCGGGTTGCCGTGCCGCATCGAGTTGCGGCGCATATGCCGGCGCATGTGGCGGTCGTGCCGCTTCATGTGGCGGTAGTGGTGGTGGCGGCGCATGGCGACGTGCTCGACCGTCGATTCCGCGCCGGCGACGGCCGGGGCCGGGCCGGTCACGGCGGCCGAGGCCGGGGTCACGGCGAGACCGCCCAGCAGCACGCCCGCCGCCAGGGCCAGGGTCAGGAACTTCATCGCAGTATTCTCCAGACGGTGGCACCCAGGCCATCCTGGTCGTAAATTTCCATTCGCGCCCTCGGTTCCGCAGGGGCACCAGAAATCAACCGGAAAAATTCTGCCCGAACCCTGCGGCGGGCGGAGAGCTGCCTCTGGGTCGCCATGAGGACCGGGCGCCGGGGGGGCGGCGCGGCGGACCGCGACGGGATGGGAGCGGTCCCGCGACCGTCATCCGGGCTTGCGCGCCGGGATGGCCTCCGCCATCCCGGCGCGCATGCGCTCCCTCCCTTCCCTGCCGATCGACGCCGTCCTCGGCGACCTCGCGGCGGCCCTCGCGGGCCCGTCCGCCTCGGGCCGCCCCAACGCGGTGCTGGTCGCGCCGCCGGGCGCCGGCAAGACCACCCGGGTGCCGCTGGCCCTCCTGGAGGCGCCCTGGCGCGGTGACCGCCGGATCATCCTGCTCGAGCCGCGCCGCCTCGCCGCCCGGGCGGCGGCCGAGCGCATGGCTTCGACCCTCGGAGAGGCGGTGGGCGAGACGGTGGGCCTGCGGGTGCGCCTCGGCTCGAAGGTCTCGGGCCGCACCCGGATCGAGGTCGTCACCGAGGGCGTGTTCGCCCGCATGATCCTGGACGATCCGGAGCTCGCCGGCGTCGCCGCGGTGCTGTTCGACGAGTTCCACGAGCGCTCCCTCGACGCCGACCTCGGTCTGGCCCTCGCCCTCGACGCGCAAGGGGCCTTGCGGGAGGACCTGCGCCTCGTCGCGATGTCGGCGACGCTCGACGGCGCCCGCGTCGCCGCCCTGATGGGCGAGGCGCCGGTGGTCGTCTCCGAGGGCCGGGCGTTCCCGATCGAGACCCGCTACCTCGACCGCGACCCGCGCGCGCGCCTCGAGGATGCGGTGGCGGACGCGGTGATGCGGGCGCTCCGGGCCGAGCCGGGGTCGGTGCTGGCCTTCCTGCCCGGCCAGGCCGAGATCCGCCGCACCGAGGAGCGCCTGCGCGAGCGCCTCGCCGATTTCCCCGAGGTCGATCTCGCACCGCTCTACGGCGCCCTCGACCGGGCCGAGCAGGACCGGGCGGTGCGGCCGAGCCCCCCTGAGCGCCGCAAGGTGGTGCTGGCGACCTCGATCGCCGAGACCTCGCTCACCATCGAGGGCGTGCGGGTGGTGGTCGATTCGGGCCTCGCCCGGGTGCCGGTCTACGAGCCGGATCTCGGGCTGACCCGCCTCGTCACCCATCGCGCCTCCCGGGCTTCCGTCGACCAGCGCCGGGGCCGCGCCGGCCGCACCCAGGCGGGCGTCTGCTACCGGCTGTGGAGCGAGGCCGCCACCGGCGCGCTCGAGCCCTTCACCCGCCCCGAGATCCTGGCCGCCGACCTCGCCGGGCTGGTGCTCGACTGCGCCGCCTGGGGCGTCGCCGACGCGACGACCCTGCCGTTCCTCGATTCCCCCCCGGCCCCGCCGCTGGCCGAGGCCCGCGCGCTGCTCGTCGGCCTCGATGCCCTCGACGGGGACGGGCGCCTGACCCCGACCGGCCGGGCGTTGCGCGCCCTGCCCCTGCCGCCGCGCCTCGCCCGCATGGTGGTGAGCGCCGCGGGGCGCGGCCGGGAGGCGGCGCGGGCCGCCGCCGACCTCGCCGCCGTGCTGGTGGAGCGCGGCCTCGGCGGCGACGCCGTCGACCTCGCCGAACGGGTCCAGCGCTTCCGCCGCGACCGCTCCGCCCGGGCCGAGGACATGCGCCGCCTCGCCGCCGGCTGGGCCAGGATGGCGACGACGATGGCGGCCGAGACCGCCGGCGCCGCGGAGGTGCCGGAGGCCGGCGCCCTCGAAGCCGGCACGCTCCTGGCCCTCGCCTACCCGGACCGGATCGCCCGGGCCCGCGGCAAGCCCGGGGAGTACGTCCTGGCGAATGGTCGCGGCGCGGCCCTCGACCCCGCCGCCGCCCTGGCCCGGGAACCGTTCCTGGCCGTCGCCGAGATCGTCGGCAAAGCCTCGTCCTCGCGGATCCTGGCGGCGGCGCCGATTGGCCTCCCCGCCATCGAGACCCTGTTCGGTGACCGCATCGAGGCCCGCACCCGGGTCGAGTTCGACCCCGAGGCGAAGGCCCTGCGGGCCCGGGCCCAGCGCCGCCTCGGTGCGATCGCCCTCGCCGAGCGGATCCTGCCGGTTCCGCCCGAGTCCGAGAGCGCCGCGATCCTGGCGCGCGGCCTCGCGAGCCTCGGCATCGCCGCCCTGCCGTGGTCGAAGGCGGCCCAGCAATGGCGCGAGCGGGTGAGGTTCCTGCGCGAGGCCGAGGGCGAGCCCTGGCCAGACCTCTCGGACGCGCACCTCGCCGAGACCCTGCCCGACTGGCTCGGGCCCCGGCTCACCGGCCTCACCCGCCTCGACGAGATCGGCCCGGACCGGCTCTCGGAGGCCCTGCACGACCTCGTGCCCTGGTCCCTGCGCGCCCGCCTCGACGCCGAGGCGCCGACCCACATCGAGGTGCCGACGGGCTCGCGCATCCCGATCGACTACGCCGCCGAGGGCGGTCCGGCGCTCGCCGTGCGGGTGCAAGAGCTGTTCGGCCTCTCCCGCCACCCGACCATCGGCGGCGGCCGGGTGCCCCTCGTGCTCCACCTGCTCTCGCCGGCCCAGCGCCCGATCCAGATCACCCGCGACCTGCCGGGCTTCTGGCGCGGCTCCTGGGCCGCGGTGCGGGCCGACATGCGCGGACAGTACCCGAAGCACCCCTGGCCCGAGGATCCCCTCACCGCCCCGCCGACGCGGCGCGCCAAGCCGCGGGGGACGTGAGGCACGCGGAAAATTATCGTTTTACAGAAAATAATATCTGTGCGACGTGGAGTGGCCGGGGAGCCCGCCATGCCGCACGCCGCCATCCCATCGCCGCAGCCCGACGACGAGCCGCTCTCCCGGGCGAGGCTCCGGCGCCTCGCGGACCGGCTCGGCCGGCTCGTCGGCCTCCTCATCGTTCCGCTCGCGGCGTTCGGGATCACCGTCCTCGTTCTCGGCCTCGCCTGCGGGGGCGCCTTCCTGTGGCTCGCCCCGGGGGCCGCCTATCTGGGCGTTGCGCCGGAGGGCGTCGCGGGGCTGGTGCCGTTCGGCGCCCTGCCCTGGCCGACCCGCCTCGCCTACGCGGCGACGTTCGTCCTGACCCAGGCCCCACTCCTCCTCGTCCTCGTCGACCTTCGCCGGCTGCTGCGCGACTTCGCCGGCGGCGCGACCTTCGCGGCGTCCCAGGCGAACCGCCTGCGCCGGATCGCGCTCTGGCTCGTCGCCGCGGCGCTGGCACCGGGCTTGGGGCAGGCCCTCGTGGCGGTTGCCGGCCACGGGGTCGACCGGGCCTGGTTCCATCTCTCGTCGGTCCATGCCCTGGTCTTCGCCGCCCTGGTCGCCGTGCTCGCGGCTTTGCTGCGGGTCGGGGCCGCGGTCGAGCGCGACCGGGACGGCTTCGTCTGATGCCGATCGTCGTGCGCCTCGACGTGATGCTGGCGCGGCGCAAGCGGCGCGCCAAGGACGTCGCCCGCGCCATCGGCATGACCGAGGCCAACCTGTCCCTCCTCAGATCCGGCAAGGTTCAGGGCGTGCGCTTCGCCACCCTCGCGGCGCTCTGCCGGGAACTCGACTGCCAGCCGGGCGACCTGCTCGAGTTCGAGCCCGCGCGAGAGGCTGGCGAGGACGGGGCGGATCTGAGCCGGGCCGGCTGATCGGCCCTTCATCCTCCGCGCGGAGCGGCGCTGCGGCTGCGGACGGGGACACGTGGGTGGACGGAGACCTGCGCATGCGAGCCGTGATGATCTTGCGCCGGGCGGCCGGATGGCTCGCCGCCGCGCTGGCGGCCGCGGCCGCGGCCGCATGTCAGCCGCCCGCCCGCATGGACGGCAAGGTGGCGGTCGCCTGGCCGGCCGGGCCGACGCGGCCGGTGACGCTGCCGCTGATGCGGGCGTCGCACCGCTGGCTCGTCGACATCGCGTTTCGGCGCCCCGACGGGAGCGCGCGGCGGGCCCTGGCCTGGGTCAATTTCGGCACCCCGGCCCCGATCCTGTCGCCGGCACTGTACCGCGAGCTCGGCCTCGACCGGGGCCGGGACCTGGCATTCCGCCTGGGCGAGGTGCCGGTGACCGTCGCCGGCGACACCGTGGTGGACGGGCCGGGCCGGCTCGCCGGCCAGGATCTCCTGGCGCTGCTCTTCGCGCCGCGGACCGTCGAGGCCGTGCTGCCGGCGGGCGTGCTGCAGGCCTTCGCGGTCGCCCTCGACCCGTCGGCCGCGACCCTGACCCTCGGACCGTCCGGGAGCCTGCCGGCACGGGGTGCGGCCGTGCCGGTCCGGATCGCGCCGCAGAGCGGGCTCGCGCTCGCCGATGCCTCCGTTGCCGGCGAGCACCTGTCCCTCGTCCTCGATCCCGGTGCCCCCTACACGTGGGTGCGCGGCCGGGTCGCAGCCGCCTGGCGCGCGCGCCACCCGGGCTGGGAGCGGGCGCGGGGCGCGACCGGCCGCAGCGCCCTCGCCATGGTGGATCTCGGCCTGGAACAGGAGGCCACGGTCCTTCGCCTTCCCACCCTGGCCCTCGGGCCGGTGACGCTGGCCGAGATCGGCGTGCTCGGCACGGGTCCTCTCGGCGGCCCCGTCGCCGAGGCCGCCCTCGGCGAGGTCTTCTGGGATCGCTGGCAGGAGCCGGCCGGTCTCCCGGTCGCCGGCTGGCTCGGCAACAACGTGCTCGGCGACGGCCGCCTGACCATCGACTACGCGGCCGGGTGGGCCCGGTTCGAGCGCCAGCGCGCGGCGGATCCCCACGACCTCGACGGGGTCGGCCTCACCCTCGTGCGGGAGGAGGACGGCTACGCCGTCGGCCGCGTCGCGGTGCGGGCCGGCCGTCCCCTCGTCGACGGGGTCGCGCCCGGCGACCGCCTGCGCAGCGTCGACGGCCGGCTCCTTGCCGGTGAACCTCCCGAGAGCGTGCTCCACGCCCTCTCCGGCCCGCCGGGCACCCGCCGCATCCTCGACCTCGAGCGGGGCGGCGTTCCGCTGACGGTCGAGGCCGAGGCCGTCTCCTTTCGGTGACGGCCGGCTGACGGGTCCAGGATGTAACCTGCGCATGCTTGCCCGCGCCAGGCGAGCTATCGTTCAACCGTGCCGATTCCGGGCCGCGGCCTCGATTCGCGTCGAGCCGCATCCTGCGCGAGGAACCTCCATCGTCGGCCGTCAATCACGGTCAGGCCAGCCGTTTCCGTCGAGCGTCGGCACGACGTGCCATGTACGATCAGGATCTTACGCCGTGACTGATGGCGATGCCGGGACAGTCCGATCCGCAAGACCAGAAACGGAATCTCAGCAAATTCATGAAAGGTCTCGATCATCCGACGAAGACCGTTGCATGCTGCCCGATGACCTCGACACCATCGCCGCCGACTGGGTCTGGCGGACCGACGCGGACCTGCGGCTGACGGCGGTGCGGGGTCGCTGCGCGGCGCTGACCGGCGAGGCCGAGCCGATCGGGCGTCCCTGGCCCGGCCTCAACCACGATGGACCGGGCGACGCCGCGGCGCTCCGGAACCGGCAGCCGTTCCGGGACGTGGTCCTGCCGCACCGGCACCGCGACGGGCGGACCCGCTGGTTCCGCTTCGGCGGCGCCCCGCTCTCGGCGTCGGACGGGTCCTTCGCGGGCTATCGCGGCGTCTGCGTCGAGGTGGCCGGGCCGGCAACCGCCGCCCCCCTGCCGGCCTGGCCCTTCGAGGCGGTGCTAGCCCGCCTGCCCTGCGGCGTGAGCGTGTTCGACGCCGACCTGCGGCTCACCGCCTGCAACGACCGGCTCCGCGACCTCTTCGGGCTGCCTCCGGAACTGGTCCGCCTCGGCACGCCGCTGGAGGACATGATCCGCGCCAGCGCCATCGTCGGCAACTACCCGGGCCTGTCGCCCGACGAGGCCTGGACCTTCGTGGCCGCGCGCATCGCCCGGCGGGTCCGGATGCAGCGCGAGCGGCGGCTGCCGAGCGGCCTGCTCCTGAAGACCACGATCACGCCGCTGCCGGACGGCGGCACCATGGTGGTCCACGAGGATGCGACGGACCGTGCCCGCGCCGATGCGCGGCTGGCGCAGCAGAACGGCTGGCTCGACCAGGCCCTCACGCACATGTCGCACGGGCTGGTCCTGTTCGATGCCGATCACCGGGTCACGGTGCTCAACCAGCAGTTCCTCGACCTCTACGGGCTGTCGCGGGAGACGGTCCACCCGGGCATCACCGCCGAGGAGCTGATCTACCGGCGCACAGAGGCCGGCAACTTCCCGGGGCTCACGCCCGCGGAGGCCTGGCGGCAGGTGCGCGAGCGGCTCGCCAGGCGAATCCGCTACCGGCTCGACCAGACGCTCGCCGACGGACGGGTCATCGCCGTGACCTACGCGCCGACGCCGGAGGGCGGTTTCGTGACCGTCCACGAGGACGTCACCGCCGCCAAGCGCGCGGAGGCCCAGATCGTCCACATGGCGCGCCACGACGCCCTGACGGGCCTGCCCAACCGGGCCCTGCTGCACGAGGGCCTGGCCGAGGCGCTGGCGCAGGACGGCGGCGTCACGGCGGTCCTGTGCCTCGACCTCGACCGCTTCAAGACGGTCAACGACACCCTCGGCCACGCCGTCGGCGACAAGCTGCTGCGCCAGGTCACCGCCCGCCTGACCGCCGCGGTCCGGGCGGAGGCCGGCGACGGGCCCGTGACCCTGGCGCGGCTCGGCGGCGACGAGTTCGCCCTGATCCTGCGGCCCACCTCGCGGTTCCGGTCGGGCCGGCTCGCCGGCCGCCTGATCGAGGAGGTCGGGCGCGACTACGCCATCGACGGCAAGCGCATCACCGTGGGCCTGAGCATCGGCATCGCCCTGGCCCCGGCGGACGGGCAGGATCCCGAGCGCCTGCTGCGGGCCGCCGACATGGCGCTCTATCGCGCCAAGGCCGAGGGGCGCGGCGTCCACCGCTTCTTCGAGCCGGCCATGGACGTGGCGATGCAGGCCCGGCGCGGCGTCGAGCTCGACCTCGGGACCGCGCTCGCGGAGCAGCAATTCGCCCTGGCGTTCCAGCCGTTCCTGGATCTCTCCGGCAACCGGATCACGGGCTTCGAGGCGCTGCTGCGCTGGCACCACCCGGTCCGCGGCGTGGTGAGCCCGGCCGCCTTCGTGCCGATCGCCGAGGAGACCGGGATGATCGTGCCCCTCGGCGAGTGGGTGCTGCGGCAGGCCTGCCGCGAGGCCGCGCGCTGGCCGAAAGCCGTCCGCGTCTCGGTCAACCTCTCGCCGGTGCAGTTCCGGGGCGCCGCCCTCGACGCGACGGTGATCGCCGCCCTGCGCGAGGCGGAGCTCGACCCGCACCGCCTCGAGCTCGAGATCACCGAGGGCGTGCTGCTGCAGGACAGCGAGGCGACCCTCGCCATCCTGCACCGGCTGAAGCGGCTCGGGGTGCGCATCGCCATGGACGATTTCGGCACCGGCTACTCGTCGCTCGGCTACCTGCGGGCGTTCCCGTTCGACAAGATCAAGATCGACCGCGCCTTCGTGGCCGACCTCGCGGTGCGGCCCGACGCCGTCGCCATCGTGCGGGCGGTGACGACGCTGGCTGACAGCCTCGGCATGACCACCACCGCCGAGGGCGTCGAGACCGAGGAGCAGCTCGCCCACCTGCGCGAGGCCGGATGCACCGAGGTGCAGGGCTACCTGATCAGCCGCCCGGTGCCGGCCGACGCGGTGGCGCCGATGCTGCGGGCGGGTGACGGGGGCGTCGAACCAACTCGCCCCTCAGTGCCGTAACCCCGGCGCCTCGCGCCCCGTCTTCTCGACGTACTCGGAATACCCGCCGCCGTACTGGTGGATGCCCTCCGGCGTCAGCTCCAGCACCCGGTTCGACAGGGCGGCCAGGAAGTGCCGGTCGTGCGAGACGAACAGCATCGTGCCCTCGTACTGGGCGAGGGCCGTGATCAGCATGTCCTTGGTGCCGACGTCGAGGTGGTTGGTCGGCTCGTCGAGGACGAGGAAGTTCGGCGGGTCGTAGAGCATCCTGGCCATGGCGAGCCGCGCCTTCTCGCCGCCCGACAGCACCCGGCAGCGCTTCTCGACGTCGTCGCCCGAGAAGCCGAAGCAGCCGGCGAGCGTGCGCAGCGACCCCTGGCCCGCCTGCGGGAACGAGTTCTCGAGGAACTCGAACACCGTGCGCTCGCCGTCGAGGATGTCCATGGCATGCTGGGCGAAGTAGCCGAGCTTCACGCTGGCGCCGATCGTCACGCTGCCGGCATCCGGCTCCGTGGTGCCGGTGGCGAGCTTGAGCAGCGTCGACTTGCCGGCGCCGTTGACGCCCATCACGCACCAGCGCTCCTTGCGGCGGATGCCGAAATCGAGCCCGTCGTAGATCGTGCGGCTGCCGTAGCTCTTGCGCACGGCCTTCAGGCTGATGACGTCGTCGCCTGAGCGCGGCGCGGCCGGGAAGTCGAAGGCAACGCTCTGGCGGCGGCGCGGCGGCTCGACGCGCTCGATCTTGTCGAGCTTCTTCACCCGGCTCTGCACCTGGGCGGCGTGCGAGGCCCGCGCCTTGAAGCGCTCGATGAACTTGATCTCCTTGGCCAGCATCGCCTGCTGGCGCTCGAACTGGGCCTGCTGCTGCGCCTCGTTCTGCGCCCGCTGCTGCTCGTAGAAGGCGTAGTCGCCCGAGTAGGTCGTGAGCGAGCCGGCGTCGATCTCGATGATCTTGCCGACGATCCGGTTCATGAAGGCTCGGTCGTGCGAGGTCATCAGAAGGGCGCCGTCGAAACCCTTCAG
Source organism: Methylobacterium variabile (assembly GCF_001043975.1). Taxonomy (GTDB): domain Bacteria; phylum Pseudomonadota; class Alphaproteobacteria; order Rhizobiales; family Beijerinckiaceae; genus Methylobacterium; species Methylobacterium variabile. The sequence continues at coordinate 17,115 of NZ_LABY01000107.1, forward strand.
GAAGGTCTCGAGCCAGATCAGGCTCTCGAGGTCGAGGTGGTTGCTCGGCTCGTCGAGGAGCATCACGTCGGGATTCATCAGGAGGATGCGGGCGAGCGCGACGCGCATCTTCCAGCCGCCCGAGAGGGCGCCGACGTCGCCCTCGATCATCTCAGGGGAAAAGCTCAGGCCCGCCAGCACCTCGTGCGCCCGCCCCTCCAGGGCGTAGCCGCCGAGCTCCTCGAACCGGCCCTGGACCTCGCCGTAGCGCTCGACCAGAGCCTCCATCTCGTCGGCCCGGTCGGGATCGGCGAGCGCGGTCTCGATCTCGCGCAGCTCGGCGGCGATCGCGCTCACGGGGCCTGCGCCGTCCATCACCTCGGACAGCACGGAGCGGCCGGCCATCTCGCCGACGTCCTGGCTGAAGTAGCCGATGGTGATGCCGCGGTCGCTCGAGACCTGGCCCTCGTCGGGCTGCTCCTCGCCGGTGATCATCCGGAACAAGGTGGTCTTGCCCGCGCCGTTGGGCCCGACGAGCCCGACCTTCTCGCCGCGCTGGAGCGCCGCCGAGGCCTCGACGAAGAGGAGCTGGTTGCCGTTCTGCTTGCCGATCTTGTCGAGGCGGATCATGGGAGGCGGATGTCCGAAAGGAGGGGCGCGCCGGACCGGTCCGGCCGCGCCCCGGGATGGTCAGGCGGGATTTTCAGGATCGTGCCACGGCTTCGTGGCGGAGGGGTGTCGGCCCGGCTCTCGCCTTCAGCCCTTCGGGCCGCCCCGCCCGTCGACCACGTCGGTCGCGGCCCGGAAGGCGGCGTCGGCATCCAGCGCCGTGGTGTCGATCACCACCGCGTCCTCGGCCACCCGCAGGGGAGCGGCGTCGCGGTCGGCGTCGCGGGCGTCGCGGCGCAGGATGTCGGCCAGTACCGCCTCGTAGGCGATCGGCTCGCCGCGCCCGTCGAGCTCGCGGTGGCGACGGCGGGCGCGCTCCTCGGCGGAGGCGGTGACGAAGAGCTTCACGGCGGCGTCCGGGCAGACGACGGTGCCGATGTCGCGCCCGTCGAGCACCGCGCCCTCCGGTGCGCCGGCGAAGCGGCGCTGCCAGTCGAGGAGGGCGGCGCGCACGGCCGGCTGGGCCGAGACGATCGAGGCCGCCTCGCCCATGGCACTGCCGCGCAGGCGGGGATCGTCGAGGACCTCGGCCCGCAGGCCTCGCGCGGCTGCCGCGGCCGCGGCCGGGTCGGCGAGGTCCCGGGCCGCGTCGAGGAGCGCCAGCGCCACCGCCCGGTAGAGCAGGCCGGTGTCGAGGTGGGGCAGGCCGTAATGCAGCGCCAGGCGCTTGGCCAGCGTGCCCTTGCCGGAGGCCGCCGGCCCGTCGATCGCGATGACCATCCCGCTCCTCACGCCGTGAGGGCGGCGCCGAGCGTCCGCATGTCGGCGAGGAAGGCGGGGTAGCTCGTCGCGATCATCGCCCCGTCATCCACCGTCACCGGCTCGCGGGCGGCGAGGCCGAGCACCAGGAACGCCATGGCGATGCGGTGGTCGAGATGGGTCGCCACCGTGCCGCCGCCCTTCGGCGGCGTGCCGTCGCCGTGCACGATCAGGTCGTCGCCCTCGACCGTGTGGGAGACCCCGTTGGCCTTGAGCCCGGCCGCCACCGCGGCGAGGCGGTCGGATTCCTTGACCCTGAGCTCGTGCAGGCCCTGCATCCGGGTGGTGCCCTCCGCGCAGGCCGCCGCCACCGCGAGCACCGGGTACTCGTCGATCATCGCCGGCGCCCGCTCCGGCGGCACCGCCACGCCCTTGAGGCGGCTGTGGCGCACCCTGAGGTCGGCGACGGTCTCGCCGCCCTCCTCCCGCTCGTTGAGCCGCACGATGTCGCCGCCCATCTCGAGCAGCGTGGTGAGGAGGCCGGTGCGCAGGGGATTCATCATCACCCCCTCGATCACCACGTCGGAGCCCGGCACGACCAGCGCCGCCACCAGGGCGAAGGCGGCCGAGGACGGGTCGGCCGGCACCATCACCTCGGCGGCCCGCAGGGTCGGCTGGCCGGTGAGCGCCACCCGCCTCCCGTGGCCGCCGGGGCCGACCGCCTCGACCTCGACCTCGGCCCCGAACAGACGCAGCATCCGCTCGGTGTGGTCGCGGGTCGCGGCCGCCTCCACCACCGTGGTCACCCCCGGGGCGTTGAGGCCCGCGAGCAGCACCGCCGACTTCACCTGCGCCGAGGCCACCGGGCTGTCATAGGTGATCGGCACCGCCTCGCGGGGGCCGCGCAGGGTCAGCGGAACCCGGCCGCCCTCGGCCTGCTCCACCACCGTGACGCCCATCTGGACCAGCGGATCGAGGATCCGCCGCATCGGCCGCTTGCGTAAGGAGGCGTCGCCGTCGAACGTGGCGGTGACCGGGTGGCCGCCGACCACGCCCATCATCAGCCGCGAGCCGGTGCCGGCATTGCCGAAATCGAGGACGCCGGCCGGGTCGGACAGGCCGCCGACGCCGACGCCGCGCACCCGCCAGCGCCCCTCCCCGTCCCGGTCGATTCCGGCGCCGAGCGCCCGGGCGGCCGCGGCGGTGCGCAGCACGTCGTCGCCCTCGAGCAGGCCCTCGATCCGGGTCTCGCCGAGGCTGAGCAGGCCGAGGATGATCGCCCGGTGCGAGATCGACTTGTCGCCGGGCGGCCGCAGCCGGCCCCGCAGGGCCGTTCCGGCCTGGGCGGTGATCGGGGACGGAGTGGAATCGTGCGACACGGGCAGACGGCCTGGTTCTCGAGAATCGCGGTGGGAGCGCGGGAAAACGGCCGGGTCGTTAGCACGCGGCCACCGCCGCGTCATCCGGCGGCCCGCCCGGTATTTGACAGCGCTGACGGGCGCGACTAACCGGGCCCTCTCTTCCGACATCGACAGGGACGTGACAACCGTGGCCAGACCGGAACTCGGCTTGAAGCGCCAGTGCATGAGCTGCGGCGCAAAGTTCTACGACCTCAGCAGGGACCCCGCCGTGTGCCCGAAGTGCGGCACCGTCTATCAGGTCGCGGCCCTCTCCACCACCCGCATTCCCGCCCCCGCGGTCGCCAACCGGGCGCCGCGCGAGGAGGAGACCGAGGAGGAGGCCGGGGCCCCCGAGATGGTCTCCCTCGACGAGGTCGAGGCCGCCGAGGACGGGGCCGACGTGTCGGTCGACGACGATGCCGACGTGGGCGATGCGGGCGGCGACGACGACACCTTCCTGGAGGAGGACGAGGAGAGCGGCGACGACGTCTCGGACTTCATCGACGGCGACATCGAGAGCGACGAGGAGTCCTGATCCCGGGGGCGCACGGCGGCCACGCGCCCGTGGCCGCCGGCCTAACCCACGGGCGTCGCTGCGGAATTCGTGACAGTCACGAAAACTTCGCGAAGACCCGCCCCGAGGGCTTGTGTCCGGCGCCGTGCCCCCATATACAGCCGCTCACCGGCGGCGGCGCCCTCCCCGAGAGCGCTTCGCCGGTCCCGTGACGGATCCCATACGTCCGGCGAAGTGGGGCTATAGCTCAGCTGGGAGAGCGCTTGAATGGCATTCAAGAGGTCAGCGGTTCGATCCCGCTTAGCTCCACCAAATCATCTCAGGCCCGCCCTGATGTGATCCGATCGCGGCCAGCGATCACCTTTGACGAGACCCGCCGGCGTCCCCAGCGCCGCGGCTGACGGATGGGGCTATAGCTCAGCTGGGAGAGCGCTTGAATGGCATTCAAGAGGTCAGCGGTTCGATCCCGCTTAGCTCCACCATCACCTTCCCGGCTTCGAGCCGGATCCCGGATGAGCCGCTTCGGCGGCTTTTTTCTTTTGAGCCGCGCGTTCCCAAGCGCTGCGGCCGGCATGCGAAACGCTGCGGCCACGAGGCCCGTGGCCGAGGGATCGGGGCCATAGCTCAGTTGGGAGAGTGCTTGAATGGCATTCAAGAGGTCGGCGGTTCGATTCCGCCTGGCTCCACCACCCCTTTCGCGTCGGCGCCCACGGCTCTTCATCACGGCGGAATGACGAGCAGGGAGTGACCGGGAGTGTCGGCACCATTGCGTGACTGAGCCGGGTCAGGGACGGCCCTGTACCGGTCCGCTCGCGTCCTCCTCCTGCAGAGCGCCCCCTCGCCTCGTTGGCGCGATGACAATCCTCCCGCGTGCGGTGCCCGATCCAGCGATGCCGGCACGAGGACCTGTCACGGGTCACGGGTCGCGGCGCGTGGGCCGCTCCATCGCTGCCGGGCCGGCATGTGACCTAGATGCGACAGGGTTCTGCCATCCTCGCTGCCTGCTGCGACGCAGCGAGAGGTGGGCGCACGGGTGCGGATTTTCTGGGCATTTTAACTGATATATTTCTACTTTAGCAAAATAACAAATGAGAAAGAGGCGGTTGCAGCCGCCAAGGCTCCTGTCGTTTCTAAGAACGCTGGGTCGGTCTCTGCCACTGTAGCGCGCCGACTGGAGCGCATTTTACTTCACGCTCGGCCCTCTTATTTTGCAAGTAATTACAAACTGAAACATTTAGTCTTACAAGTATTTTTACAATCTTATTCGCATCCAACATGTTCGAACACAAACGATCTGGACGACATATCATGTTGCTCCGAGGCGTAAGACGCGAACACCGGCCAGTGAGCCGATTGAAGAAACACATTACCCTTGGTAATAAGAGTCGCGGAGGCCGCTCGGGCGAGGGGGATGTTTATGTTGACGGAGGCGCAATGGGCTGTGTTGGCACCTTTGCTCGAGGGCTGTCGGCCTCGTGGCAAGACGCAGCCGCACGACCTCAAGCGAACCGTCGACGCGATCCTCTGGCGGCACTGGCACGACACCAACTGGCGGGCGGTCCCGGATCAGTACGGACCGTGGTGGATGGCGGCGCAGACCTTCATCCGCTGGTCGCGCCTCGGCGTCTGGGAGCAGCTCCTCGCCCGGCTCGAGAGCCACTTCGAGGAAGCGGGCCTCCCGGTCCCGGTCATCGACCACGATGAATTCGCCTATGGCGGCGCCCGCAAGAAGGAGCTCCAGGACAGCGAGCTGCAGGTGCGCCAGATCGCCAACATGCTGCTGAGCGTGCAGCAGCAGGCTGCGGTGGCCTAGAGGACGGCCGCCTTCGCGGCACGCCTGCACATCGGCCGACGCGCTGCGGGCGCCTCCTCCATGCCTCCGCGGTGACACCTGTTCCGCCCGGCATCGGTGGGTCTTCGCCGTGTCGTGCGTGGAGGAGCGACCGCCCGCATGTTCGTTACCGTCAACGGCGTCCGCCTGTTCGTGGACGTGGAGAATGCCGGGCTCGTGCCGGAGGGCGGCGTCATGCGGGAGAAGCCGACGCTGCTGCTCCTGCATGGCGGCCCAGGCTTTGACCACGGCGGCTTCAAGCCTCTCTTCTCCCGGCTGAGCGACGTGGCGCAGGTGGTCTACTACGACCATCGCGGCAACGGCCGCAGCGAGGACGGCGACCGCTCCGCCTGGACGCTGGCCTAGTGGGGCGACGACGTGAAGGGCCTGTGCGACGCGCTCGGGCTCGTGCGGCCGGTCGTGCTCGGGATGTCGTGGGGCGGCTACGTCGCGCAATCCTACGCGCCACCCGGACCACGCGGGCAAGCTCGTCCTGGTCAGCACCGCGGCCAAGCTCGAGTTCCCGGCGATGTTCGAGGCGTTCGGGCGGCTCGGCGGCCCCGAGGCGGCGAGGGCCGCCGAGGCCTACTGGACGGCCCCGACCGGGGAGCGCCGGGGGGAGTACTTCCGTACCTGCGTGCCGCTCTACCGTCGGACCCCGGCCGATCCGGATGCCCTTCGGCGCGTGCGGATGCGCCACGACACCGCGCTGCATTTCAACGGCCCCGAGAACGAGCAGGGCCGGATGGATTTCAGGTCCGCGCTCGGGTCCCTGCGCTGCCCGGTGCTCGTCATGGCGGGCGAGGCACGACCCGGTGGTGCCGATCGCGTTCAGCGAGGCGCTCGTGGCGGCCCTGCCGCCCGACCGTGTGCGGTTCGAGCGGTTCGCGGAGTGCGGGCACGGCGTGTTCGGCGACGCGCCCGACCGCGCGCTCGCGGTCCTGCGCGACTTCGTCTGCGCGGCCTGAGCCTCGGTCCGCCGCGCCTCGATGCGAGCGCAGCCCCCTACTCCGCCGCCTCCCGCAGCTGAGGCGGCGCCTCGTCCTCCGGCGCCTCGTCCTCGTCCTCGTCCTCAGGCCCGTGCGTGCGCCCGGACAGGAGGGTCGAGAGCTTGTCGAGGTAGATGTAGATCACCGGCGTGGTGAACAGCGTCAGCACCTGGCTCACCGCGAGGCCGCCGACCATGGCGTAGCCGAGGGGCTGGCGGATCTCCGAGCCGGTGCCGGTGCCGAACATCAGCGGGATGCCGCCGAGCAGGGCCGCCATCGTGGTCATCAGGATCGGGCGGAAGCGCAGCAGCGCGGCGCGGCGGATCGCCTCCTCGGGGCCGACCCCCTCGTGGCGCTCGGCCACGATCGCGAAATCGACCAGCATGATGCCGTTCTTCTTCACGATGCCGATCAGCAGGATGATGCCGATGAGCGCGATCAGGCTGAAGTCGTAGCCGAACAGCAGCAGCATCGCGAGCGCGCCGACGCCGGCCGAGGGCAGGGTCGACAGGATGGTCAGCGGGTGGATGTAGCTCTCGTACAGGATGCCGAGGATCAGGTAGACCACCACCAGGGCGGCGGCGATCAGGAGCGGCACCGTCGAGAGCGATTGCTGGAACGCCTGGGCGGTGCCCTGGAAGCCCGTCGCCAAGGTGGCGGGGACGCCGAGATCCTTGGCGGCCTTGTCGATCGCGGCGGTCGCCTGCCCGAGGGCGACGTTCGGCGCGAGGTTGAAGCTGATCGTCACCGACGGGAACTGGCCCTGGTGGCTGATCGAGAGCGGGCGCACCGGCGCGGTGGTCCAGGTCGCGAAGGCCGCGAGCGGCACCTGGCCGCCGGTCGAGGGCGACTTCACGTAGATGTTGCGCAGGGATTCCGGCGTGCCCTGGAGCGACGGCAGGATCTCCATGACGACGTGGTAGCTGTTGAGCTGCGTGAAGTACTGCGCCACCTGGCGCTGGCCGATCGCGTCGTAGAGCGTGTCGTCGATGAGCTGCGGCGTGATGCCGAAGCGCGAGGCGGCGTCGCGGTTGATCGACAGGGTCAGGGTCGTGCCGCTGGTCTGCTGGTCGGTGGCGACGTCGCGGAGTTCCGGCAGCGTCTTGAGCTTGTCGAGCAGGCGCGGCGACCAGGTGTTGAGCTCGTCGAGGTTCGGATCCTGCAGCGTGTACTCGAACTGGGTGCGCGAGGCGCGCCCGCCGGTGCGCACGTCCTGCGAGGCCTGGAGGAAGACCTTCACGCCCTCGAGCCGGTCGAGCTTCGGCCGCAGGCGGTTGATGATCTGGAACGCGTCGGCCTCGCGGTCGTCCCGCGGCTTGAGCGTGATGAACATCCGGCCGGAATTGAGCGCCTGGCCGCTGCCGCCGATCGACATCGCGACGCTCGCCACGTCCGGATCGGCCTGGATCACCGCGCCGACCGCGCGCTGGCGGTCCTCCATCGCCGAGAACGAGATGTCCTGCCCACCCTCGGTGATGCCGACGATCAGCCCCGTGTCCTGCTGCGGGAAGAAGCCCTTCGGGATGATCACGAAAAGGTAGCCGGTGAGCGCCACCGTGCCGAGGAAGGTCAGGAACGTGACGACGTGGTGGCGGAGTGCCACGTCGAGGGCGGACTCGTAGGCCGAGAGCAGCCCGTCGAAGACCCGCTCGCTCCAGCGGTAGAGCCGCCCGTGCTGCTCGGCCCTGTGCTCCTTGAGGAAGCGCGAGGCCATCATCGGCGTCAGCGACAGCGACACGAAGGCCGAGACGCCGATCGTCATCGACAGCACGACCGCGAACTCGCGAAACAGCCGTCCGATGATGCCGCCCATCAGGAGCAGCGGGATCAGCACCGCGATCAGCGAGACCGAGATCGACACGATGGTGAAGCCGATCTCGCCGGCGCCCTTGAGCGCCGCCTGCATCGGCTTCATCCCCTCCTCGACGTACCGGGCGATGTTCTCGAGCACCACGATCGCGTCGTCGACGACGAAGCCGACCGCGATGGTGAGCGCCATCAGCGACAGGTTGTCGAGGGTGTAGCCAGCCAGCCACATCAGCGCGCAGGCGCCGAGCAGGGCCAGCGGCACCGTCACGCTCGGGATGATGGTGGCCCAGACCGAGCGCAGGAAGACGAAGATCACCGCCACGACGAGGGCGATGGTGATGAGCAGCGTGAACTGCACGTCCTCGACCGAGGCGCGGATGGTCTGGGTGCGGTCGCTCAGCGTCTTGACCGTCACGCCCGCGGGCAGCGCCGCGGTGATGCGCGGCAGCTCGGCCTTGATCCGGTCGACGGTGTCGATGACGTTGGCGCCGGGCTGCTTGAAGATGACCAGGAACACGCCGCGATGGCCGTTCGCCCAGGCCGCCTGCTTGGCGTCCTCCGGGCCCGCCACCGCCGTGCCGATGTCGCGCACCCGCAAGGGCGCGCCGTTGCGGTAGGCGATGATGACGTCGTTCCAGTCCTTCGCGGCGGTGAGCTGGTCGTTGGCGTAGACCGTGTAGCTCCGGGTCGCCCCGTCGAAGTTGCCCTTCGGGTTGTTCACCGTGGTGAGGGTGAGCTGGGTGCGGACGTCCTCGAGCGAGAGGTCCTTGGCGACGAGCTTGGCCGGGTCGATCTGCACCCGGACCGCCGGCTTCTGCTGGCCGCCGATCAGCACCTGGCCGACGCCGGAGATCTGGCTGATGCGCTGGGCCAGCTGCACGTCGGCGGCGTCGTCGACCTCGATCAGCGGCAGGGTGTCGGAGGTGGCGGAGAGCAGCAGGATCGGCGAATCGGCCGGGTTCACCTTGCGGTAGGTCGGCGGGCTCGGCAGGGTCTTGGGCAGCTGGCCGCCGGCGGCGTTGATCGCCGCCTGGATGTCGTTGGCCGCCGCGTCGATGTTGCGGTTGAGGTCGAACTGCACCGTGATCGACGAGATGCCGAGGGCACTCGTCGAGGTCATCTGGCTGACGCCGGGGATCTGGGCGAATTGTCGCTCGAGCGGCTGGGCCACCGAGGACGCCATGGTCTCCGGGCTGCCGCCGGGCAGCTGCGCGGTGACCTGGATCGTCGGGAAGTCGACCTGCGGCAGGGGGGCGACGCCGAGCAGCGGATAGGCGACGATCCCGATGAACAGGATCCCCGCCATGATCAGCGAGGTCGCGACGGGGAAGCGGATGAAGTAGCCGGAGATGCCGGTACGCGCGGCATTCTCCTGCCCGGACCCGAACTGCATGTCAGCGCGCCTCGCTCTGCGCCAGGGCGGCGTTGGAAGACGGCTTCGTCTCGGCGACGAGCGCCCCCTCCTGCACCCGCGACTGGCCGCGCCAGATCACCGTCTGGCCGGGGGCGAGGCCCTTGAGCACCTGGGTGCGGCCGTCGTTGGAGCGCCCGACCGCGATGGGTTGGGTGTGCGCCCGCTGCTGCTCGTCGACCACGAAGGCGTAGAGGCCCTTCGGCCCGTGCTGCACCGCGTCGTCCGGCACCGTGACGGCCTCGGGGATCGTGCCGGTGCGCATCCGGGTCGAGACCGACAGGCCCGGCCACAGGGCGTGGTCCTTGTTGGCGAACGACGCCTTGAGCCGGATCGTGCCGGTGGCGGTGTCGACCTGGTTGTTGACGAGGTCGAGGCGCCCGTCCGACAGCTTGGTCAGCCCGTCGGTGCTCCAGGCCTCGACCGGCACGGGTCCGGCGGCGAGCGCCTTCGTCACCTCGCGCAGCTGCTCCTCGGGCGCGGTGTAGACCACGAAGATCGGCTCGACCTGGGTGATGGTGACGATCGCGGTCGCCTGAGCGGCGTTGACGATGTTGCCGACGTCGATCTGGCGGAAGCCGGTGACGCCGTCGATCGGCGCCTGGATCGTCGTGTAGGAGAGCTGGGCCGTCGCATTGTCGATCGCCGCCTGGTCGGAAGCGACCTGGGCGGTGAGCTGGCTCACCTGCGCCCCTTGTGTCTCGGTCTGCTGGCGCGAGGCGTAGTCGCCGAGCTTGGTGTAGCGCTCGAGGTCGGCCTTGGCGTTCTTCAGGTTGGCCTCGTCCTGGGTCCTCTTCGCCTTGGCCTGGTCGAGGGCGGCCTGGTAGGTTCGCGGGTCGACCTGGGCGAGGAGGTCGCCCTTCTTCACCACCTGGCCTTCGCGAAAGCCGATCTTCAGGATCTCGCCGTCGACGCGGCTGCGCACCTGCACGGTGTTGTAGGCCTGCACCGTGCCGAGGCCGCCGAGGACCACCCCGAGCGGGCCCTGCTCGACCTGGGCGAAGGTCACCGGCACCGGGGCCGGGGCCCGGGCGGCGGGCTTCGCCGCGCCGGCATGCTCGCGGCTCTGCCAGGCATAGGCCCCGCCGGCCCCGGCCAGCACCATCAGGGCCAGCAGCCATCCGCCGCGCCGGCGCTTCTTCGGTCCAGCGCCCTGTTCTGATCTCATCGGTCGCGCGCTTCCACAAGTCCGGAGCCGGCCGGAGACAAGCTCAGGCGACCGCCGAGGCGGCCGCGCGGTCCGGCATCCTTCAGCCGTATGGCACTCGACTGTTTCTGCAGTATGCGAGTTCCGTGCGTCGTTTCTGCGCGGTGGACGGAACAGGCCCCTCGCCGGTGCAGGATGGCGCGACGTTTGGAGACGCGCGCCGTCCGTCCGCGTCAGGCGCGCGCCATCGCGTCCGCCTTACCGATCAGCGCCTCGGCCATGCGGATCGACGCGATGTCGATGAGCCTGCCGTCGAGGGAGACGGCGCCGCGGCCGGCCTTCGCCGCCTCCTCCATCGCTGCGAGGATGCGCCGCGCCTTGGTCACCTCGGCCTCGCTCGGGGTGAAGACCTCGTTGGCGAGCTCGATCTGCGAGGGGTGGATCGCCCACTTGCCCTCGAAGCCGAGCGCCGCGCAGCGCCGCGCGGCCGAGCGGTAGCCGTCCGGATCGGAGAAGTCGCCGAAGGGGCCGTCGATCGGGCGCAGGCCGTAGGCCCGGCAGGCCACCAGCATCCGGTTCTGGGCAAACAGCCACGGATCCTGCCAGTGGGTCTGGCGCCCGCCCTCCGCGTCCTTGTCGGTCAGCACGGAATAGTCCGGGTTGACGCCGCCGATCACGGTCGAGCGGGCGCGCAGCGAGGCGGCGTAGTCGGCGACGCCGAACGACATCGCCTCGAGCCGCTTCGAGGATTGGGCGATCGCCTCGACGTTGGCCATGCCGAGGGCGGTCTCGATCAGCACCTCGAAGCCGATCCGCTTCTCGCGCCGCTTGGCCTGCTCGATCTGCGTCACCAGCACGTCGATCGCGTAGACGTCCGCCGGCACCCCGACCTTCGGGATCAGGATCATGTCGAGGCGCGGGCAGGCCTCCACGATGTCGATCACGTCGCGGTACATGTAGTGGGTGTCGAGCCCGTTGATGCGGATCATCATCGTCTTTCCCCCCCAATCGATGTCGTTGAGGGCCTGGACGATGTTTTTCCGCGCCTGCTCCTTGTCGTCGGGTGCGACGGCGTCCTCGAGGTCGAGGAAGATCACGTCGGCGGCGGATTTCGCCGACTTCTCCATGAAGGTCGGGTTCGAGCCCGGCACCGCCAGCTCGGAGCGGTGCAGGCGCGGCGTGGCCTGCTGGACGAGGGTGAAGCTCATCGGGGTTCCTCCTTGAGATGGTTTGGCGGTCCGGTGGGGACGGGAGCACCATGACGGAAGGTGGCGTGTCTCTCACCCTGAGGGGCGCGGGGCTGTTCGGGGAAAGACGAGGCGCGGGCGTCCCCTCTCCCCGCCCGCGGGGAGAGGATTGGCGCCTCACTCGGCCTCACCCCGTTGCGCCGAACCCGGTGGCGACGCAGTTGATCGACAGGAGCAGCGCGGATTTCAGCGTCTCGCGCTTCGCCTCGTCGGTCTCGGCCCGGAAGCGGCGCAGCAGGGCGACCTGCTCGCGGCTGACCTGGTTGAGCACCGGCAGCCGCTCGGCGAGCCGGCCGCGATAGAGGGGGAAGCGCTCGGCCAGCGCCGGCGCGCCGCTCACCTCCAGCGCCATCGCGCAAGTGAGCCGATACTCGGCCTCGATCATCGCGAAGACAGCCTCGCGCGCGCCCTCGTCCGGGCAGAGCCCGGCGAAGTCGCGGGCGATCCCGAGGTCGACGGTGAGCAGCGTCTTCTCGACCTCGTCCATGATCAGGCGGAAGAGCGGCGACTCCTCGAACATCCGACGCAGCAGCGCCCGGCCGTTTTCCCCGCGCACGTCGAGGAGGCTCTTGAGGCCGCTGCCGACCCCGTACCAGCCGGTGATGCCGTGCCGGTTCTGGCTCCAGGCAAAGACCCAGGGGATCGCCCGCAGGTCGGCCAGGCTGCGGGCGCCGAAGCGGCGGGCCGGCCGCGAGCCGATGTTGAGGAGCGCGATCTCGTCGAGCGGGCTCGCGGCGCCGAAATAGGCCATCAGGCCCGGATGGGTGAGCAGCTTGCTGTAGGCTGCCCGCGAGGCGCCGGAGAGCGCCTCCAGGACGTCGTCGAATTCCGGGTTCGCGGCCGGCCCGCCGCCGGCCGCGTCGCCGTCGAGGGCGTGGGCCAGCACCGCCGAGGCGAGCAGTTCCATCTGGTAGGCGGCGGTGCCGCGGTTGGCGTACTTGAACGAGACGACCTCGCCCTGCTCGGTGGTGCGGAACCGGCCCCGGATCGAGCCCGGCGGCTGGGCGGCGATGGCCCGCGCGGTCGGCGCGCCGCCGCGGCTGACCGAGCCGCCGCGGCCGTGGAAGAAGGCGATGCCGATCCCGGCCTGTTCGCCGACCTGGGTCAGCAGCCTCTGCGCCTTTGCCAGCTCCCAGTTCGAGGCGACGAAGCCGCCGTCCTTGTTCGAATCCGAGTAGCCGATCATCACCTCCTGCACCCCGCCCTGCCGGCGGGCGGAGCGGCGCACCACCGGGACCCGGAGCAGCGCCCGCATGATCGCCGGGGCCGCGCGCAGGTCGTCGATGGTCTCGAACAGCGGCACGATCGGCAGCGGACAGACCTCGATTCCCGCCGCGTCGAGGAAGATTCCGGCGGTCTTGGCGAGCAGGTAGACGCCCAGGATGTCGGGCACCGAGTGGGTCATCGACAGCACGAAGGCGCCGAAGGCCTCGCGGTCGAGGCTGCCGCGCATCTCCGCCACCAGCCGGAAGGTGGCGAGGGTCTCCCGTGCCTCCTCGGGCAGGCCGGAGAGATCGGGCAGGCCGTCGAGCGGGCGCGCCAGCTCGGCTTCGAGCCAGGCCGTCCAGGCCGGGGCATCGACGTCCGGCGGCTCGCCGTCATGCGCGCGGCGCCACAGCGCCTGGAGTGCCCGGGTGGTGCGAGTGGTGTTCTCGCGGATGTCGAGCCGCACCGTCGAGAAGCGGAAGATCTCGACCATCCGGCGCACCCGCCGCACCAAATCGGTGGCCAGTGACGGGCAGCCCGCCTGGGCGAGGCCGTGCTCGAGGTCGCGCAGGTCGTTGATCAGGTCGTCGGCATCGGCGTAGCCGGGGCCCGGCGCGGGGTCTCCGGGCTCCTCCGCCAGCCCGGCGACCGTCGTGTCGAGGCGCCGCCGCAGGCAGGTCAGGAACTGCCGGTAGGGCTCGCCCGGGTTGCGCCGCGCGATCGCCTCGCCGTCCGGCTGGCGCGCGAGCTGGCGCGCGAGGGCGGCCCGGAAAGCCTCAGGGATCGGCAGGGCGCGCTCGCTGATCGAGAGCGTGCGGGCGAGCCCGGTGACGCCGTCGCGGTAGCGCCGGAGGCTCGCCAGCGCGTTGCGCCGGAGGGTGCGCCGGGTGACCTTGGCGGTGACGAAGGGGTTGCCGTCCCGGTCGCCGCCGATCCACGAGCCGAACTGGAAGAACGGCGGCACCTCGAACCGGGCGCCCGGATAGGCGGAGTCCAGGGCCTCCTCGAGCGAGCCCAGAGTCTCGGGCAGCATCTCGAACAGCGTCTCGTCGAAGAAGTGCAGACCCCAGGCCACCTCCCGGTCGACGGTCGGCTTCTCCAGGTGCAGTTCGCCGGTCATCCAGACCAGCTCGATCTGGTCGCGCAGGTCGTCCATCAGGGCGTGGCGCTCGCGCTCGGTCCAGCGCGGCATCTCCATCTCCTTCAGGATCAGGTAGATGCGCCGGAATTTCTCCAGCACCGTGACGCGCTTGGCCTCGGTCGGGTGTGCCGTCAGGGTCGGGCGCACCCGCAGCGACGTGAGGAGCTGATGCACCGCCTCGGGCGGCACGCCCCGCGCGGCGGCCCGGGCCAGGACGGCGCCGAAGGAGTTCTTGAGCCGGTCACGCCCCTCGCTGCGCTCGACGTGGCGGCGCCGGCGCATGGCGGTGTTCTGCTCGGCGATCGCGATCAGCTGGAACCAGATGCCCTGGACCTGGAGCGCCCGCGCCGTCAGCTCCGGCGACAGCCCGGCGATGGTCGCCTGCCCGTGCAGCACCGCCTCCAGCTCCGGCTGGTGACGCCGGCAGACGTCCACCAGCGAGCGGAACAGCACGTCGAGGGCGACCCGGTCGTCCGTGCCGGTGATCACCGGCGGAACGAAGGGCGTGGCGGGAACGGGAGTGTGGATCATGGGGCTCCCCGTGGGGATCGAGGGAGGAGTGTCGAGGATGAGGCGCCGATCGTCTCCTCTCCCCGCCCGCGGGGAGAGGAGGAATGCGCACGACCGGGACGTGCGAGCCGATGGGTCGGCTCACGCCGCCCGGCGGCGCTCCGCCATCACCTGCGCCATGGTGGTGCCGAAGGCGCCGGGGCTCGGGGCCACGGTGAGGCCGAAGGAGCGCATGATCTCGGCCTTCTCGCCGGCGCTGTCGCCGGCGGCCGAGATGATCGCGCCGGCATGCCCCATCTTGCGGCCCTTCGGGGCGGTCAGCCCGGCGACGAAGCCGACCACGGGCTTTCGCATGTTCGCCTGAATCCAGGCCGCGGCCTCGGCCTCCTGCGGCCCGCCGATCTCGCCGATCATTAGCACCGCCGCGGTGTCCGGATCGGCCTCGAACAGGGCGAGATGGTCGAGGAAGGACGAGCCGTTGATCGGGTCGCCGCCGATCCCGACGGAGGTCGAGATGCCGAGGCCCACCGCCTTCATCTGCGCGGCGGCCTCGTAGCCCAGCGTGCCGGAGCGGGAGATCACCCCGACATTGCCCTTGAGGTAGATGTGGCCGGGCATGATGCCGAGCATCGCCTTGCCCGGCGAGATGATGCCGGCGCAGTTGGGGCCGACCACCATCGGCCGGCGCTCCTTCGGGTAGCGCCGCAGGTAGCGCTTCACCCGCATCATGTCCTGGGCCGGGATGCCGTCGGTGATCGAGCAGATCAGCCGGATGCCGGCATCCGCCGCCTCCATGATGGCGTCGGCCGCGAAGGGCGGGGCCACGAAGGTGATGCTGGCCTCGGCCCCGGTCTCGCGCACGGCCTGGCGGACCGTGTCGAAGACCGGCACGCCGTGCTCGCGGCGGCCGCCCTTGCCCGGGGTGACGCCGGCCACGACCTTGCTGCCGTACTCGATCATCTCGCGGGTGTGGAAGCTGCCCTTGTCCCCGGTGATGCCCTGGACCAGGATCCGGGTCGTCTCGTCGATCAGGATGCTCATCGGGCTCCCCTCCTCAATGGGTGGTTCGGACGGCCGCGACGGCCTTCTCGGCGGCCTCGGTCAGGGTGTCGGCGGTGATGAGGTCGAGGCCGCTCCTCTCCAGGATCGCCTTGCCGGCCTCGACGTTGGTGCCGGCGAGCCGGACCACGAGAGGCACGCCGATCTCCACCTCCCGGGCCGCCTGGACCACGCCCTCGGCGATCCAGTCGCAGCGGTTGATGCCCGCGAAGATGTTGACGAGGATCGCCTTCACGTTCGGGTCGGAGAGGACGAGGCGGAAGGCCGTGGCGACGCGGTGGGGCGAGGCGCCGCCGCCGACGTCGAGGAAGTTCGCCGGCTCGCCGCCCGCGTGCTTGATCATGTCCATGGTCGCCATGGCGAGGCCGGCACCGTTGACGATGCAGCCGATCTCGCCCTCGAGGCCGATGTAGTTCAGGTTGTGCTCGGCGGCCTGGGCCTCGCGCGGGTCGCTCTGCGAGGGGTCGTGCATGTCGGCGATGGCGCGGCGCCGGAAGAGCGCGTTGTCGTCGAACGACATCTTGGCGTCGAGCGCCAGCACCCGGTCGTCCCGGGTGACGACGAGCGGGTTGATCTCCAGCATGGTGGCGTCGCAATCGCGGAAGGCGCGGTAGGCGCTCATGATGGTCTTCACCGCGCCGCCGACCTGCTTGATCGAGAGGCCGAGCTGGAAGGCGAGCTCCCGCGCCTCGAAGGGCTGCAGGCCGACCGCCGGCTCCACCACCACCTGCAGCAGCGCGTCGGGATCGGTCGCGGCGATCTCCTCGATGTCCATGCCGCCGGCCTTCGAGGCGACGACGCGCACCCGCTCGACCTTCCGGTCGAGGACGAAGCCGAGGTAGAGCTCGCGCTCGAACGGGTCGGCGGTCTCGACGTAGACCCGCTGCACCGGCTTGCCCTCGGGGCCGGTCTGCTGCGTGACGAGGCGGCGGCCGAGCAGGTCCATGGCGGCGTCCCGGACCTCGTGGGTGGTGCGGCACAGCCGGATGCCGCCGGCCTTGCCGCGGGCGCCCGCGTGGATCTGCGCCTTCACCGCCCAGTGCCCCCCGCCGAGCTCGGTGGCGGCGTAGACCGCCTGGTCGGGGCTGAAGGCCACGGCGCCCTTCGGGATCGGCACGCCGAAGCTCGCGAGCAGCTCCTTGGCCTGGTACTCGTGCACGTCCATGGCGTCCTCCTGGGTTTTGGGCAAAGGCTCCCCGTTCCGGGCGCGAGGGGGTACCTCGCGCCCGGCTCAAAAAGCCCGGTTGCGCTGCTTCGACCATGTCGCCCGGCGCTGGGACCGAGCGTGCTGAACCCTAGGTCAGCTTCGACTTCACCAGCCCGTAGACCCGCTCGGTCAGGGCGTCGGCGCCGTCGAGCGCCCGGGCGAGGTCGGCGAGGCGGCCTTCCGCGAAGCCGCGATCCTCGATCGCCTTGGCGTTCACGTAGACGTTGAGGGCGGCGCTGCGCAGGCCGGCCTGGGCGGCCAGCACCGCGACGCCCGCGTCGCTGACCACGTTGAGGTTGCCGCGCTCGGCGATCCCCTCGCACAGGTCGATCACCGCCCGGCAGGCCCGGGCGCAGGCGAGCGGCACGTCGGTGGCCTGGCGGAGCGCCACCTGGATCGCGGCCGCCCGGGCCGCCTTCTCGTCGTCGCTCGCCTTCGGCAGGCCGTAGGCTCCCATCACGGCGTTGAAGGCCATGACGTCCTCGGCGATCATGCCGGTCAGCGCACCCCGCAGGGCCTCGGCCCGGTCGCGGGTCGCGACCATCTCGGCCTCGACCTCGGCGTACTTCTTCTTGCCGATGGTGAGGTTGCAGACCATCGAGACCAGGGCCGCCCCCATGGCGCCGGAGATCGCCGCCGCGCCGCCGCCGCCGGGGGTCGGCCGCTCGCTCGCGAGCGCGTCGAGGAAGCCCGGGATCGTGTCCTCGGAAGCCGGATCGTGCGCCATCACGCCATCTCTTTCGCGAGCGCGTAGATCTCTTCGGCGTCGAGGACGAGCTCGGTGCTCTCGAACAGCTTCGCGACGCAGGCCCGGTGCAGCTTGAGCTTCAGCCCGCCGATGCCCAGCGCTCCGAACACGGTCTTGCCGTGGCGCGCCTTGCCCTTGTCGGTGGCCTCGATGCCGCCGAAGCCGAGGGGCGGCTGGGCGTTGTAGTCGGCGATGAGGCGGAGGGCCTGCACGCCGCTCCACTGCTCCTCCGAGACGAGCTCGAGCCCGATCGCGCCGGCCGAGAACGCGACCTCGGCCTCGGCGACAGCGGCGGCGCGGGAGGCGGCATCCGGCGTCTCGATCGCCCGGATCGCGACCTTGAAGCGGGATTCGATCGCTCGGGCCGCCTCCTCCGCCTTGGCGAGCTGGCGCCCGGCGAGGGTCACGGCCGCGCCCTCCTTGGCGAGCAGGGCCGCCGAGCGCATGCCGACCGGGCCGGTGCCGGCAAGCACCAGGGCGCGCTTGCCCTGGAGCGAGCCCGCCGCCTTGGCAACGAGGGCGACGCCCGCCGCCGCCGTGGTGTTCGAGCCGTTGGAGTCGAGCATGCACGACACCCGGAACGGGCCGAAGAAGCGCTTGCGCACCGCCCGGAACACCGCCTCGCCGGCCGCCATGCTGCCGCCGCCGACGAAGATCGCGGTCGACTTCTTCTCCGCGCCGCCGCGGGTGTAGATCGTGCCGTCGACCAGCGCCCCGACCGTGTCCGGGGTGACGTTGGCGTAGCCCGTGATCACGTCGGCGCCGCCGTCGTAGCCCACCACCGTGTCGAACACGCTGGGCATCGGGTCGGTATCGAACTGGAACAGAAGTTTCTTCATCGTCGTCCTTCCGTCCGCGGCCGCTCGGCCCGCGGATCGTCTGTCGTACCGGAGCGGGGTAACTGGCCCGCCCGCCCTACTCCACCACGTTCTGCGGCCGGCCGGCCACGAAGGCCTCGATGTTGTCGACGAGCTGGTCGGCCAGGATCTGCATCGCCTGGCGGCTCGCCCAGGCGACGTGGGGGGTGATGATGAGGTTCGGCAGGTCGAGGTCGAGCAGCGGGTTGTCGTCCTGCGGCGGCTCGCTGGTGAGCACGTCGAAGCCCGCCCCGCCGATCGTGCCGGCGGTCAGCGCCTCCGCCAGCGCCGCCTCGTCGACGAGGCCGCCGCGGGCGGTGTTGATCAGGATCGCGTCACGCTTCATCCGCGCCAGCTCCTCGCGCCCGATCATGTTGCGGGTGTCGGGCGTCAGCGGCGCGTGCAGGGTGATGACGTCGCTCTCGCGCAGGATCGTGTCGAGGTCGACGAGGCCGGGTTGGGGCATCACGTCGTAGGCCAGCACCCGCATCCCGAGGGCTTCGGCCCGCTGGCCGATCGACTTGCCGAGCGCCCCGTAGCCGACGATGCCGAGGGTGGAGCCGGCGACGTCGCGGATCGGGTAGTCGAAGTAGCAGAAGTGCCGGGCCCGCCCCCAGTCGCCGCGGCGGACCGAGTTGGCATAAGGAACGATCGCCCGCCGGAGCGCGAAGATCAGCCCGATCACGTGCTCCGGCACGGTGTTGAAGGCGTAGTTGCGGACGTTGACGACCGTGATCCCGCGCTCCTTGGCGGCGGCCTTGTCGACCACGTCGGTGCCGGTCGCCGCGACGGCGATCAGCTTCAGCTTCGGCAGCCGGGCGAGGGTCTCGGCCCGCATCGGCACCTTGTTGATGATCGCGATCTCGGCGTCCTTGAGCCGCTCGACGATCTCCTCGGGCGCCGTCACCGGGTACTCGGCGAAGGTGTGCGGGAAGCTCGGGCGCCGCAGCTCGGCGTCCAGGGTCTCGCGGTCGAGGAAGACGATGCGGTGGGACATGGTTGGGTGGTCTCCGGCGCCCCGGCACGGTCGCGGGGCATGGCGCGGCAGAATGGCACGGCGGGTCGGGTGTTTGCAGCCGGTCTCAGGACAGGGCGGGGTCCCCTCTCCCGCGGGGGAGAGGGGGGAGCGGCGGAGGTCACGTCCCCTCCCGCGCGCTCCGGAAGTGCTCCTGCGCCGCCGCGACGCCGCGTCCGGGCTCGATGCGGATGCCGGCATCCAGCATCGCCATCTCGCAGCCCGCCAGAGCCCCGAGCAGCATCAGCTCGTTGAGGTCGCCGATGTGGCCGATGCGGAAGAGCTTGCCGGCGACCTTCGACAGGCCGGCCCCGAGGGCGAGGTCGTAGCGCCGGTAGGCGATGTCGATGACCGCCGCGCCGTTCGCGCCCTCCGGCACCATCACGGCGCTCACCGTGTCGGAGTGCCACTTCGGGTCGCGGGCGCAGAGCTTGAGACCCCAGGCCCGCACCGCGGCGCGGGTGCCGTCGGCGAGCCGGCGGTGACGGGCGAAGACCTGCTCCAGCCCCTCCTCGGCCAGGCAGCGCAGGGCCTCGCGCAGGCCGTAGAGCAGCGGCAGGGGCGGCGTGTAGGGGAAGTAGCCGGTGGCGTTGGCCTTGGCCTGGTCGGCGAAGTCGAAATAGGCGCGCCGGCACTCGGCGGTCCTGGCTGCCGCCAGCGCCCGCTTGCTGGCGCAGACGATGCCGAGACCCGCCGGCAGCATCAGGCCCTTCTGCGAGCCGGTGATGGCGCAGTCGACGCCCCATTCCTCCGCCCGGAAGTCGATGCTGCCGATCGACGAGACGCCGTCGACGTAGAGCATCGCCGGGTGGCTCGCCGCGTCGATCGCCCGGCGCACCGCGCCGATGTCGGAGGTGACGCCGGTGGCGGTCTCGTTGTGGACGACCAGCACGGCCTTGATCCGGTGCTCGCGGTCGGCCCGCAGGGCCTCCTCGATCCGCTCCGGGTGCGCGCCCGTGCCCCATTCCTCGTCCTGGATCTCCACGTCGAGGCCGACCCGCTGGGCGAGGTCGATCCACAGGGTACTGAACTGGCCGAAGCGCGGCGCGAGGACCCGGTCGCCGGGGGAGAGGGTGTTGGTCAGCGCCGCCTCCCAGGCGCCGGTGCCGCTCGACGGGAACAGGAAGACCTGGCCCTCGCGGGACTTGAAGATCGTCTTCGTCTCCTCGAACAGCGGCAGGGTCAGCTCGGGGAAGGCCGAGGAGCGGTGATCCTCCATCGGCACGATCATCGCGCGCTGGACCCGCTCCGGCACGTTGGTCGGGCCCGGAACGAACAGGAAGTTGCGGCCCGGGCGTCTCGATCCTGCCATGGTATCTCCTCCAGCCTCTTCGTGTCCGGACCGGGCTCCCGTCCGGTTGCGGGAATTCGGGGCGCGCAACCCCGTCGCCGGCCGCGGGGATGCGGCCGGCACACTCGTCTCGGGCGAATCGTCTCGAGATGGTGACTGAGCGGGCGGTCCGAAGATCACCGGAGGGTTCGTCGTCGCCCGCCGGTCCGGATCGCCGTGTCGGGACCGACTATGCGGGCGCCCGAACAGGAAGGAAAACTGAAAAAACTTTGTCCCTCCTTCAAAAATTTGGAACGCGGCGCGGCCAGAACCCTCGGGGCTCGACCGAAAGCGGTAGGCGGCTGCGCCTTCTGCCGATACGGCCCAGTCAAGGCTTTGCCGTATCGGCAGTATTGAACAGAAAAGCGGGAAAACTTATCGAATGTGATCAGCGGTTCCGGGCGCGCCGGATATGCATCGGCCCCAAGATGCAGCGGGTCGGAACCGGGGGGAGACCGCTCATGATTGCGAGCAGCGTGGGCTCAGGGTTCACACGCGCACGGCCGCGCACGGTGCGGCGCTGGCCGACCTACAACCTGTTTCGCCGGCGCGAGGAGCCGGACCTGATCTGCGCGGTCCCGAACGACTTCCCGGTGCCGGCCTTCGTCAGCGGCGAGGCCTGGACCTATGCCGGCAGCATCAGCGCCCCGTCCGAGGCGCCGGCCGGCTTCTCGGCCGAGGCGGCGGAGCACGGCGCGGAGATCTGCGGCTTCCACCTGTTCCACGTGCTGCCGGCCGCGGCAGTGCCGGATCAGGCCTGGCGCGCGGCCGGATAAGCTTTTCGCGAGAACCATGGCCGGGGTCTGCGCATTGTACCGGCAAGACATGCCTCGCACCGGAGACCCGGAGATGCTTCTCAAGACCGTGATCGCGGCCGGCCTCGTGCTGGCCGGCTCCGCCGCCGCCCGCGCCGAAGGCACCACCCTCGACCAGGCCGGAATCCCGGCCCTCGACGTGCCGGGCTTCGCCGAGAGCGTGCCGGCCGGCATGCCGATGTTCGCCGCCCTGCCCCGGATGGCGCCGGGCGCCGAGGTCGACATCCGCAGCGTCGACGTCAGCGGCCTCGTCGCCTTCGGGCCGTCCTTGCCGCAGATGATCGACCCGAACGCCGACATCGCCACCGGCTCACTGCGGAAATAACGACAGTCGCGGCTCGTTGAGCCGCCGAACAACGCGGCCGGGGTGCCTCGCCCCGGCGCGTCAGCCGCTGAGCGCCGCGACCCGTGCCGCGGCCTCGAACTCCCCGCGCCGCCCGCCGAGGCGCGCCTCGGCCTCCGCGTCCCGGCCCCACACCTCGGCCTGGAAGGTCTCGTCGACATGGGCCGCGGCCCAGGCCTCCTGCGGCGTCAGCCGGCCGTGCAGGACGGCGAGCGCGATCAGCACCGAGCCGGTCAGCGTCGTCATCGAGTGCAGGGCGGCGAGCGCCGTCGGGCTCTCCACCGCCTCGACGGCGCGGCGCACCGCCTCGAGCGACGCCTCCGGCTGGGCGACGTGCATCACCCCCTCGCTCAGCCCCTCGCTCAGCATGAACCGGGCGCCCAGGGCCTCGTGGACCCAGGCCAGCACCGGGTCCCAGGCCGCGGCCTGCGCCGCCACCAGGCGCGCCGGGTCGCCGGCCCGGTAGACGACGAGGTCGGAGCCCGCATAGGCCGCGAGGTCGTCCACCACCGCGTCCCGCCGCTCGGCCACCCCGTCGAGGGCCGAGTTGACGAGGCGGGTGAGCGGCATCCGCGCCGGGTCGATGAACTCGCCCTGCGCCCCCCACTCCTCCGCCAGGGCCTCCGCCAGAGCCGCCTGCGGCACCGCGAGGCGTCGGCGGGCGGGGGTATGGGCCGGGCGGCCGTCGAGGACGAGGCGGTAGCCGTCCTCGGCCGGCGCGACGCCGGCCTCCTTGTAGAAGCGCTTCGGCAGCGCAGGCTTGGTGGCTTGGCGGGCGGCGCGCACCGGGTCGTAGGGCGCGTCGGGATCCCCGAGCCAGTCGCGGGTCACGTCGTTGGTCATGGTCGTCAAGATAGGGCCTGACGGCGGTGGTTGCGAGGCGTCGTCAGGCGGTCGCGATCCGCGCGAGCAGGGCGGATTCGAGCTCGGCGAAGCTGTCGACGATGGCGTGCGCCCCGGCCGCGTTCAGGGCCTGCGGGGTGTGGTAGCCCCACGCCACCCCGAGGGCGGTGACGTGGGCGCCGCGGGCCATCACCATGTCGTAGGTCGAGTCGCCGATCATCACCGTCCGGGCGGGCTCGGCGCCGGTCTCGGCCATCGCCTGCTCGAGCATCGCCGGATGGGGCTTCGAGGGGGCGTCGTCGGCGGTCTGCACGGTCGAGAACCAGCCGTCCCAGCCGTGCACGGCGAGCAGGTGGTCGACGCCGCGGCGGGACTTGCCGGTGGCGATGCCGAGCTGCACCTTCGGCTCGCGGTTGAGGCGCGACAACAGCGCCGCGGCCCCCGGAAACAGGGCCTCGCGGATCTCGGCCCGGGCCCGCAGCCGGCTGAAGGCCTGCTTGTAGGCCTCCGACAGGGCGACCACCGGCCCGTCCGCCCCGACGAGGGCGGTGAAGGCCTGCGGCAGCGACAGGCCCACCACCGAGAGGGAGCGCTCCCGCGTCGGCGCCGGCAGACCGACCGCCGCGAACGCCTCGGCTTGCGCCGCCACGATCATGTGCTGGCTGTCGACGAGGGTGCCGTCGACGTCGAAGACGATCAGGATCATGGATCTCGGGGCCCGCCTCGCTCTGCCCGGGCGCGGCCCGCGCCGCTCAGGGCCTGGCGCGGGCCGGCTGACCCGGCTGGATCCGCTCATAGCCCAGGCGGCAGCGGATCAGGAAGCGGCGGCGCGCGCCGCCCTTCAGGCTCCGCCGCTGCGAGGCGCGGTTGCAGGCGGCGTAGCTCGGCCGGCGGCGGCGCGGCTGGGCGGCGCGCTCGGGGGCCGCGGGTCTCGCCTCCGTTGCCCGCCCGTCCGCGGGCCGGCCGTCCGGGCGCGCCGCGGCGGGCGTCGCCGGGGCGGCCGGCTCGGGCCGCGTCGGGGCGGCGGGAGCCGGCTGGGCCTGCGCCGCGGCGGGGGTCGCGACGGCGAGGAATCCGATCAGGCCGAGGCTTGCGATCGCGGCGGGGGTCATCTGGCTGGTCTCACTCCGGACGGGTCGCGGACCCGCGCTGGCGCCGTGATCGCGGCGGCCAGATCGAGAATAAGGCGCCCGCCCCTCCTGCCAAGGGTTCTTGGCAAGGGTCTCTTGGCAAGGGTCTCTTGGCAAGGGTTGAGGCGGAACGAGTTGCCGGAGCGTCACGCCTCCGGCGCCTCCACGATCGGGTCGTAGCGCGCGGCGTCGAAGCCGAGCAGGTTCCAGCTCTGCGCCATGTGGGGCGGCAGCGGCGCAGTCACGTCGATGGGCTTGGCTGTGCGCGGGTGCGGGATGACGATGCGCCGGGCGAGCAGGTGCAGGCGGTTCTGCAGGCCGCCGGGCAGCTCCCAGTTCTCGATATCGAAGTATTTCGGGTCGCCGACGAGCGGGTGGCCGATATGCGCCGCGTGGGCGCGCAGCTGGTGCGTGCGCCCGGTGACCGGCTTCAGCGACAGCCAGGCGAGCTTCTGGCCGGCCTGGTCGACCACGGCATAGTAGGTGAGCGCGTGGCTCGCCCCCTCGTCGCCGTGCTTGGCGACCCGCATGCGGGCATCCGCGTCGCCGATCTCCTCCTTGGCGAGGTAGGTCGAGATCCGGCCCTGGCGCACCTTCGGCACCCCGGCGGCGAGTGCCCAGTAGATCTTGCGCGCCGCCCGCGACCGGAAGGTCTTGGCCAGCGTCGCGGCGGCGAGGCGGGTCTTGGCGACGATCAGGCAGCCCGCCGTGTCCTTGTCGAGGCGGTGGACGAGGCGGGGCTTCTGCCCGTCCTTGTCGCGCATCGCCTCGAGCAGGCCGTCGACGTGGCGGGTGGTGCCGGATCCCCCCTGCACGGCGAGGCCGAAGGGCTTGTTGAGCACCATCATGTCCTGGTCCTCGTAGAGGATCAGGGAGCGCAGGAAGGCCAGGTCTCCCTCCGCCCGGGCGGAGCCCGGGGCCGGTGGCCGCGCCTCCAGGCTCAGGGGCGGAACCCGCACGCTGGCGCCGGGCTCGACCCGGTCGGCGGCCTTGGCGCGCTTGCCGTTGACCCTGAGCTCGCCCTTGCGCACCAGGCTCTGGATGCGGGTGAAGGGCAGCTGCGGGAACCGCGCCGACAGGAAGCGGTCGATGCGCATCCCGGCCTCGTCGGGCGTCACCTCCAGGGTCTGCACCCCGGTGGCGAGCGCCTCGGCGGTCGCCTCGCGCAGCGCCCGCCGGGTCGGCGGCCTGGGAGCCGCTGGCGCGCGCGGCGGCGCTTCGGCGTCGGCCGGGCGCTCGTCGCGGCGCGGCCGGCCCGACGGACGGTCCTCGGGGGCGCTGCGGGTCGGGGCGCGGGGGGCGGTCCTCGCGGCAGGCCGGGCGTCGGCCCGCGGCTTCTCGGACCTCGGCTTGGCGGGCGATTTGGCGGACGGCTTGGCCGGAGCGCGGCGCGGCGCCGCGTCCTGCTCCCAGGGGGCAGCGTCGCTCATGTCGCGACCGAAGGTGGCCGGGCCCGCCGCGCGCTCGGCGGCGTCGCGCGCCGTGTTGCGCGGTCCGGTGCGGGCCCGCGGCGGGCGGCCCCGGGCTGGTCCGCCCCGGCCGGGCCGCGCCCGCCCCGGACCCCCCCGGTAGGGGGGGCTCGTCATGCGCCCGCCCGTCGCACCCCGGGCGGCGCCCCCCCCCCCCCCCCCCTCACCCTCCCGGGGGCCTCGCCCAAAACCTTCGGGGTCTTCCCCCAGGGAACCCCCGGGGGCACCCCCCCCGGCGGCCCCGGGCTGGCTCGGCGGAGGCGGCGGGGC